>JALOSG010000014.1 GCA_025458665.1 Serpentinimonas sp.
CGTGGGGCCCAGCCCCACAATGCC
The DNA here is from genome assembly GCA_025458665.1 of Serpentinimonas sp. Lineage (GTDB taxonomy): Bacteria > Pseudomonadota > Gammaproteobacteria > Burkholderiales > Burkholderiaceae_C > JALOSG01. Next base: position 25 of record JALOSG010000014.1, read on the forward strand.
CACCAGCACCAGGCCAAACACCAGGGTGTGGATGGCGCGTGACACATCGAGCACGGTGGATGCGGCCCAGGCCAGCGGGCGCGGCGCACGCAGGTTGCGTGCCGACAGCAGGCCCAGGGGCAGCGCCAGCACGGCGGCCAGCAAGGAGCCCAGCGTGGCTATCTGGAACGTGACCCAGGTGGCACGTGCCAGCCCGGCGAGGTAGCTGGCCTCCACGGCACGGCGGTCTTCCACGCGCAGCAAGCTGCCATCGTCGCTGCGGAATTCCAGCCGTTCGGGGCCAAACCACACATCAAGAAAGCTGGGCCGCGCGAACTCCCCCACCGACTTCAGCAGGTTCTCCCACGGGTTGCGGCCCACCGACAAGTCTCCGGCGGCCACCAGGGTCCAGAGGCACACCACCACCACCGCCGCATAGGCCAGCACCAGCAGCAGAAAGCCAAAGCGCCCCCGGGAGGGCGCCAGAGGCGGGTTCAACGCAGGATTCACTTGGGTTGCAAGGTTCCTGTGGCCAGACCCGCGTCACGGATGGGCTTGTAGAAGCTGTTCTCGCTGGTCACGAAGCCGGTGTAGTTGGCCGGCAGCAGTTGCGGCTGGCTGGCCAGCAACGGGCCCACTTCGGCCAGCGCGTCCTGTAGCTTCTTCACGAAAGCCTTGTCCTTGAACAGCGCGGCGCTCACGGCCACCGCGTCGTTGGGCAGCGGCGCCGATTGCCAGATCACCTTGCTGCGTTCGGCCGTGATGAGGCCCTGCGCAATCATCACATCGCGGTTGCGGTTGAAGTCGGCGCCGGCATCGATCTGGCCCGCCGTCACCTGCGTCTGGATGGCCTGGTGCTTGGTGTGCAGCACGCGGCCAAAATGCTTTTGCGGATCTATGCCCTGCTGCATGAAAAAGTGCAGCGGGATGAGGTAGCCGGAGGTGGAGCCTTTGTCCCCGAAGGCAAAGCTGCGGCCCTTGCCTTTGGGGCCCAGCAGGTCCTCCACGGAGTTGAGCCCCGAGTCCGGGTGCGTGACCATGATGGCGAAATACTCGGGCTTGCCCTGGTACAGGATGGTGGAGACCACCTGCGCATCGGCAAAGTGGTTGGCCAGCACATAGCCCCAGGGGCCCATGAGCGCGATGTCGGTTTCGCCATTGGCCAGGCTCTTGGCCAGGCCTTCCCAGCTGTCCACGGTGCGCAATTCCACCGGGCGCCCCAGGCGGGCCGACAGGTGCTGCGCGAGCGGGCGGTAGGTGGCGTCGTTCTTCTCGCGGTCGGGCTGGAACATGCCCACCCCGAACTTGAGCGGGGCCTGGCTGGCGGCCTGCGCCCAGGCGCTGCCCGAGGCCAGGGTGGCGCCGGTGGCCAGCGTGGCAGAGGCTGCCATGGCGGCCAGGGAAGCCAGGAAGCGCTGGCGGGTGAAGCTTGTGGGAGTAGACATGGAGGGCCTTCAGGAAGTGTTGGAACCGGTGCTGGAATTACAGCGCGCCACCGCAGCTGCTGCCCTGCCCGGCGGTGCAGCCGTAGCAGTGGTCGGCCACGCGGATGGGCATGCCGCGCGTATCGGCCTTCACCAGATCGCGCAGGTGGGGGCGGGCCAGCGCACCAGACGAAGCCGCAGCGCCTTCAATGGGCGCCAGCGACATGCCCAGCTGCTGGTTGAAGTCGCAGTCGTACAGGCTGCCCTCCCAGTCCACGCTGATGAGGCTGCGGCACATGACGCCCTCCAGGTTGCTCTCCTGGTAGTTGTCCTGCAGCAGCTGGAGGTACTGGCTGAACTGGCCTTTGGAAATGAGCATGGAGCCAAAGCGCTGAATGGGCATGTTGGCCAGCGCGTACAGATGGTTGAACACAATGCCGAAGTGCTGGCCCAGTTCGCGCTTGTAGTCGGCCTGCAGCCCTTGCTGGCTGGGCGGCAGCGACGGCCCCTGCGGGTTGTAGACCAGGTTGAGCACCAGCCCCGAATCTGGCTGGCCGTAGCCCAGCGCGTTGAGCTTCTGCAGGCCGGCAATGCTCTTGTCGAACACGCCCTGGCCGCGCTGCTTGTCCACGTTCTCCAGCGAATAGCACGGCAGTGATGCCACCACTTCCACGCCCTGTTCGGCCAGGAACTCGGCCAGGCCTTCCTGCCCGGGCTCGAACAGGATGGTGAGGTTGCAACGGTCGATCACCCGCACACCCATGCCGCGCGCGGCCGCCACCAGCCGGCGGAACTCGGGGTGCAGTTCCGGGGCGCCACCGGTGAGGTCCAGCGTCTCTATGGACTGCAAGGCCAACACCTGCAGCACCAGATCGAGGTTGGCGTCGTCCATCATCTCGGTGCGGTTGGGGCCGGCGTTCACGTGGCAGTGCACGCAGGACTGGTTGCACTTGTAGCCCAGGTTCACCTGCAACGTGGCCAGGCCGTGGCGCCGCAGGGAAGGGAATTGGGTGTGCTGGAGCAGGGGGAAGGTGGCGTGCACGTACAGTCCTGTGGGCAGATGGAAACGAAGGGCGGAGCCGAAAAACTCACACCGTGGCATTTTGAACGCAGCGCATGCAGAAAGTGCCTCAGCGGGTTTCTGGAGTCTGTCGCGTTGTGGCGCAGATTCTTACAGCTCCCGCTATGCTTGTGCCAAAACCATTGGCCCACCGGACTTGCCCATGACCGCAGCAGCACCCACCCCCACCACCACCACTCCTTCCACGCAGCCCCAAAGCCCCGCCGCAGCTGCAGCAGCAGCCCCTGCCAGGGCCCTGGTGGGCGTCATAGGCGGCAGCGGCCTGTACCAAATGGACGCGCTGGAGAACCCGCAGGCGCAGAGGCTGGACACGCCCTACGGCGCGCCGTCGGACGAGATCATGACCGGCACGGTGCACGGCGTGCCGGTGGCGTTTCTGGCGCGGCACGGGCGCGGGCACCGGCTCATTCCTTCCGAGGTGCCCTACCAGGCCAATATCCACGCCCTGAAACAGCTGGGCGTGCGCTACCTGATTTCGCTCTCGGCGGTGGGTTCGTTGAAGGAGGCGCTGCGCCCGCTGGACATGGTGCTCCCCGACCAGTTCATCGACCTCACCAAGCGCCGCGCCTCCACCTTCTTTGGCCAGGGCGCGGTGGCCCACGCCTCGCTGGCGCAACCCATCTGCGCGGCTTTGTCCGATGTGCTGGCGCGCGCCATGGCCACCACGGTGGGCAGTTCCGTGCAGTTGCACCGCGGCGGCACCTATGTGTGCATAGAAGGGCCGCAGTTCTCCACCCTGGCCGAGTCGCACTGGTACCAGAGCATGGGCGCCAGCGTGATTGGCATGACCAACATGCCCGAAGCCAAGCTGGCCCGCGAAGCACAGATGGCCTATGCCACCCTGGCCATGGTGACCGACTACGACTGCTGGCACCCGCGCGAAGCCCATGTGACGGCCGACGCCGCGATTGCCAACCTCATGAAAAACGCCAGCAACGCGCAGAAGATTGCGGCGGCGGCCATTGCCCTTCTGGGGCAGGAGCGGCCTGTGTCCGAGGCCCACACCGCGCTGCAGCATGCGCTCATCACCCCGCCCGACGCCATGGCCCCGGACGTGCGCGCGCGGCTGCAGGCCTTGCTGGACTAAGGTTAATGGACTCCACGCCCGACCGGCCCGACCCGCCCGACCGGCCCGCCCCGCCCGAAAACACCCCGCCGCGCCCGGCCAGGGCGGCTGCGGGCTGGTTCAACAAGCTGCCCGGCTTCCACCGCGCCGCACCCGGGCTGGAATGGAAGCTGTGGAAAAAGCTGCCCCTCATTTTTGCGGTGGGCACCGTCCTGCCCATGCTGCTGGCCGCCGTGGCCTACCTGACCCTGCCCGACACGGCGGCCACCGGCATCACCGCCGCCAGCGCCGCCGACGAACGCAACTTCATGCAGTTCTTCTACATGCTGGTGGGTGTGGTGGTGCTGCACTGGACGCTGGTGCTCACCCTGGCCATAGGCTGCTTCATCGTCATGCTCATGAAAGGCCCCGCCTATGTGGCCGACGGCTACCACTTGAACGAGCGCGACCCAGCCCCACCCGATGCGCACAAAGGTCCAGAGAAGTAGGACAAATCCCACTTTGGTGTGATAACTTTCCGCTTCCATCAACGACGCGGAGTGCACCATGGCGAAGAAGAAGATCGAGGATGTAGAGGGCATTGGCCCCGTGTTTGGCGACAAGCTGCGCGGTGCCGGTGTGGCCGACACCGACAGCCTGCTCAGCAGTGGCAAGACGCCCGCCGGCCGCAAGGCGCTGGCAGAGAAATCGGGCCTCAGCGCCAAGCAGTTGCTGCGCTTCATCAACATGGTGGACCTGTACCGCATCAAGGGCATAGGGTCGGAATACGCCGACTTGCTGGAAGCCGCTGGCGTGGACACCGTGCCCGAACTGGCCCGGCGCCGTGCCGACAACCTCACCGCCGCCATGGCCAAGGTGAACGAAGAGAAGAAGCTGGTGCGCCGCGCGCCCACCGAGACCGAAGTGGCGCAATGGGTGGCGCAGGCCAAAGAGCTGCCCCGCATGATCGAGTACTGAACCCGGCTGAGCGGCCCGGCCGAACAGCCTGGATACCCCCGCGCCTGCGCGTTTCGCCCGGGCGCGGCATCATGGAGGCATGTCTGAAGCCCCCGCCCTCACGGTTTATTTCGATGGCAGTTGCCCGCTGTGCCAGCGCGAGATTGCGCTGTACCGGCGCCTGCCCGAATCTGCCCGGCTGGCCTGGGTGGACGTGAGCAGCGGCCTGCCGCCCGAGCAACTGGGCGCTGGCCTGAACTGCCAGGCCGCCATGGCGCGCTTCCATGTGCGCAACGCGCAAGGAGAGCTGTTCAGCGGTGCTGCGGCGTTTTCGCTCATGTGGCGGCAGTTTCCCGGCTGGCGCTGGCTGGGGTGGTTGTCTGCCTGGCCACCCATGAGCTGGCTGTTCGAGGGCGCCTACCGCGCCTTCCTGCCGCTGCGGCCCTGGATGCAGCGGCGCGCACGGCGTCTGCTGGGTTCTTCCTGACCTTTCCCCCGGCCACCCCCATGATGCATTCCCTGCCCCAGGGCTACACCGCCGTGGTGTTCGGCGCCAGTGGCGCCATAGGCGGCGCACTGCTGCAGCACCTGCAGGCCGACCCGCGCTGCGGCATGGCGCTGGGTGTATCGCGCAGCGGCTCCGCGGGCTCGCTGTCTTGCGATCTGACCCAGGAAGACAGCCTCAAAGCCTGCGCGCAGCAACTGTCGGCCCAGCTGGCTCCGCACGGCCCGCTGCAGCTGGTGCTGGATGCCACCGGCGCCCTGACCATCCACGGGCGCGGCCCCGAGAAAAAGCTCGATGACCTGAACGAAGAAGCGCTGGTGAACGCGCTGCGCGTGAACGCCATAGGGCCGGCGCTGTTGCTCAAGCACATGGTGCCGCTGCTGGCCACCGGGCAGCGCGTCATCTGGGGCAAGCTGTCGGCGCGGGTGGGCAGTATCGAGGACAACCACAAGGGCGGCTGGTACGGCTACCGCAGCGCCAAGGCGGCACTGAACATGCTGCTGCAGAGTGCCGCCATTGAAGTGGCGCGCAAACGCCCATTGGCGGTGCTGGCCGCGCTGCAGCCCGGCACCGTGCGTTCGCCCCTGAGCCAGCCTTTCGTGGGGCAACAGGCGCTCGATCCGGCCGATTCGGCGCGTGGGCTGCTGCAGGCGCTCGATGGCCTGCAGCCCAGCGGGCGGGCGCACTTTGTGGACTACACAGGCGCCCCCATACCTTGGTGACTGGCCAGGGAGCGTAATCCGCTGGGTGGTGCAAAGTACTGTATTCATGTACAGTACTTTGCATGAACACCGTTCGCCTTGATGCCCTGCTCCAGCAAGACCGCCGCCTGTGGCGCGCCAATGCCGTGGCCGCCCCCCTGCAGCACACGCAGGCCAGTGGGCACGCCGGGCTTGATACCGAACTCCCCGGTGGCGGCTGGCCCTGCGGCCAACTGACCGAACTGCTCAGCCCCCTGCCCGGCCTGGAATGGCGGCTGCTGCTGCCAGCACTGAAGGCTCTGAAAGCACTGGACAGCGCAGCCCGCACCATCGCGCTGGTGCAACCCCCATTCGATCCCTGCCTGGGTGCACTGCAGGCACAGGGGCTGGACACCCGCCAGTTGCTGCTGGTGCGCACGCACAGCCACGCCGATGCTCTCTGGGCCACCGAACAGCTGTTGCGTTGCCCCCAGGTGGCCGCCGTGCTGGCCTGGCTGCCCCAGGCACGCAGCGAACAGCTGCGCCGGCTGCAACTGGCCTGCCAGGCCAGCCACCAGCCGCTGGCCTTCGTGTGCCGCCCGGAGAGCGCGCAGCAACAGCCATCGCCCGCGCCGCTGCGGCTGTTGCTGCGCAGCGCGGGCCGGCGCGGTCTGGGGTTCCAGGTGTTCAAGCGCGCCGGGCCGCCCCAGGCCCAGTTGCGCTGGCTGCATGCCGGCCTGCCCATCTCGGTTCCCATCACAGCCCCTATCACCACCGCCCCACCCCGCCATGCTGTGGATTGCTCTGCACCCGTTACAGCCCTTGTCCCCCGACACACCGCCATCGAGCTGGGCGGGCTTTCCGCCGCCCCAGCACTGGGCACTGGCCTACACCCCGCGCGTCTGCCCGTTCGAGGACGCCCTGCTGCTGGAAGCCGCCGCCAGCCAGCGGCTCTACCGGGGTAGGCGGCGCCTGCTGTCCGCCGTCTGGCGCACGGCACAGCAGCACGGCCACACCGCCATGGCCGTGGCGCCCACAGCACACGCCGCACTGGCCTTGTTGCGCACTGGCGTACAGGGCGTGCAGGTGGCCGTTTCACACCAGCAGCTCGACACCCTCCCCCTGCACACCCTGAGCGCCTGGCGCCCCCATGTGGCCACCGCGCACGCCCTGGGCTGCCACACGCTGGGCGATGTGCGGCACCTGCCGCGCAGCGGCGTGGGCCAGCGCTTTGGCCCGCAAGCCCTGCACGCGCTGGACTGCACCTACGGCCTGCAACCCGAGACCATCGTCTGGCCCGAACTGCCGGAAGTGTTCGATGTGGCGCTGGAACTGCCCGGCCGCATAGACCACGCCGAAGGGCTGGTGTTTGCCACGCGCCGCCTGCTGCGCCAGCTGGTGCTGTGGCTGCAAGAACGCCAGGCCGGCGTGACACAGCTGCAGCTGGTGTGGAGCCACGACCGCCTGCGCCGCCACGACACCCCCGAAGGGCTGCTGGAATGGCGCACCGCCGCCCCCACCCGCGACGCCAGCCACCTGGAACGTGTGCTGGCCGAACGGCTGGCACGCACCACACTGGAAGCCCCGGTACTGGGGCTGCGGTTGCGCGCACCGGGCGTGGAAGCCCTGCACACCCAGACCCCCAGCCTGCTGGACCCCAGCGCCCACGGCCAGGGTGCAGGCCAAGCCACCGGGGCCACGGCCCTGGTACAGACACTGGAAAAGCTCTGCGCCCGGCTGGGTAGCGGCCAGGTGCTGCGCGGCCAGTTGCTGGCACAGCACCACCCCGGGCAGATGCAGCGCTGGGAAGAAGCCACTGCCCTGCCCCCGCCCAACCGCGAACCTGCCCAGCCTGGCATCCACGCCCTGCTGCCCGGCTGGCTGCTGCCCCAGCCGCTACCGCTGTCCACCCAGCCGCCCGACACCCCCTGCTACCACGGCCCGCTGCAACTGCTGGGCCGCGCGCACCGGGTGGAAACCAGCTGGTGGGAGTGCCCCCAGGAAGCCGCCGATGAACCCGGAAGCGAAGGTCGGTCCCGCCGCATCCAGCGCGACTACTTTGTGGCAGAAAGCCCGCGCGCCGGCCTGGTGTGGGTGTTCCGCGAACGGCTGGCTGCCGCCGCACCCACTGCCGCTACACCCACTCGCACCAGCAAGGCCCCACCGGGCGCATCCCGGTGGTTCCTGCATGGCATCTACGGTTGAAGCATGCGCACAGCCCCAGCACAGCCACAGACCCCGGCAAAGGCCACGCCCCAGGCCCTGCCCCCCTACGCCGAACTGCACTGCCTGAGCAACTTCAGCTTCCAGCGCGGCGCTTCCCGGCCCGAAGAACTGGTGCAGCGCGCCCACGCCCTGGGCTACCGCGCACTGGCCATCACCGATGCGTGTTCCATGGCCGGCGTGGTGCGCGCCCATGAGGCCGCACAGGCCTGCGGGCTGCACCTGCTCATAGGCACCGAAGTGCGCGTGGCCGCCCCCGAGCTGGCCTGTGGCGGCTTCACCCTGGTGCTGCTGGCGCGCAACCGCGAAGGCTATGGCGCGCTGTGCACCAGCATCACCGCCTGGCGCCAGACCCCAGCCCAGCCCCCCGCACAGAACGGCCGCAAGGCCAGCGCCAGCCTGCGGCGCGCCACCGAACAGCCACGCGGCACCCAGCAACTGCCCTGCCACACGCACTGGCAGGCGCCCTGGCCATTGCCTGCCGCACAAGCCCGCAACGTGCTGGTGCTGCTGGCACCCTGGCGCGACACCACCCTGCCGCTGGTGCATGGCACCGAGCCCGAAGAGCTGGACCGCATCGTGGGCTGGCTGCAGCCGCTGCTGCCGGGCGCCCTGCACCTGGCGGTGGAACTGGGCGGCCGCCATGACGACGCGCTCTGGCTGCAACGGCTGCAGGCCGCCGGCCAGCGCTGGGGCATGCCTTGCGTGGCCACGGGCGCGGTGCACATGCACGTGCGCTCGCGCAAGCCCCTGCAGGATGTGATGAGCGCCATCCGCCTGGGCCGCCCGCTGCACCAATGCGGGCATGCGTTGCAGCCCAACGCCGAGCGGCACCTGCGCAGCCGCCTGCAACTGGCGCGCCTCTACCCGCCCGAGCTGCTGCAGGCCAGCGTGCAGCTGGCCGAGTCCTGCCAGTTCCGCCTCACCGAGCTGCGCTACGAATACCCGCAGGAGGTGGTGCCGGCCGGCCACACCGCCCACAGCTACCTGCACCAGAGCGTGCGCGCCGGCGCACAGGAGCGCTACCCCGAAGGCGTACCCGAAGCGGTGCAGCGCCAGCTGGACCACGAACTCGCGCTCATTGCCGAGCTGGGCTACGAGAACTACTTCCTCACCGTGTACGACCTGGTGCGCTTTGCGCGCAGCCGCGGCATCCTGTGCCAGGGGCGAGGCTCGGCGGCCAATTCGGCGGTGTGCTACTGCCTGGGCATCACGGCGGTAGACCCGGCGCGCGCCAGCGTGCTGTTCGAGCGCTTCATCAGCCGCGAACGCAACGAGCCGCCCGATATCGACGTGGACTTCGAGCACCAGCGGCGCGAGGAAGTCATCCAGTACCTCTACCAGCGCTACGGCCGCGACCGCGCCGCACTGGCCGCTGCCGTGGCCACCTACCAGCCCCGCAGCGCCCTGCGCGATGTGGGCAAGGCGCTGGGCTGGGACCCCGAAGCACTGGACCGGCTGGCGCGCCACCAGGGCGGCATGTACACCCGCGAACTGCAGCCCGAACGCCTGCAGGAAGGCGGGCTGGAACTGCACACCCGCCCTGCCCGGCTGCTGCTGGAACTGGCCGGGCAGTTGCTGGGGTTTCCGCGCCACCTTTCGCAACACAGCGGCGGCTTCGTGCTCACGGGCCAGCCCCTCATTGCCACCGTGCCTGTGGTGCCGGCGGCCATGGCCGGGCGCACCACCATCGAATGGGACAAGGACGACCTGGAGGCCCTGGGCCTCATGAAGGTGGACGTGCTGGCCCTGGGCATGCTCAGCGCGCTGCACCGCGGGCTCGATCTGGTGGCCAGCTGGCGCGGCCGGCCCATGGCCCTGACCGACATACCGCCCGAAGACCCCGCCACCTACGGCATGATCTGCCGCGCCGACACCGTGGGCGTGTTCCAGATTGAAAGCCGTGCCCAGATGAGCATGCTGCCGCGCCTGCAGCCGCGCTGCTTTTACGACCTGGTGGTGGAGGTGGCCATTGTGCGGCCCGGCCCCATCCAGGGCGGCATGGTGCACCCCTACCTGAAAGCACGCGAACGCCAGCGCCAGGGCGAGCCCATGGCACTGGCCAAGGAAGCGTTGCGCCCCGCGCTGGAGCGCACGCTGGGCGTGCCGATTTTTCAGGAACAGGTGATGCAGCTGGCCATCATTGCGGCGGGCTTCACCCCCGGCGAGGCCGATGCGCTGCGCCGCGCCATGGCGGCCTGGCGGCGCAAGGGCGGCGTGGACCGCTTCCACCAGCGCGTGGTGCAGGGCATGGTGGAGCGCGGCTACGACAGCGAATTTGCCGAAGCCCTCTTCCGCCAGATACAAGGCTTTGGCGAATACGGTTTCCCCGAAAGCCACGCCGCCAGCTTTGCCTTGCTGGTGTATGCCAGCGCCTGGATCAAGTGCCACGAGCCCGCCTGCTTCCTGGCCGCTCTCCTCAACTCCCAGCCCATGGGCTTCTACACCCCTTCACAGCTGGTGCAGGACGCGCAGCGCCACGGCGTGGAAGTGCGCCCGGCCGACGTGCTGCACAGCCACTGGGAGTGCACGCTGGAGCCCACCCTTCTGGCGCAGCCGCAGGCCACACAAGCTGTCCAGCCCGCCCAACCAGCGGTTCGGCTGGGCCTGTGCCTGGTGCAGGGCCTCTCGCGCGAAGGCGCGGAACGGCTGGTGCAGGCCCGGCTGATGCACCCCCACACCACCTGGCGCACGGTGGACGATCTGGCCCGCACCGCCCGCCTGAACCGCGCCGACGTGAAAGCCCTGGCCGCCGCCGATGCGCTGGCCAGCCTGGCCGGGCACCGCCGCCAGCAGGTGTGGCAGGCCAGCGCCTGGCAGCCCGCCCGCGATCTGCTGCAGGACGCGCCGCAACACGAAGCCACGCTGGCCTTGCCCGAAGCCCCCGAAGGCGAAGCGGTGGTGCAGGACTACGCGCACCTGGGCCTGAGCCTGCGCAGCCACCCGCTGGCGCTGCTGCGCCCACAACTGCGCAGCCAGCGGCTGCAAAGTGCGCGCGAACTGGCGGCGCTAGGCGATGGCCGGCTGGTGCGTGCCTGCGGGCTGGTCACCACACGCCAGCGCCCAGCCACGGCCAAAGGCACCATGTTCGTGACGCTGGAGGACGAAACCGGCTGCGTGCAGGTGGTGGTGTGGAAAGACCTGCGGGAACGCCAGCGCCTGCCGCTGCTGCACGCCCAGCTGCTGGCGGTGTACGGGCGCTGGCAGGTGGAGGGCCACGGGGAACACGCGGTGCGCCACCTGATTGCCGGGCATCTGACAGACCTGAGCCACCTGCTGGGCACGCTGCAGGTGGCCAGCCGCAACTTCCGGTGAAGCTTCGGGCTGAAGCTTCGGGCTGAAGCCGCAGGCTGAAAGGGGCTAGCCCAGCCCCTGTTGCCGTATCAGCCCCACCACCACGCCTTCCACGTCCAGTGGCTCGTCGGGAGGCACCACGATGTCGGCGAAGTCGGGGTTGGCGGCCTGCAGAATCCAGCCACCCGCGCGGCCAGCCGGCTTTTTCAGGCGCTTCACGGTCACTTCATCGCCCAGCCGCGCCACCACGATCTGGCCCGCACGCGCCTCCCGCGTGGCACGCACGGCCAGCAGGTCGGCATCCAGAATGCCGGCGTCGCGCATGGACCAGCCGCGCACGCGCAGCAGGTAGTCCGGGCGGGCCGCAAACAGGCGTGGGTCTACCGGGAAGGTGGCCTCCACATGCTCCTGCGCCAGAATGGGCGAGCCTGCGGCCACACGGCCCACCAGCGGCAGCAGCACGGGCTGCATCAGGCCCAGGTCGAGCTGTTGCAAAGATGCCAGTGGCAGGCCCAGCTGCTGGCCGGAAGCCAGCGGCGCACCGCCGGGCTGAGGGCGTTGGCGCGCCGGCAGGCGTATGCCGCGCGACGTGCCCTCCATCAGCTCTATCGCGCCCTTGCGCGCCAGCGCGCGCAGATGGTCTTCGGAGGCGTTGGCGGAACGGAAGCCGAACTCGGCGGCAATTTCGGCGCGGGTGGGCGGGGCGTTGCGGGCTTCCACCGTGCGTTCAATGAACGCCAGAATGTCGGCCTGGCGTTGCGTCAGGGGGCGGGCGGGTTCGGCGGGCGCGCTCATGGGTGCCACACTGTAGCAAAAATACTGCGAATAAGCACAGTACCAGGCACATTACCAAGCGCAGTACCGCCCTCCGGGGTAGGCGGTTCCGCCCCGCGGGGGCTGCGTCAGTCCTGGGTGCGCTGCACCCGCATGCCGGAACGCTGCAGGGCCTGATCGGCACGGCGGCGCTCGCGCTCTTCGGCTTTGGCCGCTTCTGCAGCCAGCCCGGCCTGCCACCAGCGCTGGAACTCCTCTGGCGTTTCCAGCGTGATGCGGCCCAGCACACCGCTGCGGAAATCGTTCAGCACCACCTCGGCCGCCTTCTGTGCATTGAGCTTGCCGCCGGGCAACAGTGCGCCACGTTTCTTGCCTATGGCGGCCAGCAAAGCGTCTTCAGGCATGCGGGCCAGTGCCTCGTGCTCGGCCGGCGTGCTGCCGAGCTTGTAGCGCGCGGCCAGCAGCGGCGCGTAGCCGCGCTTCAGGGACTTGAGCAGCTCCAGCGCCACTTCTTCCTCGTCGTAGGCGTTGCGCCCCACCGCACCGCTGGCGGCCAGGTGGTAGCCACTTTCGGGCACGGTGATCTTGGGCCACAGCACGCCCGGCGTGTCGTAGAGGTAGAAGTCGTCGTCCAGCGCAATGCGCTGCTCCACCTTGGTGATGCCTGCTTCATCCCCCGTCTTGGCCGAGCGCTTGCCCACCATGGTGTTGATGAGCGTGGATTTGCCCACGTTGGGTATGCCGCCTATGAGCACGCGCATGGGCTTGACCATGCCCTTGCGGTGTGGCGCCAGTTCGCGGCAGGCGGCCACCAGCGCGCGCACCGGCGCGGCCATGCCGGCATCCAGCCCGATGGCGCGCGTGTTCTCCAGGCTGTTGTAGTGCGCCAGCCACGCGGCGGTGCGCTCCGGGTCGGCCAGGTCCTGCTTGTTGAGTACCTTCAGCCCCGGCTTGTGCCCGGTGATCTGGGCCAGCATGGGATTGGCGCTGGAACCGGGCAGGCGGGCATCCAGCATCTCTATGACCACGTCGATGTCCTTCACCCGCTCCAGAATGGCCTTGCGGGTGGCATGCATGTGCCCGGGGAACCACTGCACCGTCATGGCTGTAGCCCCTTCCCCTTGCGCACCTGGACCTGGACCTGGGCCTGGACCTCAGGCATATTGCTCCAGCCAGTCGTGCAGTTCGCGCACCGAATGCGCCACGTGCAGGGGTTTGAGCGCCTCGAAGCCGCTGTGGTCGTGGGCGCCGTAGCTCACGCCGATGCTCGCGCAGCCTGCATTCAGCGCCATCTGCAGGTCGTGGGTGGTGTCACCGATCATGAGCGTGCGCTCGGGCTCCACGCCAAACTCGCGCATGAGTTCGTGCAGCATGAGCGGGTTGGGCTTGCCTGCGGTTTCATCGGCGGTGCGGGAACCGTCGAACAAGCCCTTCAACTCCACCGTTTCCAGCGCGGCGTCCAGCCCGCGCCGGCTTTTGCCGGTGGCCACGGTGACCCAGTGGTGGCGCCGCTTCAGGGTGTCGAGCAAGGGCAACACCCCATCGAACAGGGTAATGGCGTCCTGCTGGGCAAAGTAATGGTGGCGGTAGCGGTCGCCCAGCAAGGGGTATTTCTCGGGCGGCACGTCGGGGGCGGCGTGCGCCAGGGCCTGCATCAGCCCCATGCCGATGACGTAGGACGCCTGCTCGTGCGTGGGCTCCTGGCCGCCCACATCGCGCACCGCGGCCTGGATGCAGCGCGCAATGATGGCAGTGGAGTCGAACAGGGTGCCGTCCCAGTCGAAGGCGATGAGATCGAATTGGCGTGGGCGCATGGGCAAACCAGCAAACAGGTGCGTTGAACACGTGCGTTGAAAAGCAAAAGGGCGCTATTTTGCGCCCTTTTGCATGTCAGCCGAAGGCAAGGCTCAGATACGGAAGTCCTCGATGCTCTTGCCCGAGGCCACCACCGCCTTGACCCACTCGGGCTTGCGGCCCGGGCCGCCGGACCACAGTTCGCCGTTAGGGCCGCGGTACTTGGCCGGGTTCTTGGCTTTGCTGGCGCCTTTGCCGCCAGCTTTGCGCGGCGCAGCGCCGCCGCCCAGATCTTCCAGGCTGATGCCGTGCTCTTTCATCTTGGCCTTGATTTCAGCAATCGTATTGGCCAGTTCCTGCTTGCGCACCTGTTCGGCTTTGGCCATCAGCGCCTGCGCCTGGCTCACCAATTCGGCATAGGTACTCATTCGACGTCCTTTCGGTATTTATTGTGGGAGCTTGCATTGTAATCAACAATAGCCCCGGCGCCACCCCATGCTTGCAATTCTTCGCGCAATGGCGCCACCAATTCAACCGGCTGGCCATCCACCGGATGGGTGAATTGCAATTTCCATGCATGCAGGAACATGCGTTTCAATCCGGTGGACTGCAGTTGGCGGTTCAATTCGAAATCGCCGTATTTGTCGTCTCCGGCAATAGGATGGCCGGCGCTGGCCAGGTGCACCCTGATCTGATGGGTGCGCCCGGTTTTTATGGTCACTGCCAGCAATGTGAATCCCTGCCCGGCCACCTGGAACTCTGCCAGCACTTTCACCAGTGTGATGGATTTCATTCCCTCCGGATCGTCGCGCTGCGTCTGGCGCACCCGCCGCTCACCATCGGGCAGCAGGTACTTCACCAGCGGCGCATCGAGCACTTTCAGGCGCTGCGGCCAGGCGCCTTTCACCGCAGCCAGATAGGTTTTCCCAGTTTCCCGCTCGCGGAATTGCTCCTGCAAAGCCTTCAGAGCACTGCGCTTCTTGGCAATCAGCAATATGCCACTGGTTTCCCGGTCCAGCCGGTGCACCAGTTCCAGCAGAGGCGCACCAGGGCGGGCCGCGCGCAATTGCTCAATCACGCCAAAAGAAACGCCGCTGCCGCCGTGCACCGCCACACCCGCGGGCTTGTGAATGGCCAGCAGGGCCGGGTCCTCCAGCAAAACCGGAAACTCGCGCGGCGGACTGGGCGGAGCGGTCGGCGTTTGGGGGTTGGCACTGGTGGAACTGGTGCGCAAAGGCGGAATGCGCAGCACATCGCCGTAAGCCACCCGGGTATCGGCCTGCGCGCGCCCTTTGTTGATGCGCACTTCCCCCGAGCGAATGATGCGGTAAATGAGCGTTTTCGGCACGCCTTTCAACAGGCGCATGAGGTAATTGTCCAGCCGCTGGCCGGCCGATTCTTCGTCCACCACCAGCTGGCTCACCTGGGGCAGTGTGTGGAGCGCGGGCGGTTGGGTAGGGGCCAAACCGCTGCGGCGCCGGGGGACAGAAACCATAGAAGGTGGGCAGAATGCCAAAAAGGACGCGAAAAAATGACACTTCCGGGCCAACAAGCCCGCTATAATCGGCCCGTCCAGACCGGCACGCAAGTGATTGATTTGCCTTGAACTTTGACTTCAGGTTCCACCTGAAGCCCAAGCACGAGTTTAAGGCAGAGCCTTGAGCGGCCAGTCTGGAGGTTGTTGCCAGTTGTTGGCACACCACCCACTGGACTGCCCCGTTGCCTGCCTGACCGGCCGCCGCGGCAGAACGGGAGCCGCCGCGGTGCACAGCGCCGCCATGATGGTTTCCCCGCCCCCAGCGCGTGGCGCCCACCAGCAGCGAACCAGCGTTCAAGTTCAGCGAACCCGATACGGAATACCCCAAACGTCCAGCACCGTACAACCTTGTATGTGCTGGGCGAGGACCAAAGCGAACCCGGTAGATTTCAGGCTGCAGTCGTGTTCAACACCGCCCTGCCCCACCGCAACGCTCCGCTCCACGTGCCTATGCCCTGGCGGGCCTGAGCGCGCGGGCCTTCACAGGCCTGCACTGCGCTCATCCCCTCAGAAGGCTCTCCGGCAATTCCTCCTCGTTCGCGCGCCTTGGCGCCGGTTCACGGCAATTCGCCTGTTATGGGCGTTTGTTTGTGATTGCAGAGGAAGAAAAAATGAAACGCATGCTGATCAATGCCACGCAGGCCGAAGAGCGCCGCCTGGCCATTGTCGATGGGCAGAAACTGCTCGACTACGAAATCGAAATCGAAGGACGCGAACAGCGCAAGGGCAATATCTACAAAGCCGTGGTCACGCGGGTGGAGCCCTCCCTGGAAGCCTGCTTCGTGGATTACGGCGAGGAGCGCCACGGTTTCCTGCCGTTCAAGGAAATTTCCCGCCAGTATTTCCAGGGCAATGCATCGCCCTCCCAGGCCCGCATTCAGGACGTGATCCGCGAAGGCCAGGAACTGCTGGTGCAAGTAGAAAAAGAAGAGCGCGGCAACAAGGGCGCTGCACTCACCACTTTCGTGAGCCTGGCCGGCCGCTACGTGGTGCTCATGCCCAACAACCCGCGCGGTGGTGGCGTGAGCCGGCGCATTGAAGGCGAAGAGCGCCAGGAACTCAAACAGGCGCTGGACCAGCTGCAATACCCCAACGGGATGAGCATCATCGCGCGGACCGCCGGCATAGGCCGCGAAGCCGCCGAATTGCAATGGGACCTGAATTACCTGCTCAAGCTCTGGACCGCCATCGACGGCGCGGCCAAATCGGGCAAAGGCGCTTTCCTGATTTACCAGGAATCGAGCCTGGTGATTCGCGCCATCCGCGATTACTTCAACAGCGATATCGGTGAAATCCTCATCGATACCGACGACATCTTCGAGCAGGCTCACCAGTTCATGAGCCACGTGATGCCCGAACACGGCCACCGCGTGAAGCGCTACCGCGATGACGCGCCGCTGTTCAGCCGCTTCCAGATCGAGCACCAGATCGAGACCGCCTACAGCCGCACGGTGCAACTGCCCAGCGGTGGCGCCATCGTGATCGACCAGACCGAAGCACTGGTGGCCGTGGACGTGAACTCGGCGCGCGCCATCAAGGGCGGCGACATCGAGGAAACCGCCACCCGCACCAACCTGGAGGCCGCCGACGAGGTGGCCCGCCAGGCCCGCCTGCGCGACCTCGGCGGCCTGATCGTGATCGACTTCATCGACATGGAGGAGAGCCGCAACCGCCGCGAGGTGGAAAACCGCCTGCGCGATGCCCTGCGCCAGGACCGTGCGCGTGTGCAGTTCGGTGCCATCAGCAAGTTTGGCCTGCTGGAAATGAGCCGCCAGCGCCTGAAGCCCGCGCTGAACGAAGGCGCCTCCATTCCCTGCCCGCGTTGCGGCGGTTCCGGCCACATCCGCGACACGGAAAGCTCGGCGCTGCAGATTCTGCGCATCATCCAGGAAGAGTCCCTGAAAGACGGCACGGCCGCCGTGCTGGTGCAGGTACCGGTGGAAGTGGCCAGCTTCCTGCTCAACGAAAAGCGCACCGAGATTACCAAGATCGAACTGAAGCAGCGCATCAACGTGCTGCTGGTGCCCAACAAGTCGCTGGACACGCCGCACTACAAGCTCGAGCGCATCAAGCACGACGACCCGCGCCTGGACAACCTGGACGCGAGCTACAAACTGGCCGACGAGGTGGACGATGTGGCCACTTTCACGCGCCGCAGCCACGAGCGCGCCAACAAGCAGGAACCGGTGATCAAGGGCGTGTTGCCCGACAGTCCGGCCCCGCAAGTTGCACCCAAAGAGCCCGCTGCGGCCCCTGTGCCTGCGGCGGCACCGGCGGCCCGCGCGCCGAGACGCGACGCGGTGGCCCCGGCTGCTACGGCGGCGGCAACCCCGGTTGCTGCGCCCGCCGAGGCTGGTTTCTTTGCCTGGGTGAAACGCCTGTTTGGTCTGGGTGAGAGCACGCCCGCACCGGCAGCCACTCCAGTGGCGCGCCAGCCTGGTTCGGGAGTGGGCGCTGGTGCCGCTGGTGCTGGTGCCGCGGGTAGCAATACCGCTGGCGCTGGGCGTGGTGGCCGCGAAGGCCAACGCGAAGGGGGTCGGGATGGTCAACGTGGAGACCGCGGTGGCCGTGGTGGCCGCGAAGGCAACCGTGGGCCGCGCAGTGAGGGCCGTGGGGAGGGCCGTGGCGATGGCCGCAGCGAGCCCCGTGGTGAGGGCCGAGAGGGTCGCGCCGGCAATACCGCAGGTGCCAGCACAGCCAACGGCGTCGCCGCAGGCGCAGCCGCAGAGGGCACGCCCCACCGCGAACCGCGCGAGGGCCGTGAACCCCGCGAGGGCAACCGGGGCGGCCGTGGTGGCCGCGGGGGCCGAGGCGGCCGTGGTGGCGAAGGGCGCCGCGATGGTGCGCCTGTGGCAGACACCCAGGACGCACTGGCTCCGGAGCAGGAGAACCTGGACTTGGCCGATGCCGCAGTGGCACAAGACGGCGCCGCGACAGAAGCCCTGGATACCGGCAACCGCGAGCGCGGTGAGCGCAACGGCCGCTCTCGAGGCGGCCGCGGTGGCCGCGGCGGACGTGGCGGCCGCGAGGGCCGCGAGCCCCGCGAAGGCGAGGAAGCCCCGCGCGGCGACATGGCTGCACAAGCCCAGACCGACGAGCAGCCCCATACCGATGCCGGCCCTGAAGCTGCAGAGCACGCAGAGCCCCGGCAGGCGCGGGAGGGCCGCGAGGGACGTGAAGGCCGCAGCCGCGACCGTTATGGCCGTGACCGCCGCCAACGCCAAGAAGGCACCGACGCCGCGCCCGTGGAAGGTACCAGCGCCGACAGCCTGAACGCTGACCACACCGCTGCCGAAGTCACTCCGCCCCAACAAGCCGCAGCTGGCGCTGAGGCAGATACCGCACCGGGCCGCTCCTACTTCGCCCAGCGTGCCATGACGGCGCAGGCGCCTGCTACTGCCCAAGCGGTGGAAGCAGCACCAGAAGCACCGGCACAGGCACCAGCAGCAGTAGCCCCGGCCCCAGCCCCAGCCCCCGCTGCGGCAGCTCCCGCCGCTGTTGCCCCCGTGGCAGCCGTGCAGGTTCCCGCTGCAGCCCAGCCCTTCGTGCTGGTCCCCGAGGAACTGAGCCAGATCGCACAAAGCGCTGGCCTGGAGTGGGTGCAGTCCGACGCGGAGAAGGTGCGTCAGGCGCAGCAGGCCATTGCGGCCGAGCCAGCGCCGGTGCGTGTGCCGCGTGAGCCCAAACCGCCGGTGAAAGTGGAAGACGGCCCGCTGGTGCTGGTGGAGACCCGCCGCGACTTGCGCAACATGACGCTGCCGTTCTGATCCTGGGCAGGCCAGGGCAACAGCCCTGGAGCCTGGCTTCATCCGTGCGCCAGACCGCTCCTGCGGCTGGCGCATTTTTATTGCCTGCAATTTTTTTCACGGTAGGTCAGGCCGCTTTCACGCCGGGCGCCCACCCGTCGGGCGCGGGCTGCGCTACCATCGCCGCGCAAGACAGCCCGATACGACAACGAAGGAGACCGCCCCATGACCGTGATCACCACCGTGGAAGACCTGCGCCGCCTGGCCCAGCGCCGTGTGCCTCGCATGTTCTACGACTACGCCGATTCGGGCAGCTGGACGGAGAGCACCTACCGCGCCAACGAGAGCGATTTCCAGGCCATCAAGCTGCGCCAGCGCGTGGCGGTGAATATGGAAGGCCGCACCACGGCCACCACCATGATTGGCCAGAACGTGGCCATGCCGGTGGCCATTGCACCCACCGGCCTGACAGGCATGCAGCACGCCGACGGCGAAATCCTGGCCGCCCGCGCCGCCAAGAAATTCGGTGTGCCTTTCACCCTGTCCACCATGAGCATCTGCTCCATCGAGGACGTGGCCAAAGGCACCGACAACCACCCCTTCTGGTTCCAGCTCTACGTCATGCGCGACCGCGATTTCATCGAGCGCCTGATCGACCGCGCCAAGGCGGCGGGGTGCTCCGCGCTGGTCATCACGCTGGACCTGCAGATCCTGGGGCAGCGGCACAAGGACATCAGGAACGGCCTGTCGGCGCCGCCCAAGCTCACGCTGCCCAACATCATCAACATTGCCACCAAGCCGCGCTGGGCGCTCGGTATGCTGGGCACCTCGCGGCGCCAGTTCGGCAACATCGTGGGGCACGTGAAGGGCGTGGAGAACATGGGTTCGCTCTCCGCCTGGACCGCGCAGCAGTTCGACCCGCGCCTGAACTGGGGCGATGTGGAGTGGATCAAGAAGCGCTGGGGCGGCAAGATCATCCTGAAGGGGATTCAGGATGTGGAAGATGCGCGCCTGGCGGTGAATTCCGGCGCCGACGCGCTGATCGTGAGCAACCACGGCGGCCGCCAGCTCGATGGCGCCGAGAGCAGCATCCACGCGCTACCGCGCATTGTGGATGCGGTGGGCAGCCAGATTGAAGTGCACATGGACGGTGGCGTGCGCAGTGGCCAGGATGTGCTCAAGGCGCGCGCACTGGGCGCACGCGGCGTCTACATTGGCCGCGCTTTCCTCTATGGCCTGGGCGCCATGGGCGAAGCAGGCGTGACCAAAGCGCTGCAGATCATCCACAACGAACTCGATCTGACCATGGCCTTCACGGGCCACACCAACATCAACAACGTGGACCAGAGCATCCTGCTGCCGGGCACCTTCCCCAAGCCCTGACGCCACACCACCACCACGCCACCACCACGCCACCACGCAAAAGAAAACCCGCCGCGGCGGGTTTTCTTCTTCCTCACGCAGCAACCTCAGGTGGAAATGCCCGGGTTGCCTTCCATGCCTATGATCTGCGGGCGGTTGATCTTCAACTCCTTCACCACCTTCTTGTCGCGCAGGTACTGGGAGACAACATCCCAGATGGGTGTGCCTGTCACGCCTTCCTGCACGGAAGCCCAGCCCGCCACCTTGTACTTCTTGTCGGCCTCGATGGGTTTGCCCTTGAGCATCATGTTGTTGATGCGCTGGCCCATGGGGGCGTTGGGCGTGCAGGTGTAGGTCATGCCCCCCACGCGCACCATGTCGCCGCCCTGCTGGAAGTAGGGGTCGGGGTTGAAGATGTTGTCGCACACATCTTCCATGATCTCCTTGATCTGCACCCCGGTGAACTCGTTGAGCGTGGTGGCCGGATAGGTCAGGGCCATCTGGTCCATCATGAGTTCGTAGGTGATGGTGTCACCTGGCAGCAGACTGGTGCCCCAGCGCACGCCTGGCGAGAACGACATGTCGGCGCCGCGCACTTCCATGAGGGACTCGCAAATCAGTTGATCCCACGAACCATTGAAGTTGCCGCGGCGGAACAGCGCGCCCTCGGTCACGGCCAGTTTCTCTTCCAGCCTGGCCTTGTAGGGTGCGCGCACCTTGTCAATGAAGGCCTGCATCTGCGCATCGGCGGGCAGCAGGTTGGCAAACACCGGCATGAGCTTGTAGCGGAAGTCCTGCACCTTGCCCCCGCGCACATCAAAGTCCAGCACGCCCAGGAACTTGCCGTTGGAGCCGGCGTTGGTCACCAGCGTCTGGCCGCTGCTGTTCTTCACCACCACCGGCGCGGGCATGCCGTCGTGCGTGTGGCCGCCCAGAATGGCATCGACGCCAGTCACGCGCGAGGCCATCTTGATGTCCACGTCCATGCCGTTGTGCGACAGCACCACCACCACCTGGGCGCCCTTGCTGCGCGCATCGTCCACCACCTTTTGCATGTTCTCTTCCTGGATGCCGAAGGTCCAGTCGGGCACAAAATGGCGCGGGTTGGCAATGGGGGTGTAGGGGAAGGCCTGGCCTATCACGGCCAGCTTCACGCCGTTCTGTTCTTTCATGGTGTAGGGCGCGAACACCTGGTCGCCAAAGTCGGCGGTGGTGATGTTCTGCGCCACAAAGTCGATGTGGCCCTTGAAGTCCTTCTCGACAATTTCCTTCACCCGCTGGGCACCGAAGGTGTGCTCCCAGTGCGAGGTCATGATGTTCACGCCCAGCAGCTTGCAGGCATCCACCATGTCCTGCCCGTTGGTCCACAGCGACGTGGCCGAACCCTGCCAGGTGTCACCACCGTCGAGCAGCAGCGCGTGCGGGCGGCTGGCCTTGATCTGCTTGACCAGTGTGGCCAGGTGCGCAAAGCCGCCCACCTTGCCGTAGGTCTTGGCGGCCTGCTCGAAGTTGAGGTACGTGAAAGCATGAGCCTGGGCTGTGCCCGGCTTGATGTTGTAAAACTTCAGCAGCGCCTCACCCACAATGTGCGGTGGGCGGCCCACCGCTTCGCCCACACCCAGGTTCACGTTGGGTTCGCGGAAGTAAATGGGCATCAACTGCGCATGGCAGTCGGTGAAGTGCATGAAGCTGACGTTGCCGAACTTGGGCAGGTCGTACAGGCGCTCACCAGCGCCGGGCTTGGCGGCCAGCACGTCCTGGTGGCTGATGGCCATGCCCGAAGCGGTGGCCACGGCCAGGACTTGCATGAATTCACGGCGGCTGAAGCTCATTGTTTGCTCCTCGTGGGTAGGGAAAACTCGTTGTTATGGGAAAGCCGAACAACAAGGCCAGCGGTGAGGCTGGCCCTGTGTTCTGGAAAACCGGCGACCGGATCAGGCGATGGTGGCCTCGTCGGTGCGGGTATCGCCCTTGTTGTCGGTCCACTTCACGCTGACCTTCTCGCCCTTGGCCGCGCCCTTGAACTTG
>JALOSG010000150.1 GCA_025458665.1 Serpentinimonas sp.
AGAGCTTTGCGTCTGCTTCGATCTCGGGAGGCGGTGTGCTGGGGGCTGGAACACTGACGATTCAGCCGGGCAGCTTCGACACTGCAGTTGCTTCGCCCTTTCCGTTTACTGGAGCGGGAGCGCCGATCACGATCACGGTGAGCGCCACCGACACACTGGCGGATGTAGCCAGCAAGATCAATGATCTCAAAGGTGCCGTTCAGGCAACCATTCTGAACGATGGCACTGGCGAGCGCCTGCTTCTTCGGTCCCGGGATACCGGGGTTGCTGCAGGCTTCGAGGTCAGCGTGGCAGACAGTGATGCCAATCTGGCCGATACAAGCGGTCTGTCCCGGCTGTTGAGTAACGGGCTAGGGAACAGCAGTTTGGTTACCCAGTATGCCGAGGATGCGCGTATCACCGTAAACAACAGCATCTCGGTCACCTCCGCATCAAACACTTTCACCAACGTGATTGCAGGCGTAACGCTGAACATTCCTAGCAGCGCCACTACAGGCCCGACGTCGGTGGCAGAGGTTCGCGTTGAGCCTAACCAAGAGAGTATCCGGACAGCAATCAACGGGTTCGTTGATGCCTTCAACAAACTCAACAGCTTTATTGCAGAGGCTACGAAGTTTGACTCCGGGACAAGAACCGCTGGCCTTCTGCAAGCGGATAGTTTTGCTATCGGCATCCAGAGAAGCATCCGCGGAATTGTTCAGTCGTCCACGGCAGGTTCCACCTTCGCCCGACTTTCGGAGGTTGGAGTTTCGATTCAACTGGACGGTAGCCTGTCCGTAGACTCCTCGAAGCTGAACGCCGCTATCGCCCAGCCTGATGAACTACGCAATCTCTTTCGGGCAGACAACCAGAACGACCTCACGAACGGCGTCGGCTTGAAGATCAAGAAATTCGCGGATGGGCTGCTCAATGCCGACGGCTTACTCAGGGTCCGGGAGGACTCATTGAAGAGATCGCTTGAGCGGAACAGCGAAGAGCAATTGCGCGTGAACGAAAAGGCAGCCCGTGCGGAGGCGGCATTGAACCGGCGCTACAGCGCGCTGGACGCGCAGCTGGCCAGTCTGACCGCGCTGAACAATTACGTTGCGCAACAGGTCACTATGTGGAATAACCAGAAAAGAGAGTAGCGGTCAACAAACGTCAAGTTTTGGTGAGGCAGTCCGATAATGAGACAAGAGACTAGAGGACGCGCGCATGACCCCGAACCAACGTTTTGCTACCAAAGCCTACGCCAGCATTGGAATCCAGACTCGCGGGGCCGAGCGCGACCAGTACGAGCTCGCCTTGCTGATGTTTGAGGCTGTGATTGAGAACACCGCAGCCGCTCGTGGCGCGATCGAAGACGGTCAGACAGCGGCCAAGGCGCAGTTTCTGCACAAGGCAGTGCGCATTCTTCAGGACGGGTTACGTACCAGCCTTGACCTGGAGAACGGCGGAGAGTTGGCAAACAACTTGGCGAGTCTTTACGATTATTGTGTTCTGCGTTTGACACAGGCCAACGCAGAAAATGACGCTGCTGCGACTGCTGAAGTCATCGACCTGATCCGCCCCATAGCCGACGCCTGGAAGCAAATGCGCGAGCAGCCCCCTGTCGCGCCCAGCGCCCTGCCCACTGCTGCCGCAGCGGCAACGCCCGGCGACCCCACCCCGCCCACCAAAACCGCCTTCAGCGCAGGCAACCTCTACGGCAGCCGTCTGGGTGGCACTTTGCTGGTGGGTGCCTGAACGCCCCAGCGTGCGCACCGATTCCAGGTGCCCCACCCTCCCCCCAACGCCCTTGCGCCACCCGCCCAAGGGCGTTTTTGCCAGGGGCTCGGCTTAACCCCGAACAGGTGCAGTTTCACCCCGCTTACCCGGCTACCTGCGGGTTCAAGCCAGCGCCCACCGGGCCGATAAAGAACACATGACGCCCAGCACCGCACTACCCCCCACCCAGGAGGCTCTCATGCAGCACTACCAAAGCCTGGCCCATTACAGCCAGCGCATGCACGAGGCCGCCCTGCTGAGCGACTGGGATACCGTGGCCGAGCTGGAGCAGGCTTGCCGCGCCACCTCTGAGGACCTGCAGGCCCTCAATCCGAAGGAGGCCACCGGAACCCTGACGCCCGCCCAACGTGCCCAGCGCCAACGGCTGCTGCTGTCCATCCTGCGGCACGACGCCGGGGTGCGCGCCCTGGCCGAGCCCTGGATGGCCGATGTGGGCGACATGCTGAACCCGGACCGTCCCTGGAAGCCGTGGTAAGTACCCCCATGCCAAGGTCAAGTTCCACCGCATTTGGCCGATACAACAGGCAAGTCTAGAATTTGCCCATTGCCCCGACGCCACATCCATGAGCCTGACCCTGCTCGATTTCTACAAAGCCATTGAGGACACCAGCGCCCGCATGCTGGCTGCTGCCCACATGGCCGACTGGGACGAGGTGGTTCGTCTGGAGGGTGCGTGCGCGGTGTTGATCGAGCAGTTGCGCGAACGCGGCAACGGCATCGATTTGTCGGCCGAGGAACGGGCCGAGAAGCACCGCATCATGATGACCATCCTGCGCCACGACGCGCAGATCCGGCATCTGGCCGAGCCGTTCATTGAAGAACTGGGCCAGCAGCTGGGGCAGACGGCGCCCAGCCAGTTGCACTGAAGTCTTTCGGGCGGCAGGTTCAGACCTGCATGTTCATCACGTCGGTATACGCCTGCATCATGCGGTTGCGCACGTGCAGCGCAGCCTGGAAGCCAATCTGCGCTTTCTGCATGGCCAGCATGGTCTCTTCCAGGCTCACATTCGGGTTGCCCAGCTGTACCTGGTTCTGCAGTTCGCTGGAGCGGGCCTGGGCCGCGCTGATGTTGTTGAGCGCAGCGCGCATGGCATCGCCAAAGTTGGCGCCTGGCACTGCACCAGCGCCGCCAGCACCTTCCTCTGGAGCACCGCCCACGCGAGGCATGCCCTGGGCCACGCCGCCGGGCCGCAGGGCCGATGCCTGGGCTGCGCTGAGTGCACTGAGAGCGTTGAGTCGGAGGTCCATGGCTGCATCCTCAAGGGGACGGATTCGATGGACCTGATGCTACGGCTGCCGGGGCTCAGACTTGAATCGGAATAGCGGCACCGCCACCGGCCTTTTCGCGCTTTAGGCGGCGGGGGTGACTTCCATAATCACCCGACAGTTCACCCACCAACACGCCGGCGCCATGCTCCGGCTCTGGACCATGAATACTGCCGTTGCCGAGATCGACCTGCCCCCACCCCGCCCGAAGAACGCTCTGGCCGATGGCTTTTCGCGGCTGGACGCGGGAAAGAAGCTCATGCTGGGACTGGGCTTGCTGGCGGTGCTGGCGGTGTTGCTGGCCATCTTTTTCATGGGCCGCCAGTCGGACTGGCGGGTGCTGTACGCCAACCTTTCCGACAAGGACGGCGGGGCGGTGCTGGCGCAACTCTCCACCCTGAACATTCCGTACCGCCACGCCGAGGGCGGCACCGCCATTCTGGTGCCGGCCGACAAGGTGCACGACACGCGCCTGCGCCTGGCCTCTCAGGGGCTGCCGCGTGGCTCCACGGTGGGCTTTGAGCTCATGGACAACTCGCCCCTGGGCATGACGCAGTTCCAGGAACGCCTGACTTTCCAGCGCGGGCTGGAAGGGGAACTGACGCGATCGATCACGTCGCTGGCCTCGGTGGCCGATGCGCGCGTCCACCTTGCGTTGCCCAACCAGAACGGCTTCTTCCGGGAACAGCAAAAGCCATCGGCCAGCGTGCTGCTGACTCTGCACGCCGGGCGCACCCTGGACCGCGCGCAGGTGGCAGGCATCGTACACCTGGTGGCCAGCAGCGTGCCCGAGCTGAACCCGCAGGCAGTGAGCGTGGTGGACCAGAACGGCAACCTGCTGGCCCCGCTGAACGAGGATGCCAACAGCATAGGCGCCGATTCGCGCCAGCTGCAGTACGTGCGCACGCTGGAGCAACTCTACGTGCAGCGCATCATGGACCTGCTGGAGCCGCTGGTGGGCCGCGAGAATGTACGCGCCCAGGTGACCGCCGATGTGGACTTCTCCCTGGTGGAGCAGACCAGCGAAGAGCACCGTCCCAACCAGAATGGCGAACCCAGCGCCGTGCGCAGCCAGCAGCTGGTGGAGGCTGGCGAAAGCGTAGGCGCGCTGAACACGCCCGGCGCACCCGGCGCCGTGACCAACCAGCCGCCTGGGCCCAATGCCGCACCCATCAATGGCGAGGCGCAGGCGGTCGGGGTGAATGGCGCTGCGGCTGGCACGCTGGGCGCCAACGGGCGCCGTGAGCAGGTCATCAACTACGAGGTAGACCGCACGGTGCGGGTGACACGCAACTCCACCGGCAACATACGCCGCCTCAACGCCGCGGTGGTGGTGAACCACCGCACCGGCACCGACCCCCGCGGCAACCCCACCACCACCCCGCTGCCCCCCGAGCAGATAGAGCAGATGACCGCTCTGGTGCGCGAGGCCATCGGCTTCAGCCCCGACCGGGGGGATTCCGTGAACCTCATGAACGCCCCGTTCACCCGCCTGCCGGAAGCCGAAGCCGTGGAAGTAGCTTGGTGGAAGCAGCCCGATACGCTGGACCTGGCACGCAGCCTGGCGTGGCCCGCTGGCCTGCTGCTGCTGGGCTTGATTGTGTTCCTGGGCATGGTCCGCCCTGCCCTGAAAATGATGCAGCAGCCCGCGCTGGAAGCAACGCCCGCCGCACCTGGTGGCCAGCTCAACGCGGTGATTGACGACGACACCGAACGCCCTGCTCTGCCGGTTCCGGCGCAAAATGTCACCACGCCCGAAATGCTGCGGCTCGAAGATGCCAAGCGGCTGGCCCGTGAGAATCCGGTGGCGGTGGCCAACATCGTCAGTGGCTGGGTCAGCGGAGAGTCGAGCGCGACGGCCTGAGGCGCCAGAGGACAAGCACCATGAGCCAGGAAGACGGAGTACAGGACGCAGCGATTTTCTTGATGTCCCTGGGCGAGGAAGAAGCCGCCGAGGTCTTCAAGCACCTCTCGCCCAAGGAAGTGCAACGCCTGGGCGAGTCCATTGCGCGGATGCGCACCGTGTCGCGGGAACGTGTGGACGCGGTACTGGACAAATTCACTGCAGAAGCGGCATCGCAAAGCCTGCTGGTCTCGGACACCGACAACTACGTGCGCGCCGTGCTCAAGCGTGCGCTAGGCGACGACAAGGCTTCCCTGCTGATTGACCGTATCCTGCAGGGCGGCGACGTATCGGGCATAGAGAGCCTGAAGTGGATGGACCCGCTGTCGGTGGCCGAGCTGCTGCGCAACGAACACCCGCAGATTCTGGCGGCCATTCTGGTGCACCTGGATACCGACCAGGCCTCCGAAGTCCTCAAGCATTTCACCGAGCGCGCGCGCAACGAAGTCATGCTGCGCATCGCCACGCTGGAGGGCATACAGCCCACCGCGCTGAAGGACCTCAACGAGGCGCTCTACCAGGTGCTGGCGGGCGGCGACAAGATCCGCAAGAGCTCTCTGGGTGGCGTGAAGACCGCGGCCGAGATCATCAACCTGCTGGGCTCCACGCTGGAGGCCAGCGTGGTGGATTCCATCCGCGAGAGCGACCCGGACCTGGCCCAGCGCATCATGGACAAGATGTTCACCTTCGAGGACCTGAACAAGCTGGACAACAAGTCTGTGCAGACGGTGCTCAAGGAGGTGTCGTCCGACAGCCTGGTGATTGCGCTCAAGGGCGCCAGCCCGGAACTCAAAGAGAAGATCCTGGCCAACATGTCTTCCCGTGCCGCCGAAGGCTTGCGCGAAGACCTGGAATCGCGCGGTCCGGTGCGCCTGTCCGAGGTGGAGTCGCAGCAGAAGGACATCCTGAAGATCGTGCGGCGCCTGTCGGACGAAGGCCAGATCGTGCTGGGCGGAGGCGGGGACGATGCCTTCGTCTAGGGCCACGCGCAGCCACCCTTACGAGCGCTTCATTCCGCGCGAGGAAGTGGTGGAGGTGTCTGCCTGGGAGTTCGAGCCCATGGACGGCAGCACCCGTGCAGGCAAGCGCGCCGGGCTGCACCACGAAGCGGAGGACGAAGACACCGCCGCGCCGAATGCCGAACAGCTGGAGGCGCTGCGCGAGCAGGCCTACAACGATGGTTTCCGGCAGGGCCAGCTGGCTGGTGCAGAGGAAACACGCCAGCAACTGGAAGCGCCCCTGAGGCAACAGGCCAAAGAGCACGCTGCCCGCATGGCTGCCATGCTGGAAGCCGGCCAGCAGCAAATGGCCGCACTGGAACAGCAACTGGCCGACCAACTGCTGGAACTGGCCTGTGACCTGGCCCGCCAAGTGGTGCGCCGCGAACTGGACCAGCCCCTGGAGCCTTTGCGCGCTGTGGTACACGAGGCGCTGGCTATGGCCGTGCAAGACAACTTGCCCGCCATGCTGCGCCTGAACCCGGCCGATCTGTCCTTGCTGCAGGACCACATGGGCGAGGCCCTGGGCGCCCAGAAAGTGAAGCTGGTGCCCGATGCCGCACTAACCCCCGGCGGCTGCGTGGTGGAATCGGCCATAGGCGCGGTGGATGCCACGCTGGAGAAGCGCTGGGAACGCAGCGTGGCCAACCTGGGGCTGCAGGTGCCCTGGAC
>JALOSG010000151.1 GCA_025458665.1 Serpentinimonas sp.
GCGCCCAAGGTGGCGAAGTTCCGAAAGACGTTCGCCAGGCTTGCCAAGTAGGTGTCAGCTGCTGCCAAGGCGTGCCTGCAACCTGGGAAAAAAGATGATGACCGCCAGGCCCCCCAGCACCAGCGCACAGGCGCCCAGCTTCCAGCCCGGCATCGCCTCGCCCAGCAGCAGGGCCGAGGCGCCCATGCCGAACACCGGCACCAGCAACGCCATGGGCGTGACGGTGGCTGCCGGGTGGCGCGACAGCAGCCAGTTCCAGGCGCCGTAGCCAAACAGCGAGTTGCCCAGCGCCTGCCACAGCACCGTGGCCCAGGTGGTGGCGCTGGCCGCCTGCAGCGCACGGCCGATGGCGGCAGGTCCCTCGAACACCAGGCTCAGCGCCAGCAGCGGCGGCACCGCGAACACGCTGCTCCACACCACAAAATGCAGCATGTTGACGCGGCCCACCGACTTGGCGACCAGGTTGGCACAGGCCCAGAAGAACGCAGCCGCCAGCACCAGCGCCAGGCCCAGCCAGGTCACCTGACTGCCCAGGTTGAAAGCGATCAGCAACAGTCCGCCCAGCGCCATCAGCAGGCCCACCACCTGGAATCCGCGCACCCGCTCTTTGAGCAGCAGCAACGACAGGCCGATGGTGAAGAACACCTGCAGCTGGATCACCAGCGAGGCCAGCCCGGGCGAGATGTGGCCCTGGATCGCCAGGTAGAGCAGGCCGAACTGGCCCACGCCCAGCAGCACGCCAAACGCGGCGAGTGAACGCCAGGCCACCGCCGGGCGCGGCATGAACAGAAGCCAGGGCAGGGCCGAGAGCGCGAAGCGCAGGGTGGCAAACAGCAGCGGCGGCATGCCGCCGTCCAGCCCCCAGCGAATCACCACGAAGTTGGTGCCCCAGACAAAGACCACCGCCAGGGCGAGCAACAGGTGGTTCAAGGGCAAAGCGGGACTCCGTCAGCAAAGGGCCGGTCAGTGTAGCCCTGTGCTGGCGGGTAGCCGCACAGGGCGGTCACTGCCCCTGAACAGCCTGCGTCAGTGCGGTGGTGTTGGCGCGCATCATGGCCAGGTAGGTGGGCGCGGTCCCCTGGCGGTCAGACAGCGCATCCGAGAACAACGCACCCGCCGGTTTCACGCCGGTCTCGCGCCCGATCTGCGCGATCAGGCGCGGGTCGGAAATGCTCTCGACGAACAGGGCTTTGATGTTTTCTTTTTTGATCTGCCGCACCAGTTGCGCCACGCCCCTGGCCGAGGCTTCGCTCTCGGTGCTCACGCCCTGCGGCGCCAGAAAGCTCACGCCGTATTCTTTGGCGTAGTAAGCAAACGCGTCGTGCGAGGTGATGACCTTGCGCTGTGCCGCCGGGATCACGGCCCACGAGGCGCGGATATCGGTGTCCAGCGCCTTGAGTTCAGCGCTGTAGGCGGCGGCGTTGCGCTGGTAGCTGTCGCAACCGGCAGCGTCCACGGCGCACAGGCCCTTGGCGATGTTGGCCACGTAGGCCATGGCGTTGGGCACGCTTTGCCAGGCGTGCGGGTCGATCTCGCCGTGGTCGTGTCCATGGCCTTTTTTGCTGTGGCTCTTGTGGTCGTGTCCGTGCGCTGCTTCGGCTTCGATGGGCTTGATGCCTTCGCTGACCACCACGTGGCGGCCCTTGTAGCTGGCGGTGTTGAGCAGGCGGCTCATCCAGCCCTCGAAGCCCAGGCCGTTGGAGAACACGATCTGCGCCTGGCCCACCTGCCTGGCCTGCGAGGGCTTGGGTTGGAACACATGGGCGTCACTGCCGGGGCCGACCAACACCTCGACCGCCACGCGTTCCCCGCCGACCTGTTTGACCAGGTCGCCCAGGATGCTGAAGCTGGCCACGGCCTTGATGGGGGCGGCGGTCTGGGCCAGCAGCGCGGGGCTCGCGGCGAACGAGGCGAGGCCGATGGTGGCAGCGATGAGGTGACGGCGCGATGGGGTGGACATGGGGGCTCCTTGGGTTTCAGGCTTGCAGATGGGACGAGGCGGGGCGCTGGTGGCGCAGCGCGCCGTGGGGTGCGAGCAGCAGCGAGAACAGGTAGGCCACGCCCAGGCTGAGCACGATCACCGGGCTGGTGGGCAGGTCGGCGTGGTACGAGACCAGCAGGCCGACGAGGCTGGCGGCCAGCGCCAGCGCGGTGGCCAGCAGCAGTAGAGGGCCGAGGCGGCGCACCCAGAAGCGCGCGGTGGCCGCGGGCAACACCATGATGCCCACCGCCATGAGCGTGCCCAGCGCATGGAACCCGGCCACCAGGTTGATGACCAGCAGGCCCAGAAATCCGTAATGCGCCACCGGGCTCCAACGGCTGACCTGGCGCAGAAAACCCGGGTCCAGGCATTCCAGCACCAGCGGACGGTAGAGCAGGGCGAGCGATGCCAGCGTGACCGCGCTGATGCCGCCCAGCAGCAGCAACGCCGCGTCGTCCAGCGCGAGCACGGTGCCGAACAGCACGTGCAGCAGGTCCACGCTGTTGCCGCGCACCGAGACGATGAGCACGCCCAGCGCCAGCGAGAGCAGGTAGAAGGCCGCGAGGCTGGTGTCTTCGCGCAGCACGGTGTTGCGCGAGACCAGGCCGGAGCCCACCGCCACCGCCAAACCGGCGAACACGCCGCCAATCGTCATGGCCGTGAGCGACAAGCCCGCCACCAGATAGCCAATGGCCGCGCCCGGCAGGATGGCGTGGGCCATGGCGTCGCCGGTCAGGCTCATGCGGCGCAGCATCAGGAACACCCCCACCGGCGCAGCGCTGAGCGACAGCGCCACGCAGCCTAGCAGCGCGCTGCGCATGAAGCCGAATTCCAGCAGCGGGCCCAACAAGGCGTTGTTCAGCAGCCAGCCCATGGCGGGCGATGTGGCGAGTTCGTTCATGGCAGCGCCTCGGCCGGTTGGCTGCGCCCATGGGTTGGACTGTGGGGATGCGGGTGGCCGTGGCTGTTGTGGTGATCGTGATCGTGGACCTCGGCCGCCGGCGCTGGCGCCGCGCACAGCGGTGCGTCGTCGTCGAACGCTTCGTGCATGCGCTGCGCCTGCGCCCAATGCGCTTCGGTCAGCACCTCATTGGTGGGGCCATAGGCCACCAGCTCGCGCGCCAGCAGCAGCGTGAGCGGGAAGTGCGCGCGCACCTGCGCCAGGTCGTGCAGCACCACGATCACCGTCTTGCCCTGTTGTTGCCAGCGGTGCAGCAGTGCGAGCAAATCCGCGCTGGTGCGGTTGTCCACGGCGGCGAACGGCTCGTCGAGCAGCACCACCGGCGCGTCTTGCAAGATCAGCCGGGCAAACAGCGCGCGCTGCAGTTGGCCGCCCGACAGCGTGTCCAGCCCGCGCGATTCGAAACCGGTGAGGCCCACCGCCGCCAGCGCTTCGTCGCACAGTCGGCGGTGTTCGGCGTTGAAACGGCCCAGCGCGCCCACCCGGTGCCACAGGCCCATGGCCACCGTGCGCCGAACGTCGATGGGAAAACTCGCGTCCAGCCCGTTGTGTTGCGGCAGCCAGGCCACGCGCTGCCCGGCCAGGCCGCCCACCGTGCCGCTGATGGGGCGCAACCCGCCCGCCAGCGCTTTGATGAGGCTGGACTTGCCCGCGCCGTTGGGCCCGACCAGTGCCACCAGCGAACCCGGCTCGATGCGCAGGCTCACATGGTGCACGGCGGGGTGCCGGTCGTAGCCGAGGGTGAGGTTGTGCAGCGCTATCACCGGAGCGTGTTGGGGGTCGGCCATGGGTGCGGTGGGATTAAACTGTTGCAACTCAATTGCATTAATGCGCGATAAGGCCGATAGTAACGCAACCGAGTTGCAATAGAGCAAGGCAAGACCATGTCCGTCCGTTCCGCCAAAGAGTCCGTCGCCGTGCCGCCTGAGATCCAGTCCCGGCTGGAAGCCGCCGGCTTGCGCCGCACCCTGGCCACGCGCGCCGTGCTCGGGCTGTTCCTGGCGAATCCGCAGGGCACGCTGAGCCATGCGCAGGCGCTGGCCTCGCTCACCGCGCGCGGGCTGGGCGTCAACCGCGTGACGCTCTACCGCCTGCTGGACCGGCTGGCCGCTTGCGGCGTGTTGCAGCGCCACGCCGACGATGGCGCGCGCACCTGGCGCTTTGGCCTGGCCGACACCGGCGACGGCCTGGCGCCGCGCTTCGAATGCGACGCCTGCCACCGCCAGTTCCGCCTGACCGAAGGCAGCGCACCGACGCAGGCCGTGGCCAGCGACCTGTTTCGCACGCTCGCCGGTCTGGGCCACCAGGGCCTGCGGCTGGACGTGGCGATCCATGGCACCTGCGCCAGCTGCGTGCCGGACGCAGCCACTGGGCCGGAACCGGAGCCGCAGCCTTGATCGAGACGCGCGGTCTGCGGCACACCTACCCCGGCGGGTCGGCGCTGCAGTTTGATGATGTGGCGGTGTCGCAAGGCGACACCTTGCTGCTGCGCGGCGCCTCCGGCAGCGGCAAATCCACCTGGCTGGCCCTGGCCGCCGGGCTGCTGACGCCGCAGACGGGCGAGATGGTGGTGGCCGGTCAGCCGGTGGCCGCGCTCGGCGCCGGTGAACGCGACCGCTGGCGCGCGCGCTGCATCGGCTTCCTGCCGCAGAAACTGTTGCTCAGCGAGGCGCTGAGCGTGGCCGACAACCTCGCGCTGGTGTATTTCGCCAGCGGCCTGGGCGTGGACCGCGCGGCCATCGCGCGGGCGCTGGACGCGCTCGGTCTCGGGCCGCTGGCTGCGCGCCAACCGGCGCAGCTCTCGGGCGGCCAAGCGCAGCGCGTGGCCCTCGCACGGGCCTTGTTGCTGCGCCCCCAGGTGCTGCTGGTGGACGAGCCCACCGCCAGCCTGGACGACGCGGCCTGCACCGCCTCACTGGGCTGGCTGCAGCAGGGCGCGGCGCAGACCGGCGCCACGCTGGTCATTGCCACCCACGACGCGCGCGTGGTGCAGGCCCTGCCGCAGGCCCGCACACTCGGTTTTCGCGCGCCGGTGCCGGAGGCCCTGGCGTGAACGTGCCCGGCCTGTCCTGGCAGTACCTGTGGTCGCGCCCGCTGGCCTCGGCGCTCAACCTGCTGCTGCTCACGCTGGGGCTGGCGTCCATGGCCTTTGTGCTGATCGCCAAAGACCAGATCGACAACGCCTTCGAGCGCGACCTGGCCGGCATTGACGTGGTAGTGGGCGCCAAAGGCAGCCCGATGCAACTGATCCTGGCCGGGGTGTTCCACATGGACGTGCCACCGGGCAATGTGCCGCTGGCCGAGGTGCAGGCGCTGGCCTCTCATCCGCAGGTGGCGCAGGTCATTCCGCTCAGCCTGGGCGACAGCGTGGCGGGCTTTCGCATCGTCGGCACCCACACCGATTACCTGGCGCACTACCGCGCCACGCTGGCACAAGGCACGCTCTGGACCGCACCCATGCAGGCGGTGATGGGCGCGCAGGTGGTGCAGGCCACGGGTGTGCAACTCGGCCAGACCTTCACCGGCACCCACGGCATGGGTGGCGGCGGCGGCCACGAGCACGCCGACATGCCCTACACCGTGGTTGGCCTGCTTGCGCCTTGCGGCTGCGTGCTCGACCGGCTGGTGTTGACCGACACCGCCTCGGTGTGGGAGGTGCACGAGGGTCTGGCGCCCGGCGAATTCGAGAGCCTGTCGCCCGAAGACCGCGAGGCCATCCAGGCCGAGCGCGAAGTGACGATGGCGCTGGTGCGCTACAACACGCCCATGGCGGCGATCGGCTTTCCGCGCTTTGTCAACTCCACCACCAAGATGCAGGCCGCAGCGCCCGCGCTGGAAATCACCCGCTTGCTGTCGATGGTGGGCGTGGGCACCCGGGTGCTGCAGGGCATGGGCGCGGTGCTGTTGCTGGTGGCCGCGCTGTCGGTTTTCATCGCGCTGTGGAGCGCGGTGCGCGAGCGCCGGGCCGACATCGCCATGCTGCGCATGCTGGGCGCGCCACCCCGCAAGGTGGGCGCGCTGCTGTTGTGCGAAGCGCTGTGGCTGGCCCTGCTGGCCAGCGCACTGGGCCTGCTGGCCGCGCAGGGCCTGGCCGCCCTGGTCGGCTGGTGGTGGATGCCCGAGCAGGGCCTGACGCTCAGCGGCTGGCACTGGCCGACCGCGCTCGCGGGCGTGCCGCTGGCCGCGGTGGCGGTGGCCCTGGTCGCCGCCGCCGTGCCAGCCCTGAGTGCCTACCGGGTGGACGTGACTTCCCTTCTTCAATCGAGGTAAACCGCATGAAAAAGACCCTGATCTCCCTGACCCTCTCGCTGCTGGCGGTCACCGCCTTTGCGCAGCATTCCGACAAACAAATCCAGGAAGACATCGCCCGCCACCGCGCCATGGCCGCCGCCCATGAAGGTGCGGCCAGGTGCCTGCAAGCCGGCAAGGGCGAAAAAGTCTGCATGGCGGAACTTCAGGCCGCCTGCAAGGGTCTGGCGATTGGCAAGTACTGCGGCATGAGGCATGTGCACTGAGCCCTTGCACTGACCCCCCTGCGCCGCTGCGCGGCTTCCCCCTGAAGGGGACAACGCGAGCGGCCCGGCAAAGCCGGTTCCCACGCCCACCCAGTCGGCACCCGCGGGCACGCCGTCGGTGCTGCCGCACGGGCAGGGTGCGGGGGTGCACAGCCCGCTGAGTCCGTTCGCGCCGCTCAAGCCGCGTTCCGATGTGGTGGCCTGGTCGGTGCTGACCGATGTGAAGACGGTGATCCAGAACAAGCGCATCGTGCCGGTGTACCCCGCTGCGGTGAAGGCGCTGGACCAGAAGAAGGTGCGCCTGCAGGGCTTCATGATGCCGCTGGGTCCCGGCGAGCAACAGCGGCACTTTTTGCTGGCATCGGTGCCGCTCACCTGTTCGTTCTGCACGCCCGGCGGGCCCGAGAGCATGGTGGAGGTGCGCACCATCCAGCCGGTGAAATACAGCCTGCAGGCGGTGGTGGTGGAAGGCAAGTTCCACGTGTTGCAGAACGATCCTTACGGCCTGTACTACCGTTTCACCGAAGCGGTGGGTGTGAAGTGACGCTTTGCCAAGCGCTCGGTGGGGCCCGTCACCCGGCGGGCATATAGGGTACGGTCAGCACCGCGCCGTCCAGTCCGCGCGCCATCGCCCAGACCCACACCGCCAGGTAGGCGGCGGTGAACACCACCAACCAGCGGCGGCCTGCCGACGGAAACCAGGCCGCCACCAGCGCGCCCGCCAGCGGGAAGAACTGCTGCGCATGCATGCCCAGGAAATGCGCGGGCCGCAGGTCGGCCGACAGATGCCAGTCCACACCGGGCAGGCCGCTCCCAGCAGGCGGCTGCATCGCGCTCAGCACGAAGCCCGCGCTGGCTCCCAATACCAAGGTGAGCACCAGACCTGTCACCACGGCATCCCGCCAGGGCGGCGCCAGCCCGGGGTGGCCATGGCGCACGATCTGCCAGGCCAGCAAGGGCTGGGTGGCGGTCATGGCCAGCGCGCCCAGACCCATCAGCGAATACATCGCCACAAAAAGCGGATGGCTGTCGTTGTAGTGTGAAGCTTGACCGAGCGCCGCCATCCCCGTGATATAGACGATCTCCAGCCCGCCCGCGATGACAATGGTCCAGACCACGGTGCGCACGGCGCGGTCGTGTCGACGTGCCTCGGGCAGCAAGCCGATGAACCAGGCGGTGCACAGGGCAAACAGTCCGATGGACGCCATGAACTTGAGCGGTTTGGCCCAGACGCTGAAGCCGCGCAGCGTGCGATCGTCCAGACCCCAGGCGATCAGCGTGGGCAGCATGGCCGCCCACAGCAGCAGGCCAAACAGCGTGAGCGTGCTGCTGCGCCGCCAGGCCTCGGCCAGCAGCTTGCGCGGGCCAAGGCCGGAGCCCACCAGCGGCATGGGTTTCATGGGGCGGTTGACGGAGGCTTTCATCAGGACGATCCAGTGGGTCGTGCAGACCCGAAGCGGTGGCGCAAGGCGCGAACGGTCACAAAAGCCAGCAGACCCACCGGGCCCAGCATGAAGGTCAGCAGCAGCATGGGAACCACCGCCAGATGCGGCAGTCCGATCTGCGCGCTGCGCTTCGCAATCCACACGCCGACGAACAGGTCGAAGGCCAGGTAGTGCAGC
>JALOSG010000152.1 GCA_025458665.1 Serpentinimonas sp.
ACCAGCACCTCCAGCGTGCCCGCCTGGCAGTCCAGCCGCACCACGTCGCCGGTCTGCACCCGCGCCAGCGGGCCGCCGCACAGCGCCTCGGGCGTCAGGTGGATGGCGGCCGGCACCTTGCCCGATGCGCCGGACATGCGGCCATCGGTCACCAGCGCCACGCGGAAGCCCTGGTCCTGCAGCACACACAGCAGTGGCGTGAGCTTGTGCAGCTCGGGCATGCCGTTGGCTTGTGGCCCCTGGAAGCGCACCACAGCCACGAAGTCGCGGTTCAGTTCGCCGCGCTGGTACAGCTCGGCCAGCGCCTGCTGGCTTTCCACCACCACTGCCGGCGCTTCCACCACGCGGTGCTCGGGCTTCACCGCCGACACCTTCACCACCGCGCGGCCCAGGTTGCCCTGCAGGCGCTTGAGGCCACCGTCGGCGCTGAAGGGCTGCTCCACGGGCCGCAGCACGCTGTCGTCGGCCGAAGCCAGCGGCGCTGCGCGCCACGCCAGCTGCCCGTCCTGCAGCCACGGCTCCTGCGTGCAGCCCGCCAGGCCCTGGCCAAGCACGGTCTGCACATCGGCGTGCAGCAGGCCGGCGCCCAGCAACTGCGCCATGAGAAAGCCCATGCCGCCGGCCGCATGGAAGTGGTTCACATCGGCCTGCCCGTTGGGGTAGATGCGCGCCAGCAGCGGCACCACATCGGAGAGTTCGGCAAAGTCGTCCCAGTCGATGCGTATGCCCGCGGCCCGTGCCATGGCCACGAGGTGGATGGTGTGGTTGGTGGAACCGCCTGTGGCCAGCAAGCCCACCATGCCGTTGACGACACAGCGCTCATCGACGATGTCGGCCAGAGCGGGCGCATCGGCCGCCACGGCCCGCTGTACCGCGTACTCGGTCAGGGCTGCACGCAGTGGCGTGCCCGGGTTCACGAAGGACGAGCCCGGCAGCTGCAGCCCCATGATTTCCAGCAGCATCTGGTTGGAGTTGGCGGTGCCATAGAAGGTGCAGGTGCCCGCGCCGTGGTAGGCGCCCTCCTCGGCGGCCAGCAGCGCTTTGCGGTCTACCAGGCCTTGCGCGTACTGCTGGCGCACTTGCGCCTTCTCGCTGTTGGGCAGGCCCGAAGTCATGGGGCCCGACGGCACGAACACCGTGGGCAGATGGCCAAATTGCAGCGCGCCCATGAGGAGGCCGGGCACGATCTTGTCGCAGATGCCCAGACACAGCACGCCATCAAAGACACCGTGCGACAGCGCCACGGCCGTGGACAGGGCGATCACATCGCGCGAGAACAGCGACAGCTCCATGCCCTCGGTGCCCTGCGTCACGCCGTCGCACATGGCGGGCACGCCACCGGCCACCTGGGCAGTGGCCCCGGCACGCCTGGCGGCAGCGCGCAATTGCTCCGGGTAGTGCTCGTAGGGCTGGTGGGCCGAGAGCATGTCGTTGTACGCAGTCACGATGCCCAGGTGCGGCTGGCGTTCCTCGCGCAGGATGAGCTTGTCGTGGGCGGGCATGGCGGCATAGGCGTGCGCCATGTTGGCGCAACCCATGCCCGCACGCGAACGGCCTTGCGCCTGCACGGCAGCGTGGCTGGCGGCCGTGGTGGCCAGGTAGGTGGCACGGCTGGCTCGGCTGCGCTCCACGATGCGCTGGGTGACGCGCGCCAGGGTGGGGTTCAGCTCGGGGCTCTGGGGTGGGTCGGACCGGGTGTTCATTCAGATCTCCTCGTTCCAGGCGCCGCCTTCGCGGGCCATCAGGGCCGACGATGCCGCAGGCCCCCAGGTGCCGGCGGCGTAGGCACGCGGTGGCTCGTTCATCTGCGCCCAGCCGGCCAGGATCGGGTCGGCCCAGCGCCAGGCGGCCTCCAGTTCGTCGCGCCGCATGAAGTGCGTGAGGCGCCCCTTCACCACATCAATGAGCAGGCGCTCGTAGGCTTCCGCGCGGCGCCCGCTCATGGCCGATTCCAGGTCCAGGTTCAGGAACACAGGCTTCAGGTTCATGCCTGAGCCGGGCTCCTTGGCCATCATCTGCAGCTGGATGGATTCTTCGGGCTGCAGCGTGATGACCAGGCGGTTGGGCCGCTGCGCGTTGGGCTGGCCGGCAAACACCGAAAACGGCGGATCGGCAAACTCGATGATGATTTCCGAGCGCCGCTTCTGCATGCGCTTGCCGGTGCGCAGGAAAAACGGCACGCCGGCCCAGCGCGCGTTGTGGATGTGCGCACGCAGGGCCACAAAGGTTTCGGTCTGGCTGTGCAGCGGCACGTTGGCTTCCTGCTGGTAGCCCGGTACCGGCTCTCCCTGCACCGTGCCAGCGGTGTACTGGCCGCGCACAGTGTGCTGGCGAATATCGGCCGGCCCCATGCGGTGCAGGGAGCGCAGCACCTTGAGTTTTTCGTCGCGCACATCGTCCGGGTCCAGGGAAATGGGCGCTTCCATGGCCACGATGCACAGCAGCTGCAGCAGGTGGTTCTGCACCATGTCGCGCAGCGCGCCGGTCTGGTCGTAAAAGCCTGCGCGGCTGCCCACGCCCACCGTTTCGGCCACCGTGATCTGCACGCTGCGTATGTACGGGGCGCGCCACAGCGGCTCGAAAATGGCGTTGCCCAGGCGCAGCACCAGCAGGTTCTGCACCGTCTCTTTGCCCAGGTAGTGGTCTATGCGGTAGGTCTGGTGTTCGGCAAAGTGCCGCGCCACCGCGTCGTTGATGGCCTGCGCCGAAGGTAGGTCGTGGCCCAGCGGCTTTTCCAGCACCACCCGCGATTGGGCATCGATCAGTCCGGCCTGGTCGAGTTGCTCGCAAATGGTGGTGAACAGCTGCGGCGCCGTGGCCAGGTAGAACACCTTGGTGCTGCCCGGCCTGCACGCGGCCTGCAGGCGCGCGTAGTCGGCGCTCTGGCCGGCGTCCACGCTGACAAAGTCCAGCCGCTCCAGGAAGCGCTGCCAGGCGGTGCCGTCGGGCTCCTTCAGCAGTGGCCGCGAAGCTTCTTCGATGAAGCGCACATACGCGGCACGGTCCCAGGGCTGGCGCCCTGCGCCGATGATGCGGCAACCGGCGTCCAGCCGCCCGTGCACGTGGGCCATGAACAGCGCGGGCAGCAGCTTGCGCCAGGACAGGTCGCCAGCGGCCCCGAAAATCACGATATCCAGCGGGGCTGCAGAGGGTGTGGCGGTCATGGCCACAATGTAACTTAGTTACATGAATACTTCAAGTCGATGTAACTTTTGTCCTTCTTGCTCGGCCGCCGGCCCTTGATGCCGCCATTACCCGCCGCCGCGTTCGCCTGCGGCAAGGGCACCTCGGTGGTCTTGGGCTCAAAGCCCGCCACCACCTCTTTCGACAGCACCAGGCCCTGCCGTTTCTCGATCAGTGCGAAGTGCGCTGCCGTATCGGCCGACACGAAGCTGATGGCCTCGCCCGCCTGACCCGCGCGGCCTGTGCGCCCTATGCGGTGCACATACTGCACGGGAGAGCGGGGCAGGTCGTAGTTCACCACCACCTCCAGCCCGTCGATGTGGATACCGCGCGCGGCCAGGTCGGTGGTGACCATCACATCGAAACCGCCGGACTTGAACTGCCGCAGCACTTCGGTCCGCTGGCTCTGGCTCATCTCGCCGTGCAGGGGCGTGGCGTACAGGCCGCCTTTGTGCAGCTTCCAGGCCACGTGCTCGGTGGCATAGCGGCTGGCCACGAACACCAGCACGCGCGTCCATCCGTTGTCCCGGATCAGCTTGCGCAGCAGCTCGGTGCGCCGTTCGGGGTCTACCCAGATGGCCCGCTGGACGATGGCGGGCAGGGGTTCATCGGCGCCAGCCAGCTCCAGCCGCACCGGCTCGTGCAACCACGGCGCGGCCAGCGCCTCCACCGCAGCGGGAAAGGTGGCCGAGAAAAACAGCGTCTGCCTTGGCGCGGGTAGCAAGGCCAGAATGCGCGAGAGCTCTTCGCTGAAACCGAGTTCCAGCAGGTGGTCCGCTTCATCCAGCACCAGCGCCTGCACACCAGACAGCCGCAGCGCGTTGCGCTCCAGCAAATCCAGCAGCCGCCCCGGCGTGGCCACCACCACGTCGGCGCCACCGCGCAAACCCATCATCTGCGGGTTCACCGAAACACCGCCAGAGAGCACTGCCACCTTGAGGCGGCCGGGAAGTTGACTCCCCAGACCGCGGAACACCTCGCCCACCTGGGCGGCGAGCTCCCGGGTAGGGACCAGCACCAGCACGCGCAGCCGCCCTTGCGGAGTGTGCGCACGGGGCGGCTGGGCAAAAAGCCGCTCCAGCACGGGCAGCGCGAAGGCGGCCGTCTTGCCCGAGCCGGTGGGCGCCAGGCAGCGCAGATCGGCGCCTCGCAGCACCACCGGAATCACCTCGGCCTGCACGGGAGTCGGCTCCACGAGGCCCAGCTCCTGGGCAGAGCGAACCAGTGCGGGCGAGAGTCCGAGAGAGAGAAATGACATGGAGGCCGGGGGAGAAGTGGGCAGCAACGGGGCCGCGAAGCAAAGCCCGATTGTCGGTGAAGGGACCGGGTACCATGCCGCATGACCGCGACCGCCTTCCACACCCTAGCCCTGTCTCCTGCCGCCCTGGCCAACCTGGAGCGCCTGGGTTACACCGAAATGACCCCCATCCAGGCGGCCAGCTTGCCGCCTGCCCTGCTGGGCAAAGACCTGATTGCCCAGGCCAAGACCGGCAGTGGCAAGACGGCGGCATTTTCCCTGGCCTTGCTGGCCAACCTCAACCCGCGGCGCTTTGCCGTGCAGTCGCTGGTGCTCTGCCCCACCCGCGAACTGGCCGACCAGGTAACGCTGGAAGTGCGCCGCCTGGCCCGCGCCGAGGACAACATCAAGGTGGTGACCCTGTGCGGCGGTGTGCCCTTGCGCGGGCAGCTGTCCACGCTGGAACATGGCGCCCACATCGTGGTGGGTACGCCAGGGCGCGTCATGGACCACCTCGACCGTGGCAGCCTGCGGCTGGACGCGCTCAACACCTTTGTGCTCGACGAAGCCGACCGTATGCTCGACATGGGCTTCTTCGACGACATCGCCAAGATTGGCCGGCAGTGCCCTGCCGCGCGCCAGACGCTGCTGTTCTCCGCCACCTACCCCGAAGGCATCGGCAAGCTGGCCAGCCAGTTCATGCGCGACCCGGTCACTGTGAAGGTCGATGCCCAGCACGCCGGCGCCCAGATCGAGCAGCGCTGGTACGAGGTCACCGAACCCGCGCGCATTGGTGCCGTGGTCCGTTTGCTGGAACACTTCCGCCCGGCCAGTGCGCTGGTGTTCTGCAACACCAAGGCGCGCTGCCGCGAGGTGGTGGCGGCGCTGCAGGGCCAGGGCCTGCACGCGCTGGCCCTGTACGGCGAGCTGGAACAGCGCGAGCGCGATCAGGTGCTGGTGCGGTTTGCCAACCGCAGTTGCTCGGTGCTGGTGGCCACCGATGTGGCTGCGCGCGGTCTGGACATTGCCAGCCTGGCGGCCGTGATCAATGTGGATGTGACCCCCGACCCCGAGGTGCACGTGCACCGCATTGGCCGCACCGGGCGCGCCGGCGAGCAAGGGCTGGCACTCAACCTGGCCAGCCTGGACGAAATGGGCGCGGTGGGCCGCATCGAGCAGCAACAAGGCCGCCCCAGCGCGTGGTTTCCGGTGGCAGAACTCACCCCGGCTGCGGGCGGGCCGCTGGTGCCCCCCATGGCCACGCTCCATCTGCAGGCTGGGCGCAAGGAAAAGATCCGCCCCGGCGATGTACTGGGTGCCCTGACCGCCGACCTGGGCTACACGCGCGAGCAGATCGGCAAGATCGATGTGAACGAGTTCTCCACCTACGTGGCGGTGGACCGTGCCATTGCACCGCAAGCGGCTGCGCGCCTGAATGCCGCGCGCATCAAGGGCCGCAGCGTCAAGGTGCGCTTGCTGGACGGGGAGTGAACCGGCGAACAAGGCCGCGCCAGCGCCGCCTGGCCGTTCAGCGTGCCCGGCAAATCTTCAGCATGTTGGTGCCGCCCGGCGTACCCATGGGCTCGCCGCAGGTGATGGCGTAGGTGTCGCCGGCCTCCATGATGCCTTTGGACTTCAGGTAAGCCTCGGTCTGCTCCAGGGCGGTATCGCGGTCGGCGCTGGTGTCCACCAGCAGCGGGCGCACGTTGCGGTACAGCGCCATGCGGCGCTGCGTGGCCAGTTTGGCCGTGACTGCATAGATCGG
Source organism: Serpentinimonas sp. (assembly GCA_025458665.1). Taxonomy (GTDB): domain Bacteria; phylum Pseudomonadota; class Gammaproteobacteria; order Burkholderiales; family Burkholderiaceae_C; genus JALOSG01. The sequence goes on from JALOSG010000152.1 coordinate 6,186, forward strand.
AATGTTCACCTTGTGGCGGCTCATCCACAGCACCGTGGAGCCCGAATCCGTCAGCGCCACGATGGCTTTGGCGCCCAGGTGCGAAGCGGTGAACAGCGCACCCATGGCGATGGACTGGTCGATCCGTTTGAACGTCTTTCCGGTGAAGTCGGCTTCCAGCTCGTAGCTGTCGGCCTTCTCGGCTTCGTGGCAGATCTTGTCCATCTCCTTCACGGTCTGCAGCGGGTACTTGCCGGCCGCGGTTTCCGCGCTCAGCATCACCGCATCGGTGCCATCGAGCACGGCGTTGGCCACGTCGCTCACTTCGGCGCGTGTGGGCACGGGCGCCAGGATCATGCTCTCCATCATCTGCGTGGCGGTGATGACCACGCGGTCGTGTTCGCGCGCCAGCTTGATCATGCGCTTCTGCAATGCCGGCACTGCCGCATTGCCCACCTCCACGGCCAGATCGCCGCGCGCCACCATGATGCCGTCGCTGGCCAGCAGGATGTTCTCCAGTTGCGGAATGGCCTCGGCGCGCTCGATCTTGGCAATCAGCCCCGGCTTGTGGCCGGGCGGGCAGGCGGCGTGGCACAGGGCGCGGGCCAGTTCCATGTCGGTCGCGGTTTTGGGGAAGCTCACCGCCACGTAGTCGGCGTACAGCGCCATGGCGGTTTTGATGTCCTCCATGTCCTTGGGCGTGAGCGCAGGCGCCGTGAGGCCGCCGCCCTGTTTGTTGATGCCTTTGTTGTTCGACAGCTCGCCGCCCACCTCCACCACCGTGTGCACGGCCAGGCCTTCCACGCGCTCCACATTCAGCACGATCAGCCCGTCGTTCAGCAGCAGCACGTCGCCCGGCTTCACATCGCGCGGCAGTTCCTTGTAGTCCAGGCCCACGCCCGCCCCATCGCCGGGGGTGGTGCGTGCGGCGTCCAGCACAAAAGGCTGGCCCTGCTCCAGCATCACCTTGCCCTCGGCAAACTTGCCCACGCGGATCTTGGGGCCCTGCAGGTCGGCCATCACCGCCACCTCGCGGCCGGCGCGCTGCGCGGCCTCGCGCACCATCTGGGCGCGGTCGATGTGGTCCTGCGCCGCCCCGTGGCTGAAGTTCAGCCGCACCACATCCACCCCCGCGCGGATCATGGCCTCCAGCAAGGCCGGGTCGCTGGACGCAGGACCGAGGGTGGCAACAATCTTGGTGGCGCGAAAAGGCATGCAATGTCTCCGTGTGGCGGGGTGCCCGCTGTCGTGTTTGTGTGGGTGAGGCAGGTCTGCATCTATTATGTGGCGGCGCAGTTACCGGCTGGTTACTGCCGGTGTGGCACCTGCCCACTTCCGCCATCTTCCGCCATCGTCCGTCACCATTCCTTGTTGCCCGCCATGCCCAGCCCATCTTCCCCTGCACCCAAGCCGCCGGCCAAGTCGCCCAAGCCACTCAAGCCGCTCCAGGGCGTTCGCATCCTCAGCCTCGCGCTCAACCTGCCCGGCCCGGCCGCGCTCATGCGCCTGCAAGCCATGGGCGCCCGCTGCAGCAAGATCGAGCCGCCCGGCGGTGACCCCATGGCGCACTACAACGCCACCGCCTACGCCGATTTGCAGCAAGGCATCCGCGTGCTGCAGGCCGACCTGAAAAGCGAGGCGGGCCAGGCGCTCCTGCAGCGCGAACTGGCGCGTACCGATGTGCTGCTCACCTCCTTCCGCCCTTCGGCGCTGGCCAAGCTGGGCCTGGGCTGGAAGCAGTTGCAGCAACGCTGCCCCGGGGTGAGCCTGGTGGCCATTGTGGGCGCGCCCGGCCCGCTGGCCGAAGTGCCCGGCCACGACCTGACCTATCTGGCCGAGGCCGGCCTGGTGCCCGCGCTCGATCTGCCGCCCAGCCTGCTGGCCGACATGGGTGGCGCCCTGCTGGCCAGCGAGGCGGTGCTGCAGGCGCTCCTGCTGCGCCAGAAGCAAGCGCAGAAGGTACCCACCCCAAACGCCACCCCCAAAGGCGTGCAGCTGGAAGTGGCCCTGTCCACCGCCGCCGCCTGGTTGGCCCTGCCGCGCCAGTGGGGCCTGACCGTGCCTGGCCAGCTGCTGGGCGGCACCCATGCGGGCTACCGCGTCTACCCCTGCCGCGGTGGCCGCGTGGCGGTGGCCGCGCTGGAGCCCCACTTCGCCGCCCGCCTGTGCGGCCTCATGGGCATGGCCGATGAAGCGGCCAGCCCTGCGCGCGCCAACGCCGCCATGCTGCAGCCCGCCACCCACCAGCGCGTGGCCAGCTTCATGGCCACGCGCACCCGCCAGCAGCTCGACCGGCTGGCCGAGCGCCACGACGTCCCCATGCTCACCCTGCCCCCCGCCGGCTGAGGGGCGCACCGCCCAGGGGAACCGCTCCAGCCCGTGCTGGTCCAAACATCAACCTCTGTCTTTTCTCCAACGATTTCAAAGCCCAATATGGACACCACCCAGCAACAAGCCATCCTCACCCTTGCGCTCTATGCCGCCATGGCCGATGGCCAGAAGGCCGAGGCGGAGCGCGAGCAACTGCGCGCCCTGGCCGATCAGCTGGCCGATGCCGATGCCCAGTCGCTCATGCCCAAGGTCTACCAGGACGTGTTGCTGAAGCGCGTGTCGGTGGAGCAGGCTGCCGCCGCCCTGACCGATCCCGGCTACCGCCAGCTGGCCTACGAAATGGCCGTGTGCGTGTGCGATGCCGATGGCCACACCTCCACCCTCGAGAAAGCCTTTCTTTCGCAGTTGCAGCGCACGCTGGCGCTGGCGCCTGCCAGTGTGGCCGAGGTGCAGGCCACCACATCGGCCGCCGATGCCATTGCCGAGGAAATCGAACACCCGCACCTGGAGCCAGCCACAGCGTCCCCGCTGCTCCCTGCGGTGCCTGCCGCCGTGGCAGCTGCAGCTGCAGCGACCACTGCCACCGCCGCTTCGGCCGCCTCGCCGGCGGCTTCCCGGCCTGCCACCAGCCCCGAGCTGGACAAGATGGTGTTGAACTACGCCATCCTGTGCGGCGCACTCGAGCTGCTGCCGCAGTCCTGGGCCTCCATGGCCATACTCCCGCTGCAGGTAAAAATGGTTTACCGCATTGGCAAGGCGCAGGGCTACACGCTCGACCAGGGCCACATCAAGGAATTCGTGGCGGCCGCTGGCGTGGGGCTCACCTCGCAGTACATCGAACAGTTCGGCCGCAAGCTGCTGGGCGGTCTGCTGGGCAAAGCCGCGGGCCGCACGGTGGGGCGCGTGGGCAGCGCCGCCACCGGCATGGCGTTCTCGTTTGCCACTACCTACGCGCTGGGGCAGCTGGCGCAGCGCTATTACGCCGGTGGCCGGCAAATGTCCACCGACCTGCTGCGCCAGACCTTCAGTGGCCTGCTGGGCCCGGCCAAG
>JALOSG010000153.1 GCA_025458665.1 Serpentinimonas sp.
TCGGGCGCCGTCATGGACCCGCACGCCCTGAACGAACTGCTGCCCAACTGGAAAGAGCTGGGCGCGCCGCTGAACCAGCCGGTCACTGGCGATGAAGTGCTGTTCCTGAAGGAAACCAGCGCCACCAAGACCCCCAACTGGCTGGTGCCCGACTGCTTCCACAACGACGGCAACTACGTCATCAGCCTGGGCGCGCTCACCAAATGGCTGGGCGAGCACGCCGAGAGCCTGGGCGTGGAGATATTCCCCGGCTTCACCGCCGCCGAGGTGCTGTACCACGAGGACGGCGAGTTCAAGGGCGCCGTCAAAGGCGTGGCCACCGGCAACCTGGGCCTGGGCAAGGACGGGCAGCCCACCGAGAACTTCCAGCTGGGCATGGAACTGCACGCCAAGTACACCGTGTTCGCCGAGGGCGCGCGCGGCCACCTGGGCAAACAACTCATCGGGCGCTACCAGCTCGACGAAGGCAAAGACCCGCCCGCCTACGGCATCGGCATCAAGGAACTGTGGGAAGTGCCGGCCGACAAGGCGCAACCCGGCCTCGTGGTGCACACCGCCGGCTGGCCGCTGGATGGCAATACCTACGGCGGCGGCTTTCTGTACCACCTGGAGGGCAACAAGGTGACGCTGGGCTTCGTGGTGGGCCTGGACTACCAGAACCCCTGGATGAGCCCGTTCGAGGAAATGCAGCGCTGGAAAACGCACCCCAGCATCAAAAAGCACATTGAAGGCGGCAAGCGGCTGGGTTACGGCGCGCGCGCCATTTCCGCCGGTGGCCTGCTGGCACTGCCCCGCACGGTATTCCCCGGCGGCGCCCTGGTGGGCTGCGATGCCGGCTACCTGAATGCCGCGCGTATCAAGGGCAGCCACGCGGCCATCAAGAGCGGCATGCTGTGCGCCGACGCCGCCTTCGAGGCGGTGCAGGCCGGGCGCAGCAGCGACGAACTCACCGCCTACCCGCAGGCCTTCGAGAAAAGCTGGCTCTACCGCGAGCTCGATCAGGCGCGCAACTTCAAGAGCTGGTTCAAGAAGGGCAACACGGTGGGCGCGCTCATGACCGGCATCGAACACTGGCTGCTGCCGCGCCTGGGCATGAAGCGCCCGCCCTGGACCATGCGCCGCACCGCGCCCGACCACAGCTTCCTCAAGCCCGCGGCCTCCATGCCGCAAATCAGCTACCCCAAGCCCGATGGCGTCATCACCTTCGACCGGCTCAGCAGCGTCTTCGTGAGCAACACCAACCACGAAGAAAACCAGCCCGCGCACCTCACGCTGAAGAACAGCACCGTGCCGGTGAACACCAACCTGGCGCTGTACGCCGGCCCCGAGAGCCGCTACTGCCCCGCCGGCGTGTACGAGTACGTGAAGAACGACGACGGCAGCGACCGCCTGCAGATCAACGCGCAGAACTGCGTGCACTGCAAGACCTGTGACATCAAGGACCCGACGCAGAACATTGTGTGGGTGACGCCCGAGGGCGGCGGCGGCCCCAACTACGCGGGCATGTGAGCCAGCCCCCGTTTGTGGCCCTGCCCGGGCTGCCCGATGCGCCGCACCGCGACCTGTGCACGGACTGCGGCGTCTCGCGCACGGCCAGCCCCAAGCGCTGCGGCAGTGCCTGCCAGTTCATACAGCCCGACTACCCGGCCCTGGAAGTGAAGGTCCACGGGCGCACCCGCGCGCCCCGGAAGGCGCCAGACGAACTGCACTTTGGCGTGCACCAGCGCATGCTGCGCGCCTCCCTGAAAGTGCCGGCCGATGGCGCCCAGTGGACGGGCATCACCACCCGGCTGGCACAGCGCCTGCTGGAAACCGGCGCGGTGGATGCGGTGCTGACCATGAAGCCCGACCCGGCCGACCGCTGGCGCCCGGTGCCGGTGCTCATCACCCGCCCGGAGGACATGGCGCAATGCCGCGGTATGCGCATGGGTTACGCGCCGCTGCTGGCCCTGCTGGAGCCTGCGCTGGCCGCCGGCCACAAGCGCCTGGCCGTGGTGGGCATACCCTGCCAGATTTACGCCTTGCGCTCGCTGGAAGCCGAGCTGAAAGCCCGCACCGGGCTGGAGCGCCTGTATGTGATTGGCACGCCCTGCTCCGACAACACCAGCACCGAGCGCTTCCACCAGTTCCTGGAACTCATAGCCGCCGAAACCCGCGACGACCCAGCCGACATCACCTACCTGGAGTTCCGCGCCGACTACCACGTGGAGCTGCGCTATGCCGACGGCCGAAAGCGCGCCGTCCCCTTCCTCATGCTGCCCCTGTCGCAGCTGCCACCCGATTTCTTTCCCCTCACCTGCCGCAGCTGTGTGGACTACACCAACTCGCTGGCCGACATCACCGTGGGCTACATGGGCGGCGAAGGCGAGCAATGGCTGCTGGTGCGCAACCAGCGCGGCGAGGAACTGGTGCAACTGCTGGGCCACGAACTGAACACCCGCGCGCCCGGCAGTTCGGGCACGCGGCACGGCCCGGTGAAAGGCTTCCTGGCCAACGTGGAGCGCGCTGCTGGCGGGCTACCGCTGCGCCGCATGCCGCAGTGGTTGCGCCCTGTGGTGGGCTGGCTCATGCCCAAAGTGGGGCCCAAGGGGCTGGAGTTTGCCCGCGCCCGGGTGGAAATGAAGGCGGTGGAGAGCATCGTGCACCTGCGGCGGGAGCAGCCGGGCAAGATGAAGAACATGCTGCCTGGCCACGTGTGGGAACTGGCTGCGCCCTACGGCCTTTCCCCCGCGGCGGGGGAGCAGCGCCCAGGCCCTGAGGCGGCCCATGACATGGCCCCTGACACAGCCCCCACGCCCACCGGTACAATGGCTGGGTCAGGAGAGCGCAGACACCCCCCGGAGCCGCCAGGCCCCGCTGGTTGATCTGCCGCCGAAGGCGCAGGAGGCTGGCGCACCCCCGGGTGCAACCGCCCTGAACGCTCAGGCAAAAGGACTGGCAAGCGCTGGCCGGACACGCCAGCGTCTCCCCCTGGAGAGAGGCCGCCCCACCAGGCAGCCCACCGAAGGAGCAAGCGCCGCATCGCCGGCGTGAATCTCTCAGGTAAAGCGGACAGGCGGGCACCCCCTGGCCCAGAGCCCTGGCTCTGGGTGGTTGCCCTTTTTTGCCTGCCGCGCCATGACCGAGACCGCCACCGTCACAACTGCCGCAACTGCGGAAGCCCCGCTGCTCACCACCCCGCTGCACGCGCTGCACCTGGAGCTCGGCGCCCGCATGGTGCCCTTTGCCGGCTACAGCATGCCGGTGCAGTACCCCACCGGCCTCATGGCCGAACACCACCACACCCGCGCCGCCGCCGGCCTGTTCGATGTGTCCCACATGGGCCAGCTGCGCTTCGAGGGTACGCACGCCGCTGCGGCACTGGAAACGCTCATGCCGGTGGACGTGCTGGGCCTGGGTGTGAACCGCCAGCGCTACGGCCTGCTGCTCAACGAAGACGGCGGCATCATCGACGACCTGATGTTCGTGAACCGCGGACACGACATCTTCATGATCGTGAACGGCGCCTGCAAGGTGGGGGACATCGCCCACATCCAGGCGCGCATTGGCCAGCAGTGCACCGTGCAGCCGCTGCCCGAACGCGCGCTGCTGGCGCTCCAGGGCCCGCAGGCCGTGGCCGCACTGCAGCGCCTGCTGCCGGGCGTGGAAGCGCTGGTGTTCATGACCGGCAACGCCTTCACCTGGCAAGGCGCCAGCCTGTACGTCACGCGCAGCGGCTACACCGGCGAGGACGGCTTCGAGATCTCGGTGCCCGACACCCACGCCGAAGCGCTGGCCCGCGCCCTTCTGCAGCAACCCGAGGTGAAACCCATAGGCCTGGGCGCACGCAATTCCCTGCGGCTGGAAGCCGGCCTGTGCCTGTACGGCAACGACATCGACACCACCACCACGCCGGTGGAAGCGCAACTCAACTGGGCCATGCAGAAGGTGCGCCGCACGGGTGGTGCGCGCGCCGGCGGCTTTCCGGGCGCCGACAGAATTCTGGCGCAACTGGACGGGCAGCAGCCGCTGGCGCGCCAGCGCGTGGGTCTGGTGGCGCTGGAGCGGGTACCCGTGCGCGAGCACACCGAACTGCAAGACGCGCAAGGCCAGCGCATCGGCGAAGTCACCAGCGGCCTGCTCGGGCCCACGGCCAACCAGCCGGTGGCCATGGGCTATGTGGCGCCGGGTTATGCTGCGCTCGGCACACAGGTGCAGGCCCTCGTGCGCGGCAAGGCGGTGCCCATGCAGGTGGCAGCCCTGCCCTTTGTGCCCAACCGTTACTACCGGGGCTGAAGCCCACCGGGGCAGCCATTTTTCCCAGCGGATTTTTCAACCTTTCACCGATATTTTTCTGGAGTTACCCATGAGCATGAAATTCACCCCGGACCACGAGTGGGTCCTGCAAGATGGCGCCACCGTGACCGTGGGCATCACCCACCACGCGCAGGACGCGCTGGGCGATGTGGTCTTCGTGGACCTGCCCGAAGTGGGCCGCAGCTACGCCCAGAAAGACGTGGCTGGGGTGGTGGAGTCGGTGAAAGCCGCTGCCGATGTGTACATGCCCCTGACCGGCGAAGTGGTGGAAGTGAACGAAGCCCTGCGCGACGACCCGTCCCTGGCCAACAGCGATCCGCTGGGCGCCGGCTGGTTCTTCAAGATCAAGATCACCCAGCCCGCCGAGATGGACGCCCTGCTCGACGAGACCGCCTACCAGGCACTGGCTCAGTAAGCGCAGCCAGCGCAACAACAGCCCCAGCCCTTCCCCGTTTGTAGAACCCCACGGAGCCCGCCATGCTCATGCCCACCGCCCACCCCACGCCCGACCTGGCCGATCTGGAAAACCACAGCGAATTCATCGCCCGCCACATCGGGCTGTCGGAGTCCGACGAGCAGCACATGCTCTCGGTGGTGGGGGAGGCCACGCGCCGCGCCCTGATCGACAGCATCGTGCCGCGCAGCATTGCGCGCAGTCAGGGCATGAAGCTGCCACCCGCCATCACCGAGGCGGCGGCGCTGGCCGAACTCAAGGCGCTGGCGCAAAAGAACGTGGTCATGCGCAGCTACATCGGGCAGGGCTACCACGACACGCACACGCCCGGCGTGATCCTGCGCAACATCCTGGAGAACCCCGCCTGGTACACCGCCTACACGCCCTACCAGGCCGAGATTTCCCAGGGCCGGCTGGAGGCGCTGCTGAACTTCCAGACCATGCTGACCGACCTGACCGGCATGGACATGGCCAACGCCTCCATGCTCGACGAGGCCACCGCCGCCGCCGAGGCCATGACACTGGCCAAGCGCTCGGTGAAGGCCAAGGGCAACGCCTTCGTGGTCTCGGGCGACTGCCACCCACAAACGCTGGAGGTCATACAGACGCGGGCTGCGCCGCTGGGCCTGGAGGTGCGCGTGACACAGTCGGCCGCAGAATGGACCGCCGCGCTGCAGGCCGACGACTACTTTGCCGCGCTGGCCCAGTACCCCACCACGCACGGCCGTATCGATGACCTGCGCAGCGATGTAGCGTTGGTGCACAGCAAGCAGGCCGCCTTCATTGCAGCGGCCGACCTGCTGGCCCTGACCCTACTCACGCCCCCTGGCGAGTGGGGCGCCGACATGGTGGTGGGCACCACGCAGCGCTTTGGCATGCCCATGGGTGCCGGTGGCCCGCACGCGGCCTTCCTGGCCTGCCGCGACGCCTTCAAGCGCTCCCTGCCCGGCCGTCTGGTGGGCGTGAGCGTGGACGCCCACGGCAAGCCCGCCTACCGGCTGGCCTTGCAGACGCGCGAACAGCACATCCGCCGCGAGAAAGCCACCTCCAACATCTGCACCGCGCAGGTGCTGCCGGCGGTGGTGGCCAGCATGTATGCCGTGTACCACGGCCCGGAGGGCCTGCGCCGCATAGCGCAGCGGGTGGCCCGCCTGACCGCCGTGCTGGCCGAAGGCCTGGCGCAGCTGGGCTACCCCAGCACCCACGCTTCGGCCTTCGACACGCTGTGCCTGCACACCGGTGCCGCCACGCACAGCCTGCTGCTGCGCGCCCGCAGCGCCGGCATGAACCTGCGTGCGTTTGGGCACGAATTCGTCTGCATCGCGCTCGATGAAACCACCACCCGCGCCGACGTGCAGCAACTCTGGCAGGTGTTTGCCGGGGACGGTAAAGCGCTGCCCGACGCGGCCCTGTTCGATGCCGACACCGACACCCGCATTCCCCCCGAGCTGCGCCGCACCAGCCCCTTCATGACGCACCCGGTGTTCCACAGCCACCACTCGGAAACCGGCATGCTGCGCTACATCCGGTCTTTGTCCGACAAGGACCTGGCGCTGGACCGCAGCATGATCCCGCTGGGCAGCTGCACCATGAAGCTCAACGCCACCAGCGAGATGATCCCCATCACCTGGCATCCACCCGTTTGCGCCGGCAGAGCAACTGGAAGGCTACCGCCTGCTCGATGAGCAACTGCGCGCCTGGCTGTGCGAGGCCACGGGCTACGCGGGCATCAGCCTGCAGCCCAACGCGGGCAGTCAGGGCGAGTACGCAGGCCTGCTCGCCATCAAGGCCTACCACGCCTCGCGCGGAGAAGGCCACCGCAACATCTGCCTAATTCCCAGCAGCGCCCACGGCACCAACCCGGCCAGCGCACAGATGGTGGGCATGCAGGTGGTGGTGACGGCCTGCGACGAGTCGGGCAACGTGGACATGGCCGACCTGAAGGCCAAGTGCGAGCAGCACAGCGGCCAGCTGGCGGCCGTGATGATCACCTACCCCAGCACCCACGGTGTGTTCGAGACGCAGGTGAAAGACCTGTGCGCGCTGGTGCACCAGCACGGCGGGCGCGTGTACGTGGACGGCGCCAACATGAACGCGCTGGTGGGCGTGGCCGCGCCCGGCGAATTTGGCGGCGACGTGAGCCACCTGAACCTGCACAAGACCTTCTGTATTCCGCACGGCGGCGGCGGCCCCGGCGTGGGTCCGGTGTGCGTGGTGGAAGACCTGGTGCCTTTCCTGCCTGGCCACAATGCCGGGGGCCTGACGGTGGCCGAAGGCGGCGTCGGCGCGGTATCGGCAGCGCCGCTGGGCAACGCGGCGGTGCTGCCCATTTCCTGGATGTACATCCGCATGATGGGCGCCGACGGCCTGAAGCAGGCCACCGAGGCGGCCATTCTGGCGGCCAACTACATCAGCGTGCGGTTGAAGGACCACTACCCCACGCTGTACGCCAGTGTGGGCGAGGACGGCAAGCCCGGCCATGTGGCCCACGAGTGCATTCTGGATTTGCGCCACTTCAAGGAAACCAGCGGTGTCATGGCCGAGGACGTGGCGAAGCGCCTGATGGACTACGGCTTCCACGCGCCCACGCTGTCCTTCCCGGTGGCCAACACCCTCATGGTGGAACCCACCGAGAGCGAGACGCTGGCCGAGCTGGACCGCTTCATCGACGCGATGATTGCCATCCGCGAAGAGATCCGGCAGGTGGAAGCCGGCCACTGGCCACAAGACGACAACCCGCTGAAGCATGCACCGCACACCGCTGCCAGCCTGCTGCAGGGCGAGTGGACCCGCGCCTACCCGCGCGAGGTGGGCGCGGCCATGAACCCGGGCGGCAAGGGCCGCGTGGGCAACAAGTACTGGCCGCCCGTGGGCCGCATCGACAACGTGCACGGCGACCGCAACCTGTTCTGCAGCTGCGTGCCGGTGAGCGATTACGCCTGAGGCCCGGCGCCTGGCCTCTAGGCCAGCACCACCGCGTCCATGGCGAGGTGGCCGTGCATGACCTCTCGGCTGAGGTAGTGCGGAGCCGCGGTGGGTTGGGCAACCTCTTGGCCCCAGCCAGCTGCACCCAGTGCGAAAAACAGCGGCAGGAAATGCTCGTCGGTGGGGTGGGCCTGTGCGCCTAGCGC
>JALOSG010000154.1 GCA_025458665.1 Serpentinimonas sp.
GCCTTCTTCAGGTCGGCGTCCACGTTGGGGTAGTCCAGGATGGCCTTGGGGTGCACGCCAATGTTGTTGTTGATGATGAACTCCAGCCGCGCCAGGCCCACGCCGGCGTTGGGAATCTGGGCAAAGTCGAAGGCCAGCTGCGGGTTGCCCACGTTCATCATGATCTTCACGTCCAGCGGGGGCATGGTGCCGCGCTGTACTTCGGTCACTTCGGTTTCCAGCAGGCCGTCGTAGATATGGCCGGTATCGCCCTCGGAGCAACTCACCGTCACCAGCGTGCCTTCCTTCAGCGCGTCGGTAGCATCACCGCAGCCCACCACGGCAGGAATGCCCAGTTCGCGCGCAATGATGGCGGCGTGGCAGGTGCGCCCGCCCCGGTTGGTCACGATGGCGCTGGCGCGCTTCATGACCGGTTCCCAGTTCGGGTCGGTCATGTCGGTCACCAGCACATCGCCGGGTTGTACCTTGTCCATTTCGGCAATGCTGTGCACCAGCCGCACCGGGCCCGTGCCCACTTTCTGGCCAATGGCGCGGCCGTGGGCCAGCACCGTGCCCGTGCTCTTGAGCTTGTAGCGCACCTCCACCTGGCCGGCGGCCTGGCTCTTCACGGTTTCCGGGCGCGCCTGCAGGATGTAGAGCTGGCCGTCCAGTCCGTCCTTGCCCCACTCGATGTCCATGGCACGGCCGTAGTGCTTTTCAATCACCGTGGCGTAGTGGGCCAGTTGCAGCACCTCGGCATCGGTCAGGCTGTAGCGGTTGCGCTGCTCCACCGGCACGTCGATGGTTTTCACCAGCTTGCCGGAAGCCGCCTTTTCCTCGGCACTGGAAAACACCATCTGGATGAGCTTGGAGCCGAGATTGCGGCGGATGAGCGCCTGCTTGCCCGCTGCCAGCATGGGCTTGTGCACGTAGAACTCGTCGGGGTTCACGGCGCCCTGCACCACGGTTTCGCCCAGGCCATAGCTGGAGGTGATGAAGACCACGTCCTCGAAACCGCTTTCGGTGTCGATGGTGAACATCACGCCGGCAGCGCCCAGATCGGAACGCACCATGCGCTGCACGCCGGCCGACAGCGCCACTTCTGCGTGGGTGAAGCCTTTGTGCACGCGGTAGCTGATGGCGCGGTCGTTGTAAAGGCTGGCAAACACTTCCTTGATCTTGTGCAGCACCTGCTCGATACCCACCACGTTCAGGAAGCTTTCCTGCTGGCCGGCAAAGGACGCATCGGGCAGGTCTTCGGCGGTGGCAGAAGAACGCACCGCGAAGCTGGCGGAATGGTTGCCGGCGTCGTGGTCGTCCACCAGGCGGATGAACTCGGCGCGGATGGCGGCTTCCAGGTCGGCCGGGAAGGGCTGGGCTTCCACCATGGCGCGGATTTCGGCGCCCACTTGCGCCAGGGCGCGAACGTCCTCGGTATCGAGCGCGTCGAGCTTGGCGTGGATGCGCTGGTCCAGGTTCTCGTGCTTGAGGAACTCCCGGAAGGCGTAGGCCGTAGTGGCAAAGCCGGTGGGCACGCGTACGCCCTGCGGCAGCTGGGAAATCATCTCGCCAAGGCTGGCGTTTTTGCCACCGACGCTTTCCACGTCGGCCATGCGCAATTTTTCGAAGGGAACGACCAGTGCGGTCGGGGGGAAGAGTTGAGACATGAGAAAACTCCGCGATGTTGAAAAACCGGTCTCGCCCCGTGTCTGCGCCGCATCGTTGTTCTGTTGTGGCAACGCGAAAACACCAGACGTCAAATCTGGATAATGGCCCTATTGTAAAAGCCGCCTTTTGTTGCCCATTGCCATGCCCAACCGCACCGCTTTTTTCATCTCCGACGGCACCGGCATCACGGCCGAAACGTTCGCCAACGCCATACTGGCGCAGTTCGAGATAGACCCCCGCCGGGTGCGCCTGCCCTTTGTGGACAGCGAGGACAAAGCCCACCAGGCGGTGCGCCAGATCAACCATGCGGGGCAGGTGGACGGCAAGCGCCCGCTGGTGTTCACCACCGTGGTGGATATGCAGGTGCTGCGCGTCATCAAGGAGCACTGCCAGGGCATGGTGCTCGATATGTTCGGCACCTTCATCGAACCCCTGGAGTCGGAACTGGCCATCAAGTCCAACCACCGGGTGGGGCGGTTTTCCGATGTGTCGAAGAGCAAGGCCTACCACGACCGCATAGAGGCCATCAACTTCACGCTGGCCCACGACGACGGCCAGACGCACGTGGACCTGGCCAATTCCGATGTGATCCTGATAGGTGTGAGCCGCAGCGGCAAGACGCCCACGTCCCTCTACCTGGCCATGCAGTTCGGGCTGAAGGCGTCGAACTACCCGCTCATTCCCGAAGATTTCGAGCGCCGCCAGTTGCCGCCTGCCTTGGTGCCGTTCCGCAAGAAACTGTTCGGATTGACGATCCAGCCCGAGCGTTTGTCGGAAATCAGGAACGAGCGTCGCCCCAATTCGCGCTACGCCAGCCTGGAAAATTGCCGCTACGAGGTGGCCGAGGCCGAGGCGATGATGCGCCGTGCGGGCATACGGTCCTTGTCCACCACCACCAAATCCATCGAGGAAATTGCTGCCGTGGTGCTGCAGGAATTGCACCCTGAGCGCATGGATTACTGAGTAGGCCCAGAGCCCGGGGCAGATCCCTAGCGCAGCTGTGGCGCCACCGAGGCCGTAGGCCGCTGGTGCATGGGCGCCCGGTAAAAGTTCAGGATGCGCTGCACGTAGTTGCGGGTTTCGTTGTAGGGCGGAATGCCGCCGTAGCGGTCTACGGCGCCCTCGCCGGCGTTGTAGGCGGCCGAGGCCAACGCCACATCGCCCTCGAAGCGTTCCAGCAGCCAGCGCAAGTAAGCCAGCCCGCCGCGCACGTTCTGCTCCGGGTCGAAGGGGTTGCGCACCCCGAAGCGGCTGGCCGTATCCGGGATGAGCTGCATGAGACCCTGGGCGTTCTTGGGCGACACTGCCATGGCATCGAAATTGGACTCCGCCCGTGCAATGGCCAGCGCCAGGCGGAAATCCACATCGAAGCGCGGGGCCAGACGCTGGATCATGAGGGCATGGCGGCGCTTTTCCTGCGGCAGCGCCAGCATGTAACGCTCCACCACCTCGTGCGGAACCACCCAGGCGGCGTAGTCGTTCTGGGCCGGTCGCACGGCAAACTGTGGAGCGGCGCCGGTGAGGAGACAGTCGGGCAGGTCCGGACCGGGCGGCAGGCGCTGCAAACCGGGCTGACTGTGGCTAAGGACGGCCAGGGCGGCCTGCGCCTTTTCATGGCCGCGTTGCGCCGCTACCGACAGCAGGTTGCGCGCCAGGCGTGGGCCTTCGTCGTCCGGGCGGTCCAGAAACACGAGGCCCAGCCGGTACTGCGCTTCGGTGCTGCCAAATCGGGCGGCATCGCAGTAGCGGGCGGCCGCCTTCAGCGGGTCTCTGGCCTGCTGCGCGGCCCAGCCTTCTTCTATCCAGCGCGAGAGCATGGGCGGCTCGTCCGACCATTCGGGCGCAGCCACCGCGGGCATGGCAGCAAGTGGTGGCGTGTTGGCCAGCACGGTTGCGCCGCACAGCTGCAAGCCCGCGATCAGCACCAGATGAGCACCCAGAGCGCGCAACACGTCAACCCTTCTCGGCTTTCTTCTTGCCTATGTCGATACCGTGCGCGTGGCGTCCCAGAGCGAAGGAGGCCAGCAACTTGGTCCATAGCGTGATACCGGCAATAGCCATCCAGTCGTCGCGGGCCAGGGCCTGGAAACCCAGTACGGCCACCAACACGCCAGCAATCACGATGCCACCGAGCATATTGATGGCCATTTCGTAAGGGGCATAGCGCTCGGCGTCGGGGGGTGGCATACCCTTCTTCAGGGCCACTTCGGAAAAGTCACGCCGGGCGTAAATCCGCCAAGCCCTGCGCAGCCAGAAAAAGGCCACCGGGAACAACGCCAGCAGGAAAAACCAGTTGAAGATGTAGATACCCATACGTGCCATTCGGACAGCCTCCAAGCTGAGGCTGGTTTTTGATTGTCGCAACAAAAAACCCCGATGGGAACCATCGGGGTTAGAGAACGCTCAGTCCAGCCCCGGATGAGGGGCTGGGCTTGCGCAATCAGTGAGCGATGGCCGAACCGGCGCCGCGCGGCACGCGGACAGATTCCACCATGTCCTGCACGTGCTGAGGCACGCGACCACCAGTGACCTTGGTCACCAGGAAAGCTACGGCAAAGTTCACCATGGCACCGACGGTACCGAAAGCTGCCGGCGTGAGGCCGAAGAAGCTGTTCGGGCCACCGATGAGCTCCACGTACTCAGTGCCACGGATGAAGAAGATACCGTGGTGTGCGAACACGTAGAAGCAGGTGGCGACCATACCAGCGATCATGCCGGCAATGGCTGCCTTGTCGGTGATGGTCTTGCTGAAGATGCCCATCATGATGGCGGGGAACAGCGACGATGCAGCCAGACCGAAGGCCAGCGCCACCGTAGCGGCCGCGAAGCCAGGCGGGTTGAGACCCAGATAACCGGCCAGAATAATGGCAGCAATCATCGAGATGCGGCCCGCCATGAGTTCACCCTTCTCGCTCAGGTCGGGCTTGAACACCCGCTTGACCAAGTCGTGCGAAATGGCCGAGGAGATGGCAAGCAACAGACCCGCTGCAGTGGACAGCGCTGCCGCCACCGCACCGGCAGCCACCAGAGCAATCACCCAGTTAGGCAACTGCGCGATCTCGGGGTTGGCCAGCACAATGATGTCGTTGTTCACCGTCAGCTCATTGCCTTTCCAGCCAGCGGCCTCGGCCTTGGCCAGGAACTCGGGGTTCTTGGTGGCACCGTTGTAGTACTGGATACGGCCGTCGCCGTTCTTGTCTTCGAACTTCAGCAGACCAGTTTTCTCCCAGCGCTTGACCCACTCGGGGCGCTCTTCGTAGAGGAGGCTGGCCTCAGGAGCAAACAAGTCTGCGTTGGCCGAGATGATCGCCGGGTTGGTGGTCAGTGCACCGGTCTCGCTCTGCGTGATACCCACGTTGGTGTTGAACGTACCCACCAGGTTCAGGCGGGCCATACCACCCACGGCGGGAGCCACGGTGTACAGCAGCGCGATGAAAACCAGCGTCCAGCCTGCAGAGTAGCGTGCATCGGCCACTTTGGGCACGGTGAAGAAGCGGATGATCACGTGCGGCAGACCGGCCGTACCGATCATGAGGGAAATGGTGAAGAACACCATGTTCAGCGTGGAACCGGCTGTGGTGGTGGTGAACTGGCTGAAGCCGAGGTCGGTCACCACCTGGTCGATCTTGGCCAGCAGGGACACATCGGTACCAGCCAGATTGCTGCCCAGGCCAAGCATGGGGAAGGGGTTGCCGGTCAGGTTGAACGAAATGAACACAGCGGGAATGGTGTACGCGATGATCAGCACGATGTACTGGGCCACCTGCGTGTACGTGATGCCCTTCATGCCACCGAACACAGCGTAGGCAAACACGATGGCCATGCCCATGTAGATGCCGGTCTCGGACGACACGTTCAGGAAGCGCGCGAAGGTCACGCCCACGCCAGTCATCTGGCCCACGATGTAGACCACGCAGATGATCAGCAGGCAGACCACGGCCACGGTACGGGCAGTCTGCGAGTAGTAGCGGTCACCGATGAATTCCGGCACCGTGAACTTGCCAAACTTGCGCAGGTAGGGAGCCAGCAACATGGCCAGCAGCACATAGCCGCCCGTCCAGCCCATGATGAACACAGCGCCGCCGTGACCCATGGAGGACAGCAGACCGGCCATGGAGATGAACGATGCTGCAGACATCCAGTCGGCTGCCGTGGCCATGCCGTTGGTGACGGGGTGGACACCGCCGCCGGCCACGTAGAACTCGGAGGTACTGGCCGCGCGGGCCAGGAAGGCAATGATCAGGTAGATCGCAAAGCTTGCGCCTACGACCAGGTAGATGGTGGTTTGAAGTTCCATGATGGATGTGCCTTTTTGTGATCAGTCTTCTTGCACGCCGAACTTGCGGTCGATCTCACCCATCTTCTTGGCGTAGATGAAGATCAACGCGATGAAGGTGTACACGGAACCCTGCTGGCCGAACCAGAAGCCCAGGGGATAACCACCGAGGTGGATGTTGTTGAGCACCGGCGCAAAGATGATGCCGGCGCCGTAAGACACCAGTGCCCAGACGATCAAGATGATCGTTAGCAGGCGCAGCGTCGCAGACCAGTAGGCCTTTGCATTGCTGTCAAGAGTCATGAATGTCATCTCCTCAGATGAAACCTTGTGATTCGGCAGCTTGCGCCACCCCCGATAGAACGCTGCAAAAGAGGCCCCGCAGCATTGCTCGGGCGGACTGTCTGCCCGCTTGCTTACAGTGAACTTATGAATCGGTGCCGCC
>JALOSG010000155.1 GCA_025458665.1 Serpentinimonas sp.
TTCGCTCATGAGGTATTCCACGGCGGGAATGGCCTGCTGGTTGGGCGCCGCACCGGTGTAGAACACGTTCTTGCTCAGTTCTTCGCCCTCGTACTGCACGGGGTAGAACAGCAGGTTGTTGAGTTCCTCGAACACCGGCAGCACGGACTTGCGGCTCACCGAAGTCCAGCAGCCGAACACTGCGGCCACCTTGTCCTGGGTGATGAGCTGGCGGGCGCGCTCGGCAAACAGCGGCCAGTTGGAGGCCGGGTCCACCACCACCGCCTCGAGCTTCCTGCCCATGACGCCGCCTTTGGCGTTGATCTCGTCGATGGCCATGAGCACGGTGTCCTTGAGGACGGTCTCGGAAATGGCCATGGTGCCGGACAGGCTGTGCAGTACGCCCACTTTGATGGGGCCGCTTTGCGCCTGTGCAGACAGGCTCAGGCCACCGAGGGAAGTGGCGGCAGCAGCAGCCGAAATGGCCTTGAGCGTGGTACGCCGGTCTTGGCGAATGGGGGTGTGGTCGTTCACGGCAGGACTCCAGTAGAAGAAAGTGACAGCAAAAAACATCCGGCTCCAGGCGCTTCGCCCGGAAGCACCACCCGGTGGGGCTGGCCTCGCCAGCACTGCGGATGGACAGAAGTCATGCTAGGCCGGGGGTGTCAGCCCGTCTGTACGCCGCATGGCGTACACCACCGCCTCGCCAGTGGGCGGGGGGCAGCAAACGTGGGCAGATAGCCACACACTTGGCCGCGAAATCTCAGACTTCACCGAAAGAAAACTACAGAAACCATTGATTCATCAGATAATTTGTGTGAAATGACACATATAAAAGCGATGTAGGGGTTGATCGGCACTACCCATGGACGAAGGACTATGACCACAGGGTCGGGATTTCTGGACAGGCGGCTGGGCGGACTGCCCACGCTGGTCGACCGCGGGCTTTACGGCTTCGCGGCGTTTGTGCTGCCCGCCGCCATCGCCATCCTCTCGGCCTGGGCACTGTGGTTCTGGAACGGGCAGTTCGCCTCGGAAGAGCCCACCCCCGTCTCGTTCTCGGTGTTGCAGCTGGACCCCAACACCTCCCCGGAACTGGCCTGGGAGGCGTTGCAGGCGCACCGCAGCGCCCAGCCTCTGACGCTGGAGAGTTGGGATACACGGCTGTCGGAAGAGCCGGTCTGGCTGTGGCTGTCGGTGCCATCCAATGCATCGGCCACCCAGCAGACGGTGGAGTTCCCATCGCGGCACGCCACGCGCATGCAATGCTGGACAGCCGAGACTGCAGGGCCCGATGCCGGCAGCGCCACGCAACTCGTGCCTGCGGGTTCGGCCACGCGCACCAGCGCCAGCGGAGCCATGCAGGCCGCCCGTGCAGGTTTCAGCCTGACGCTGCCCCCCACCGTCTTGAGTGCCGTGGGCGCGGGGCCCACCCACCTCCTGTGCCAGGCGCAGTTCATGGGACCGGCGCGTTTTTCCGCCGCGGTGTGGGAGTCGCCCGATCTGGCGGTGAAGCAACAGGAGTTTCAACGTTATTCGGGTCTGCTCGACGGCGGCCTCATGGTGTTGGCCGCTTTTGTGCTGATCGCGGGACTGATCAACCGTGAGACCAACTACCTGCTGTTCGCCTCCTGGCTGGTGGTGAACCTGCGCATGGCGGCGCTGTCAGCCGGTTGGGACCACCAGTGGCTCGGCCAGACCGTGCCCTACGAGGTGCTGGTGCACCTGCGCCCCATCACGCTGGCGCTGTATTACGTGGTCACTTTTGCCCTGTTCCGCTCCCTGTTCCGCGATGAACTGGAGCGGGTGGGCAACCCGACGCTGCTGGCGATTGCCAAGTGGACCTGCCCGCCCCTGCTGGTGCTGGCCGTGGCACTGCCCTATGCGCAGTTCCTGCCCATCATCTGGGTGAGTACCGGCCTGGGCATAGGCATTCTGGTGGTGCTGCTGGCCCAGATCCTCCACAAGACCCGTTCGGCAGTAGCCATGTGGTATGCCGCCTCCATCGGGCTGGCACTCATGGCCAGCCTGTACGAGGTGATCGCCGCCTCGCTCGGTCTCAAGGGGCTGATCGGGGCGGTCAACAGCAGCACGGCCGCACTGGCATCCAGTCTGCTCACCTCGTTGGCCATTGCACAGCAAATGCGCCAGGAACACGAGGAGCGCCTGAGCATGCAGGCCGAACTGAAGCATGCCTACGAAGTCATCCCCATCGGGCTGTTCACGCTGGACCTTCAGGGCCGCTTCACCAGCGCCAACCCGGCCATGATGGAACTGCTCGGTGTGCGGGCCGATGGCCCGGGTGAGCACCGCTGGCACGACCACTTTGGTGCCGAGAACTGGTATGGCCTACTCGACCAGTTGCGCTCGGGGATGCCGGTGGAGTTGGAGATGACCCTGCCGCAGCCCGGCGCAGTTCCCCACGGGGAAGCTTCAGTGCGGCGCGTCTGGCTCAAGGCCGCGCTGTCGGGAGACAAGATAGAGGGCAGCTTGCAGGACGTGTCTGAAAAGGCACGCGCCACCGAGCACTTGCAGTTCCTGGCCAGCCACGACCCACTCACCAAGGTGCTCAACCGGCGGGGTATCGAGGCGGCCCTGCAAGACGGCCTCGACCAACTGGCCCAGGGTCATGCCCTGGCTCTGGCCTATCTCGATCTGGACCGCTTCAAGCTGATCAACGACCTGTACGGCCACAACGCCGGCGATGTGGTGCTGCAGCAGGTGTGCAAGCGCGTGCAGCGGCCGCTGTCTGGCAATATGGCGTTGGGGCGCGTGGGGGGGGATGAGTTCTTGCTGGTCATGCGCCAGACCCCGCTGGCCCAGGCCGAGGCCATCTGCCGCGATATTGTGGCCAGCCTGTCTGCCACGCCTTACCAGGTGGGCGAACGCGCCTTCCAGGTGCGCGGCTCCATAGGCCTGATCGAGGTGGGACCGGGCACCAGCGCCAAGGACGCGCTGTCGGCGGCCGACCGCACCTGCCGGGAGGCCAAGTCGGCCAAATCCTCCCAGATTGGTGGGCTGGTGGTGTACGACCGGCAGTCGCGCCTGTTCGATGAGCACGAGGCCGAGCTGGAGTTGGTGGAGCGCTTGTCCACCAACCAGAGCATCGACGGGATGTTCCTGGAGATGCAGCCCATCATGTCCTTGCGGGCGCCGTATGCCTCACTGAACTTCGAGGTGTTGTTGCGCATGCACGATGCCGAAGGCAACCGCGTGCCCACCGAGCGCCTCATCCACGCCGGCGAGAACGCAGGCCGCATGGGCGTGATTGACCGCTGGGTCATCTCCAGCACCATCGACTGGCTGCACCTGCACGGCCATGAGATGGAGCAGAACCAGTTTGTCTGCCTGAACCTGAGCGGCGCTTCGCTGAACGACGAGAAGTTCATGGAAGACGTGTTCGTGATGCTGGCGCGCCACCCCGAGGTGACGCAGAAGCTGTGCCTGGAAATCACCGAAAGCGTCGCCCTGCACGACCTGGGCAACACCCGCCGCTTCATCGACAAGGTGCGCAGCTTTGGCGCCAAGGTGGCGCTGGACGATTTCGGGGCTGGCTACACGTCTTTCAGCTACCTGAAGGACCTGCCGGCCGACCTGCTGAAGATAGACGGCAGCTTCATCGTGAACATGAACCGCCACCCGGCCAACGTGGCCATCGTGGAGGCCATTGTGAGCCTGGCGCAGAACCTGGGCATGAAGACCGTGGCCGAGTGGGCGGAAGACGCCGAAACGGTGGAAACGCTGGCAGAAATCGGGGTGGACTTTGTGCAGGGCTTTGTGGTGGCGCGCCCGCAGGTGCCGTCGCGGCTGCTGCAGGCACGCTCCTCCGCCGCCTTCATCGAGGACGCTTCCCTCAACGAATACCTGGGCACCTTGCGCCGCGCCGAGGACGACGAGTTCCCCGATGTGGACTTGGTGCTGGGAGGGCCTGCAGCCCCCGAGGGGCCTCCACAACCCGGTGGCAAGCCGGGCAAGCCCTTCATCAAACTGGTGGCCTGAGCCTGCCGCCTCACGGCGCCAGACCCCGCGCGGTCAGAGGCGCCCCAGCCGCAAATCCGGGTGGTGGGTATGGCACATGTAGTCCAGCAGCGGGTGCTCGGCCTCGTCCCACTGTTTCTGCGCCGCCTGTACATCGAGGTACATGATGCGATGGGGCAGGTTGAACACATGCTCCAGAGGCACGAAACCCAGCCCGGGAAATACGTCCTTGAACAGCAGGCGGTCGTACTGGCGGTCTATGGGCGAGCGGGCCGTGATCACCATGTAGCGCACATCGTTCTGCAGGCAGAACAGGTAGTAGGCCTTGAACAGCACGGTCTTGACCATCCGGCCTACGCGCTCGTGGGTGATGCCCAGGCGGCTGGCTTCGGCCAGGCCCTTTCCGTCCATCCACGCGGGCAGCCGGATGGACTGCTCCAGCGCCAGCGGGCGGTGGCTGTTGGTTTGAATGCGCATGGTGCCCAGCGGGGTGCCGTCCAGCTTGGACTCGGCCAGCAACACCGCCACGCCCGGCGCATGGTCCATGGGCTCGGGCTCGCGCAGGGCGGCGGCGAGTTCGGGCGCCAGATGCCGGGCGTAGGCCTCGTGGCGTATGTCCACCGCCTTGTTCAACGCCGGTGCGTCGCGTGCAATGCGCACCGTGAACGGCAGGTACTCCTGCGCCATGAGCGAGGGCAGCGGTCCCTCTGGTGGCAACCACTGTCCCGGCACGGGTGTGGTGCGCAGCCCTGTCGGTGCTGCCTGGCTAGTCCTGTCTGCGTACATCGTGACCCCCTCCCCATCGATTGAAGAACCCTTGGCTGGCAAGGATGGTTCTCACTGTAGGCAAGCGGGCCGGTCGCTGAAGCCAGAAAAGCGCTAATTCCTGTGTCAGATTTTTTCCTACACGCGAGAGGCTAATCGCCCAGAGGCCGCTGCAGGGCCCGCACCCGGTTCATGGCCATGGCGGCGGCGGCGGTGCGCGTTTCCACACCCAGCTTGGCGTGGATGCGCTCCAGGTGTTTCTTCACCGTGGCCGGGCTGGCGCCCAGGATGTCGGCAATATCGCGGTTGATCTTGCCCTGAGTCACCCAGTACAGCACCTCGGCCTCGCGGGCGGTCAGGCCAAAGGCCTGCATCAGGCTTTCCATGGCAGCGTGGTCGGACGTCTCTTCCATCACGATGAGCCAGTCGCCGTCGCTGGATGCGCCCTCCTCGTCCCCAATGCGCCGGTGCAGCCGGAACGTGAGGCGGCGTGGCCCGAAGTGCAGCGTCAGGCGCGGCGGCTCGATGAGCTTGCTGGCCACGGGCAGGTGGCGGCGCAGCCACTCCAGCACCTCGGGCGGTGTCTGCGGTGCTTCGGTCTGGCAGTAGCGGCGCAGCAGGTCGCGCGCCAGCGGGGTCTGCCACATCAGGCGCCCGTCGGAGGCACGCACGGTGATGGTGGCGTAGCCAAACGCATCGAGCGCGCTGCGCGCCTGCTGGCGCTCCAGCGCGCCGCGCTGTGCCTGCCGCGCGGTGTTCATGTGCACCCCCATGCGGGCCATGACTTCGGCCACCTTCACCGGCTTGGTCACATAGTCCACACCGCCGGCGGCCAGGGCGGCCACCAGGTGTTCGGTCTCGGTGAGGCCGGTCATGAAGATGATGGGGATGTGGGCCGTGGTGGCATCGGCCTTCAGGCGGCGGGCCACCTCGAAGCCGTCCCAGCCGGGCATCACGGCGTCGAGCAGCACCACATCGGGCACGGCCTGGCGGGCGCGCTCCAGGGCGCTGGGGCCGTCCAGCGCCACCAGCACGGTGTAGCCGGCTTCGTCCAGCGCATCGTGCAGCACGGCCACGTTGTCGGGCACGTCGTCCACGATGAGCACCACCCGGCTGCTATCGTCATTCCACATGCGGGCCTCCATCCAGCGCTTCCTGCAGCTGGCGCGCTATGGCATCGAACTGGAACTCACGGGCCTGCTGGCGCAGCCGCTGCAGCGTGGGGGCGCAGGCGGGGGAACGCAGCACCGCGGTATCGAGCTGCTGCAGGAAGCCGCGGTAGTAGCCCAGCCGGGCCAGCGCCAGCAGGGCTTGCAGGTCCGCGGGGGCCAGGCAGGCGCCCAGGCCCACGCTGGCCACTTCGGTTTGGTGGGTCCACTGCAGGCCCAGGCGCTGCTGCAGCCAGCGCAGCAGGTCCTCGCGGCGCACGGGCTTCACCAGAAAATCCTCCGCAGGCAGGCCCACCGGGTTCTCCAGCCCCTTGTCGAACGCGTTGGCCGAAACCACCGCACACGCCGGCTGCGGGGACAGGGGCAAGACCTGCAGGCGGCGCAGGGTTTCCCAGCCGTCTATGCCGGGCATGGCCAGGTCCATGAGCACCACATCGGGGGCGGGGGCGCCTTCCTGCTGGCGCTGGG
>JALOSG010000015.1 GCA_025458665.1 Serpentinimonas sp.
CTGGCCGTACCTGGGCTCGATGCCGAGCGCTGCATCGTCTGGATGCGGCCCAGGCCGGCGCAAAACCCGTAAACTCCCACCAGTGACTCTGGAGGGAGAAGCTTATGTGGGGTGTGGCAGATTACGGCGCCTTTGTGGTGGCCATTGTGGTGTTCCTCATGGTGCCCGGGCCGGGCAATGTGGCGCTCATCACATCCACCGGCAAGGGTGGATTTTTGGGTGGCATGGCTGCCACGCTGGGCGTGATTGCCGGCGACCAGGTGCTCATGTGGTTGGCGGTGGCGGGCGTAGCCGCCTTGCTCGCTGCCTATCCGGCGGCATTCAATGCGGTGCAATGGCTGGGTGCTGCCTACCTGGCCTATCTGGGCGTGCGCATGGTGCTGGCCAAGCCGGGCGATGCGCCTGTCATCCAGATACGGCCTGGGCAGTATTTCAGGCAGGCACTCGCCATCACCTTGCTCAACCCCAAGGCCATCGTGTTCTACATGGCTTTCTTCCCCTTGTTTGTGGATCCGGCCCTACACCAGGGCTTGCTCACTTTCGGCTTCATGGCCCTGACCATCGCCTTGCTCACCTTGCTGTACGGACTGGTGGTGGTGGGCCTGACCCACACGCTGGCTGAACGGCTGCGCGCTCAGCCTAAAATCGGCCAGGCGCTGGAAAAGCTGGCCGGCGTCTGCCTCATTGGTTTTGGCATCAAGCTGGCTTTGTCCCGGTAAATGCATGCGGCGGCGCGTCGGCTGATGCTGCGCCAGGGCGCATTCTGTGCACTGTGCCCGCATTTCCTCTCCCGTGCCTGAGCCCATCGCTCCTTACTCGCCTCACCCGTCACCCTAGCCAGAGAACACAGCGCCCATGGCCAAGATTTTTTGTGTTGCCAACCAGAAGGGCGGCGTCGGGAAAACCACCACCACGGTGAACCTGGCCGCCGGACTGGCCAAGATCGGCCAGCGCGTACTGCTGGTGGACATGGACCCGCAGGGCAACGCCACCATGGGCTCGGGCGTGAGCAAACGAGACCTCGCACTCACCGTGTACGACGTGCTGCTGGAGTCGGCCTCGGTGCGCGAAGCGGCGGTGCTGTCGGAGTCCTGCGGCTACCACGTGCTGGGCGCCAACCGCGAGCTGGCCGGTGCCGAGGTGGAGCTGGTGGAGCTGGAGCGGCGCGAAAAGCGCCTGAAAGCCGCCCTGGCCGAGGTGGATGCCGATCACGACTTCGTGCTGATCGATTGCCCGCCCAGTCTGAGCATGCTGACCCTGAACGGCCTGTGTGCCGCCCACGGTGTGGTGGTGCCCATGCAGTGCGAATACTTTGCGCTGGAGGGGCTGAGCGACCTGGTCAACACCATCAAGCAGGTGCATGCCAACCTGAACCGCGACCTCAAGATCATTGGCCTGCTGCGCGTCATGTACGACCCCCGCATCACCCTGCAGCAGCAGGTGAGCGACCAGCTGAAGGACCACTTCGGCGACAAGGTGTTCGATACCGTCATTCCGCGCAACGTGCGCCTGGCCGAGGCGCCCAGCTACGGGCTCCCCGGCGTGGTGTTCGACCCGGCGGCCAAAGGCAGCCAGGCCTTTGTCACTTTCGCCCGCGAGATGGTGGAGCGGATTGACCGGCTATGAGGCGGTACCCGCGTGTCTGAGTCCCTCATCCACCGCCAGGCGGCCGCCCCCGCGCGCGTGCTGGTGCTGCCCGGCTGGCAGGGCAGTGGCCCGGAGCACTGGCAAAGCCGCTGGGAGCAACGCTACGGCTACCAGCGCGTGCAGCAGCACGACTGGATGAACCCCCTGCGCGGCGACTGGATGGCCCAACTGGAAGAGGCGGTGCTGCAAGACGACACGCCGGCGGTGCTGGTGGCCCACAGCCTGGGCTGCGTGCTGGTGGCCGCATGGGCGGCGCACAGCCGCCACATTGCCCGGGTGCGTGCCACCCTGCTGGTGGCCCCCGGCGATACCGAACACCCCGACCTGGCCGCCCGCCTGCCGGGCTGGGCGCCCATCGTGCGGCAGCGGCTGCCCTTTGCCAGCCTGCTGCTGGCCAGCAGCAACGACCCGTATTGCACCCTGGAGCGGGCGCAGCACCTGGCCGAGGCCTGGGGCTGTGGTTTCCGCTCTCTGGGTGATCTGGGCCACATCAACGCCGAATCCGGGCTGGGCGACTGGCCCGAAGGCCACGCCCTGCTGGCACCCTGGCTCGGCGAGCCCACGGCCTGAACACACAACAAGGAACACCCACATGGTCACCAAGAAACCCAAGGGACTCGGGCGCGGCCTGGAAGCACTGCTCGGCCCCAAGCTCGATGTGTCTGCAGAAGGCCCCGCCAGCACCGACCTGCCCAGCGTGCTGGCCCTGACCGACCTCGTGCCCGGCATCTACCAGCCGCGCACCCGCATGGACGAGGGCGCGCTGTACGAGCTGGCCGAGAGCATCAAGGCGCAGGGCATCATGCAGCCGATCCTGGTGCGGCGCGTGGACGACGCCGAGGGCGAGCAGCGCGCCAACGCCTGGCTGAGCAGCCAGGGCCTGCCCGCCGTGAACCGGGGTGCCCGCCCGCTGTACGAAATCATTGCCGGCGAACGCCGCTTCCGCGCGGCCCGACTGGCCGGCCTTTCGGAAGTGCCGGTGCTGGTGCGCGATGTGCCCAACGAGTCGGCGGCGGCCATGGCGCTGATCGAGAACATCCAGCGCGAAGACCTAAATCCGCTGGAAGAAGCCCAAGGTTTGCAACGCCTCGTGAAGGAGTTTGCGCTCACTCACGAACAGGCTGCGCAGGCGGTGGGGCGCTCGCGCAGTGCGGCCAGCAACCTGCTGCGCCTGCTCAACCTGGCCGAGCCGGTGCAGACCATGCTCATGGCCGGCGACATCGACATGGGGCATGCCCGCGCCTTGCTGAGCCTGGACCGCGCCACCCAGATCACCGCGGCCAGCCAGATCAATGCACGCAAACTCTCGGTGCGCGAGGCGGAAAGTCTGGTGAAAAAGCTGGGCGCCGAATTCGCGCTCACGCCGCAAAAGCCCAAGAAGGAAAAGTCGCGCGACATCCGCCGGGTGGAGGAAGAGTTGTCGGACCTGCTGGCCGCCGATGTGGAAGTGCGGGTGAAGAAGCGTGTGAAGCGCCACGGCCGTACCGAAGAGCAGGGCGAGCTGGCCATCCAGTTCGGCTCGCTCGATGAACTCAATGGCCTGATTGAGCGCCTGCGCGCCGTGGACCCCGCACGCGGCGCCTGAGATGCGCCGAGGCTGGTTCCTGCCCTGGCCGCTGCCCGCCGTGGCGGTGTGGCTGGGTGCCTGGGGTTGGTACGCCGGCCTGCTGGCGCTGGGTTTGCCCCGGCCCGCTGCTGTGTTGCTGGCTGCCGTGCTGGGGCTGCTGGCCAGCTTCTGGGCAGACTCCCGCTGGCGCCGCGGCATCATTGCGCTGGGGTTTCCGCTCTCCTGGGTGCTGCTGTCCCTGAACTACGGCGCGGGTTTGTCGCCGTGGTGGTGGCTGTTGCCCGCTGCCGTGTTCCTGTTGCTCTACCCGCCGCGTGCCTGGAAAGACGCGCCGCTGTACCCCACGCCGCCCGAGGCCTTCGACGGGCTGCGCAGCAAGGTGCTTCTGCCGCCAGCGGCGCGCGTGCTCGACGCCGGCTGCGGCCTGGGCCACGGCCTGCAGGCCCTGGAGCGCGCCTACCCCGATGCCCGCCTGGTGGGCATAGAGCGCAGCTGGCCCTTGCGCCTGCTGTGCGCCGCCCGCGTGCCGCACGCCACGGTGCGCCACGGAGATATCTGGGCCGAAGACTGGTCGGGCTACGACCTCGTGTACCTGTTCCAGCGCCCCGAGAGCATGCCCGGCGCCTGGGAGAAAGCCCGGCGCGAACTGCGCCCCGGAGCCTGGCTGGCCAGCCTGGAGTTTCCCGTGCCCGAGGTCACGGCCACCGAGGTGTGGGACTGCCCGGACGGCCGCACGCTCTGGCTGTACCAGCCACGGACGGCTGCTGCAGCGTCCTGACCGTCCGACAGAGCGTTCAACCCGCGAAAATCTTCCCCGGGTTCATGATGTTGTCCGGGTCCAGCGCCTGCTTCAGGGTGCGCATCATGTCGATGGCGCCATCGCCGGCTTCGGTGCGCAGGAAGTCCATCTTGTGCAGGCCCACGCCGTGTTCCCCGGTGCAGGTGCCTTCCAGCGCCAGCGCGCGGCCCACCAGCTGGTGGTTCAGGGCTTCGGCAATGCGGCGTTCCTCGGCGTTGTCCGGGTCGATCAGGTAGCCGAAGTGGAAGTTGCCATCGCCCACGTGGCCCACCAGGAAGTAGGGCAATCCGGAAGCATCGGCTTCGGCCACGGAGTCCAGCAGGCAGTCGGCCAGGCGCGAAATGGGCACGCAGGTGTCGGTGGAAATGGCGCGGCAGCCGGGCTTGCTCTGTATGGCGGCAAAGTAGGCGTTGTGGCGCGCGGTCCAGAGCCGGGTGCGGTCTTCCGGCGTGGTGGCCCACTCGAAGGCCTGTCCGCCCATGTCGGCGGCCAGCTCCTGCACCATCTCGGCCTGTTCCTTCACGCTGGCCGGCGAGCCGTGGAACTCCATGAGCAGCATGGGTTCTTCGCGCAGGCTGAGCTTGGAGTGGGCGTTCACCATGCCCACCGTTTTGCCGTCCAGCAGTTCGCAGCGGGCAATCGGAATACCCATCTGGATGATCTGGATGGTGGTGCGCACCGCCGCCTCGATGCTGGGGAACGAGCAGGTGGCTGCCGAAATGGCTTCGGGCAGCGGATAGAGCTTGAGCGAAACCTCGGTGATGATGCCCAGCGTGCCTTCGCTGCCCACCATCAGGCGGGTCAGGTCGTAGCCGGCGCTGCTTTTCTTGGCGCGGGTGCCGGTGCGGATGATGTCGCCGCGCGCCGTGACCACTTCCAGTGCCAGCACGTTCTCGCGCATGGTGCCGTAGCGCACGGCGTTGGTGCCGCTGGCCCGGGTGGCGGCCATGCCACCGATGGAGGCGTCCGCGCCTGGGTCGATGGGGAAGAACAGCCCGTCGGATTTCACCGCCTCGTTCACCGCCTTGCGCGTCACGCCCGGCTGCACCGTGACCGTCAGGTCTTCGGGGTGCACGGCCAGCACGCGGTTCATGCGGCTCACGTCGATGCTGATGCCGCCCTGCACCGCCAGCAAATGCCCTTCGAGCGAGGAACCCACCCCAAACGGGATCACGGGCACCTTGTGCGCGGCGGCCAGTTTCACGGCATCGGCCACGTCCTGGGTGGACTCGGCAAACACCACCGCCGACGGGGGCGGCACGGTGGTGAAGGCGGATTCGTCGCGGCCGTGCTGTTCGCGCACCGCCAGCGCGGTGGAGCACTGGGCGCCAAAGCGTTCCTTCAGGGCGGCAATGAGTGCATCGGGCACATCGCGCAATTGCACTTCGGGCAGCAGGTGGGCGGGCAGTGGGGCGTTCATGTGGTGTCTCCGTCGGATAATGGAAGATTATCCAACCTCATGCCACCGCAAGGAAAGCCATATGGGCAACCGCCTCACGCAGATAGCCACCCGCACCGGAGACGCCGGCACCACCGGGCTGGGCGACAACTCGCGCGTTTCCAAGAACAGCCTGCGCGTGCACGCCATGGGCGATGTGGACGAACTGAACTCCCACATCGGCGTGCTGCTGTGCGAAACCATGCCGCAAGAGGTGCGAACCCTGCTGGTGGAGATACAGCACCAGCTGTTCAATCTGGGCGGGGAGCTGTCCATTCCCGGTTTCGAACTGCTCAAGCCCGAGGCCGTACTGGCCCTGGACGAAGCGCTGGAGCACCACAACGCGGCACTGCCCAAGTTGCAGGAATTCATTCTTCCGGCCGGTAATCGCGCGGCCAGTCTGGCGCATGTGTGCCGCACCGTGGCCCGCCGCGCCGAACGCGCCGTGGTGGCGCTGGGCAACGAGGAGGCCATCAAGGATGCGCCGCGCCAGTACCTCAACCGCCTGAGCGACCTGATGTTCGTGCTGGCCCGCGTGCTCAACCGCATGGACGGCGGCGACGATGTGTACTGGAAAAGCCAGCGCATGGCCAGCGCAGCGGAATAGTCTGCGGCCAAGACCGGCCCGCCACAGCGGCGGGAAGAGCGACGGGAAGCGCGGCGGGAAGCGCGGCGGCAAAAAAGGCCTGTCGCCTAGCCGCGGGCGGGCGTTCTCTACCGAGCTGCTGACCGGTATTCTGCGTGTGCGGAGAACGCCCCGGCGGTAAGTTCCACATCGCCGCGGGCAATGCCGACCTGCCGGGCCAGGCTTTCCCACCCGTCGACGACAGAGGCAACTTCTTCGACAATCTGCATACCCCGTTCTTCACTCAGCCCGTAGAAGGCAGCGGTGGTCAGAACTGTTTGTAGGCTCGGACGGTTGTCTCCGTCGTCGATGTTGAGGACGTGTTCCGCCTTGTCGATGTTCGGATTTACGTCGAACGCCGGCGCTAGGCGCCAGCCTGTCGCACCCAGAATGAACCCATGATTGCGCAGGTGGTCGTCTCTGTTCCCAACAGCCACGTTGAACGCCACCCTGCGGAATAGCTGCTCCAAGTCGGCACTCACATGTGCGCCGTCGCCCTTGCCCCGAAGAAACTGGGCCAGCTCCAAGTAGCTGGTCCCCTCGCTCTGCTCCTTGCGAAGCATGGTCATCGCGGAGGCATAAAACCGTCGCGCTCCGTCGGCGCGGTCAAAACGCTGCACGCAGAAGGTGTGGAACTCATTGTTAAGCCGCATTGCCTTTGCGGCAGGAACATCCACCCCCGCCTTCAACGCAAGACCGTGTACCACGAGCTCCCAGGCGCCGATATCCCGGTCGTCGTCTCGCGCCGGGAATTTGCCAATCCACAGGGAGCCATCCGCCTCCGTGAAATTGGCTTTCGGCCTTGCGCCACCTAAAGATGCGCCAGGGGCAACCAACACGGACAGCCATATACGCAAAGCGTCAAGGTCGTCAATGCGCCGGCTGCTCAGTTGGTACGCCACCGCCTCCAGTTCGCGCAGTGTCGTGCTGGGCGGCGCGGCCATCTTCTCGTTACCCAGGAATTCCTCGGTGCCGGCAAGCCGAAAGCGCAGCGCACCCTGCCGGGTGAAGTCCTGTACCCCGATCAGGAAGTCCCACGCGTACAGCGTCCGCGGCGCGCGTTTCTCGTCCTTGGCCTGCAGCGCCTCTCGCCGCTTCATCAGCGTCTGGCCCCAGCGGTCAGGGGCGGAGTCCAGGAAGATGCCGAAGTTACCCAGTTCGGGCTTGGGAAAGAACGGGGCATCGTCCAGCGATAAGTCGGGGTCCAGTGCGAATGCTCGCGCGTCGCCCAGCCATCCGCGTTCGTATTGGAAGCGAATCTGTCCGCGGTCGTGTGCCAAAGTGCCGACCAGGCATGGCGGCCCCAGGTCGCCATCGAGCCAGACCTCCAAGGTGTTGTCTTGATGGTTCATGCCGCGCTCCCGGTGCCATCCGGGCGGCTGGCAGGAGTCGGCGACGCATGGGTGGCAGGTCGCCGGCGTCGCGGTCCTGAGGCCGGCGCAACGAGCGCCAAATCTTGCAGCTTTCGGCCGACCTTGTCGTCCGCAGCCAGAGCATTGATGTCGGTCTCGAGACCCAGGACCGCCATGACCCGCAAGTAAGTGGCCAAGGTGGCTCCCGGGTCGCCCGCCTCCACTTTGTAGAGAGAGGTTCGCGAGATGCCCGCCCGCTGAGCGACTACGGCGTTGCTCAGCGTTCGCCGCATACGCGCAAGCTTCAGCCGCTCTCCCAGCTGGGAAAGTAGCTTCTGCTCCTGCGGAAAAACGATGGGCGGCTTGCGTGGCATTCCGCTATTATAGACAAATAGTGAATCCAATGTCCATAATAGAGAACATATGTAGAGCTGGAAGGCTCAGCCTGCCTTTCGATCAGGGGCACACACCACCTACTTCCGGGCGAGGCCGCTTGCGGTCTCGTTCCGCTGATGGAGTTGGTGCAGACCCAAAAAAAATCCCGGCCTATGAGGGCCGGGATGGAAGCCTTTTTGCTGTCACACACAAAGGCACCCGCTCAGGGAGGAAAAGCGGGAGGTCGGCAATGCCGACCCGAGAAAAGTATATGACAGTTTTGCGCCATGTCCTATGCATCAATAGGACTAATCTGCATCAACGCGCTGCCAATGGGCCATTAGGTGGTGCGGGGCAGACAGTCGGTCAGGCCATCTAGGCCATCCGGGGTGGTGGCCCATGCTCCCAGGGCCTGCATGCGCCGCCCCAGGCGCAATACCAGACGGTCCTTGCTCAGAAGAATAGCCCCGTGCGCCACGGCCAGGTCGATGAACCCCTGATCGTCCCTGTCCTGGCAGCGCAGCCCGGAAAATGGCGCGCTGTCGCAGAGCTGGGTGTGGGCATAGAACCAGCGCATCACGCTGGCCGGTGCATCGGGCTTCCCCCCCGGCTGCAAGGCGCCCAGGCGCTGCCAGGCGCGCTGCACGGCCGGGTAGGTGAGTACACGTTCCAGCTCTGCCGCCATGGCGGGCGTGGCCAGCCAGCGCAGGTGACCGGCTTCCAGTGCGTCGCGCAGGCGGGTGGTGCGCGGGTCGTTGAACAGGCGCAGATCGAGCACGCAGTTGGTGTCGATGACCCAGGGCCGGCCATGGGCTACCGCCTGTGCAATGTCGTTTGGTGCTGTCGTCAACTTTGCGGCGGTGTGGCTGGCCGTTCCCGGGCAGAACCAGCCACCAGATCGAAGCGGAACAGCCGGCACTCGATGGGGCCGTTCCACAGCGGCACACGCCTCGACTCTTTCAGCCGCATGCGGCTGGGCAGCTTCAGGTCGGGGGTGAGCAGCCACGCCGACCAGCCCGCGTAATGGCGTTTCCAGTGCGCGGCCAGTTGCTGGAAGAAGTTTTCGTTCTCCGCGCCATCCACATCCACGGCCGATTCACGTCCTGCCCGCTGCGCACCACGGCTCCCGTCGCTGCCCTGGCGGCCCAGGGTGTGCGTCACGGCCTGGCGGGTGCTGGCGCGCTGGCCGGCCACGCCGGCGGCGGCAATGCGCTCCCCGTAGGGCGGGTTGAGCAGCAGGACACCGGGGGTTCCGGTGGGCGGCATGCGCTGCAGCGCATCGCCGCCGCGCAGTTCGATGGCGTGCGCCACGCCGGCGCGCTCCGCGTTGCGGCGGGCAAAGTCCACCATGCGGAAGGCCACGTCGCTGCCAAAAATGAAGGGCTTGGCGCCTTCGGGCAGGCGGATCTCGGCGTCCTCGGCTTCCTGGCGCAGCGCCTGCCACACGTGGGGCTGGAAGGGCAGCATTTTCTCGAAGGCGAAGCGGCGCTGCGCGCCCGGCGCCATGTTCAGCGCCAGGTGGGCGGCTTCAATCAGTACGGTGCCACTGCCGCAGCACGGGTCGTACAGCGGTACGGGTTCCCCCACCCCGGGCTGGGCCGAATCTGCCCAGCCGGTCCAGCCGGTGGCGGCCAGCATGGCAGCGGCCAGCGTTTCCTTCAGCGGTGCATCGCCCTTGTCCTCGCGCCAGCCGCGTTTGAACAGCGGCTCGCCCGAGGTGTCGATGTAGATGGTGACGCGGTTCTCGGTCAGGTGCGCGAACAGGCGCACATCGGGGCGGGCGGTGTCCACATCGGGGCGGCTGCCGCGCTTTTCGCGCAGGCGGTCGCACACCGCGTCTTTCACCCGCAGGGCGGCAAAGTTCAGGCTTTTCAGCGGGCTGTGCTGGGCGGTGATCTCCACCTTGATGCTTTGCTGCGGCGTGAACCAGATTTCCCAGGCCACGCCAGCGGCTGCGGCATAGATGTCGTCTTCGTTCCGGTAGGGCAGGTCGGCCAGGCGCACCAGCACGCGCTGGGCCAGCCGGCAGTGCAGGTTGAGTTTCAGGGCGCTGCGCCAGTCGGCATCGGCCTGCACGCCACCGCGCGAGGTGCGCAGATGGGCTTCGGGCAAGCCGGTGATGCGCGCCACCTCGGTGGCCAGAAAACCCTCGACGCCAGCGGCGCAGGGGAGGAAGAGGGTCAGGTCGTGCATGGAAATCTGGGGGCCGGTGGGGCAAATGCGGCCAAAGGGCCTGGGGCGTGGGGCGCTTCAGTAGGTCTTGCGCAGGTGCGCGGGCGCAATGCGCAGGGACTCGCGGTACTTGGCCACGGTGCGCCGCGCGCACTCGATGCCTTGCTCCTTGAGCATGTCGGAAATCTGGTTGTCGCTCAGGGGCTTTCGGGGCTCTTCCCCGGCCACGAATTGCTTGATGAGCGCACGCACGGCGGTGCTGGAGGCATTGCCGCCGGTTTCGGTACCCAGCGAGGAGCCAAAGAAGTACTTCAGTTCGTAGGTGCCAAAAGGCGTGGCCATGTACTTGGCGGTGGTCACGCGGCTGATGGTGGATTCGTGCAGGCCGAGTTCATCGGCAATCTCGCGCAGCACCAGCGGGCGCATGGCCAGTTCGCCGTGCATGAAGAAGTTGCGCTGCCGTTCCACGATGGCGCTGGAGACCCGCAGGATGGTGTCGAAGCGCTGCTGGATGTTCTTGATGAACCAGCGCGCTTCCTGCAGCCGCTGCTGCATGCCGGCCGCAGCCTCGCCCTTGTGGCCGCGCATGGCGTTGGCGTATACGTCCTGCACGCGCAGGCGGGGCATCACGTCGGGGTTGAGCTGCACCTTGAAGCCGCGCCCCACCTTGACGACCAGCACATCGGGCACCACAACGTTGCGTTCCACGTTGGCAAAGCGGCGTCCGGGCTTGGGCTCCAGCCGGCCTATCAGGGCCAGCGCGGCGCGGGTGGTGTCCTCGTCCAGCCGGCAGGCGTTGGCCAGGCGGCGCACATCGCGGCGCGCCATCATGTCCAGCGGCTGCTCGCAAATGGCCAGCGCGGCGCGGGCTTCGGGGGTGTTGCGCAGTTCCAGGATCTGCAGGCGCAGGCACTCGGCCAGATCGCGCGCGCCCACACCGGCAGGCTCCATGTGGTGCAGCCAGTTGAGCGCGGTGTTCAGCAGCACCGTGAGTTCTTCCTGGCGTTCCAGCAGGTCGTTGTGCGATAGTGCGCCGGCCGGCCCACCCGCTGCCGCGAGTGCACGTTGCTCCTGCGCCATGAGGGCCTGCACCAGCTCGGCCATGGGGTCGGCCAGATAGCCATCGTCGTCCAGCGACTCGATGAGGTAGTACAGCGCCGCGCGTTCGTCGTCGTTGAGGCGCAGGCCCAGGGCCTGCTGGTGCAGGTGCGCTTGCAGGGAGATGTGTTCGCTGGCCAAGTCGGCGGCGCTGGGGGTGTCCTCGTCCTGGCTGCCCGTACCGCGCGGCGGCGCGTCGCCGCCCCATTCGCTGTCGTCGGGCGAGAAGTCCACGCTGCCATCGCCCTCCCAGCTTTGCTCCAGGCTGGCGCTGTCTTCGGGGGCATCCGCCGCCAATTCCCCGGGGGCATCCGGGGAGCTGGTGGTGTTCTCCAACACGCGGTCGCCCAGGCTCACGGGTGCATCGGCCACCTCCAGCCCGAAGGTCTCGCGGTCGGCCGTCTCGGGCTCGGTTTCCAGGAAGGGGTTTTCGTCGAGCATCTGCTCGACCTCCTGCGCCATTTCCAGCGTGGACAACTGCAGCAGCCGGATGGATTGCTGCAGCTGCGGCGTGAGCGCCAGATGCTGCGAAACGCGTAAGGAGAGGCCCTGCTTCATGCCGGGCCCTTACATGCGGAAGTGCTCGCCAAGGTAGACCCGACGCACGTCGGGGTTCTCGACGATGTCGGACGGCGTGCCGCTGGCCAGCACATGGCCGTCGTTGATGATGAAGGCGTGGTCGCAGATGCCCAGCGTCTCGCGCACGTTGTGGTCGGTGATGAGCACCCCGATCCCGCGCGACTTCAGGAAGCCGATGATGCGCTGGATCTCGATGACGGCAATCGGGTCGATGCCGGCAAACGGCTCATCGAGCAGGATGAAGCGCGGCTGCGTGGCCAGCGCACGGGCAATTTCCACCCGCCGCCGCTCGCCCCCCGACAGCGCGGGCGCCGGAGAGGCCCGCAGGTGCTGCACGTGCAGGTCTTCCAGCAGGCTTTGCAGGCGCTTTTCAATTTCGGGTTCGTTCAGCGGCCGGCCTTGCGCATCGGTCTGCAGTTCCAGCACCGCCCGTATGTTCTGCTCCACCGTGAGCTTTCGGAAGATGGACGCTTCCTGCGGCAGATAGCCCAGGCCCAGCCGGGCGCGGCGGTGGATGGGCAGGGCCTCTATGGGCTGGCCGTCGAGCAGGATCTGCCCCGCATCGGCCCGCACCAGCCCCACGATCATGTAGAACGAGGTGGTTTTGCCGGCACCGTTGGGGCCCAGCAGGCCCACCACTTCACCGCTGCCCACCGCCAGCGACACGTCCTTCACCACCCGGCGCCCGCCATAGGCCTTCTGCAAGCCACGGGCCTCTAGCCGACTGGCGCCTCCGCCCAGCCCCGCTGCCGCATCTGCCCTCACTGGCGCGGCCCCAGATTCAGGCTGGGTTGCAGGGAGGGGCCAGCGCTGGGCGGCGTGGCGTTGAGCTGGGAAGCCGGATCGGTGCCCGCATTGCCGCCCGGCGTGATGAGCGCGCGCACCCGGCCCGACGGGTTGGCCGTGGTGGCTCCAGCACCTGCTGCCCCCCCTTCCACCGTGAACACCTCGGTCCGACCGTCGTACACGATGACCGTGCCTGCGGTCTCGTCATTGAGCTGGGCCCCCCGGTAGCGCCGGAACACCGCCTGCCCGGTGAGCTTCACGGTCTCGGTGCGGCTGTCGTAGTCGATGCGCTGGGCTTCGGCCTCGATGAACTCGTTCAGTCCTTGCCGCTTCTGCCGGAAAAATGCCAGCGCATCGGAGCCTGCGCGTACCACCGCCACCTGATTGCCCTGCCCGTCCTGCTGCACCTCCAGCTGCGCTCCCCGCAGCACGATGGTGCCCTTGGTGAGCACCACGTTGCCCGTGAAGATGCTGGTCTGGCGCACATCGTCGTACCGCAGCGCGTCGGATTCGATGTTCATGGGCTGGTCGCGGTCGCTGCGCTCGGCCAGCGCCACGCCCGAAATCATCGCCAGAGCAAACGCCAGTACCGCCGCCCGGGTCAGGGCAAGCAGCAGGACAGGAGAAGGCGATGGGTGTGGGGGCGTGTAGGTGGGCATCGGGGGCGCAGGCAAGGCACGAAACTTGCATGCATTTTAGGGCCCAAAGCGGCCATTCTGGCAACTTTGCCCGCGCGAGGCACCGAAATCATCAGAAACGCCAGAGCCGCAGAGCCGCAGAAGCCTGAGACCCTGGCGGCACCGGCAGCGTCAGCCCTTGCGCGCTTCCGCAATGAGTGCGTTGGCCACCAGCAGCGTGCGCGCAGCCTGGCCCGGCACGTAGTAACGGCCCGCAATGCCCAGCGCGGGAGTGCCCTCCACCCGGTAGGCGTCCTGCAGGGTGGTAGCGCGGCGTGCCTTGCCCACCACACCGAAGGAGTTGTACATGTCGGTGAAGCGCTTCTGGTCCACGCCCTGCTTGACCACCCAGGCGGTGATGGCGTCGGCGGTGGTCAGGCGCTGGCGGTCTACGTGGATAGCTTTGAACACCTTGGCGTGCAGGTCTCCCACCAGATTGAGAGCCTCCAGCGTGTAGTAGAGGCGCTGCATCGGCTCGA
Source organism: Serpentinimonas sp. (assembly GCA_025458665.1). Taxonomy (GTDB): domain Bacteria; phylum Pseudomonadota; class Gammaproteobacteria; order Burkholderiales; family Burkholderiaceae_C; genus JALOSG01. The sequence goes on from JALOSG010000015.1 coordinate 13,595, forward strand.
AGCCCGCGTTGAAGGCCACGGGCGTGCGGCGCACTGTGACGTGCGCTGGTTTCTTCTGGATCCAGTCTTCGAACATGGGCTCGAAGTTGAAGCAGTGCACGCAGCTGTAAGCAAAGAATTCCACCACCTCCACCTGGCCGGCCGGGGCCTCCACGGGGGCCGGTTGGGGCAGGCGCAGAAAATCGGTGCCCTCCCGCAGTCCTGCAACCTGGGCCACCGCCTGCCCCGGACCCAGCAGGGCCAGAGTGGGCACGCCTACGGCAGCTGCCCCGGCCACAGAAGCCAGTGAGGTGGTGGTCAGGCGGGAGAAAGTACGGCGGTCCATCGATCAACTCCTTGTGTCTGTCCGGCGAGCCGGACCATGTCCAGATATGGGCCCACTGCGCAGGCCAAAGTTCCCAGGATGCCGCTCAGCGTTGCACCCGGACGAGGGCGGCCTCGAAGCCGCGGCCCGACAAACTGGCCACCATCTCGTCGGCGGCAGATTTCTGCTCGAACGGACCCATGCGCACCCGGTAAATGGGCTGCCCTGCCTGTTCGCGCTCCGTCACCTTGGCATCCATGCCAAGCATGGCGAGCCGGGCGCGCTGCGCTTCGGCGTCGCCGGGGGAGCGGAACGCGCCAGCCTGCACGAAATACAGGAAAGGATCGGGGACGCTGGCCACTTCGACCGGCACCACCGGCACCACGCCCTGGGTACGGGACTGGATGAGCTCGCCCAGAGGGTCGGGTGCAGCGGGCGTACTGGGCGCGGCAGGCGTGCCGGGCGCGGCAGGAGCGGCAGTCGCATTGCCCGGTGTGGTGGATGCGGTCGGCGCACTGCCCGTGGCTGCCCGTCCCGAGAGCGCAGCGTTGGGGTCCCAGTTGCGGTTGCGCTCCGCTTCCACCGCATCCTGGCTGGGCGGGCGCTGCACGCCACGGTCCACCAGCGGAACCGGCACCTTGGTCACGTACACCGCCACGGCCAGGGCAATGCCCAGGCCCAGCACCAGTCCCATGACCAGGCCCAGAAGTGTGCCGCCGCGCTCGCAAGCGGGTCTTGCACGGTGCAAACGGAGAGGAGAGGCAGCGTAGTTCGGCATCACATTTTCTCGGGGGCGCTTACCCCCAGCACTTTCAGGCCATTGTGCAACACCTGCGCCGTGGCCGCGACCAGCGCAAGCCGGGCCAGACGCACGGTGGCATCGTCCACCAGTATGCGCTCGGCGTCGTAGTAGCTGTGGTAACAGGATGCAAGTTCGCGCAGGTAGAAGGTCACATCGTGCGGTGCAAAGTCCTGGGCGGCAGCGCTCAGCATGGCCGGGTAGCGGGCCAGCTGCAGCATGAGGGTCTGGGCCGGGGCGCTGTCCAGCGGGGCCAGGCTGGCCTGTTGCAGCGCCTGCCGGGCGGCCTCGGTGCCCAGGCCTGCCTGTTCGCGCCAGGTGTTCAGGACCGAGCAGATGCGCGCGTGCGCGTACTGCACATAGAACACCGGGTTGTCGTTGTTCTGCTGAATGGCCAGGTCTACGTCGAAGGTGTATTCGGTGTCGGGCTTGCGGCTGAGCAGGAAGAAGCGCACCGCGTCCTTGCTGGTCCAGTCGATCAGGTCGCGCAGGGTCACGTAGCTGCCCGCGCGCTTGGAGATCTTCACCTCTTCGCCGCCGCGCACCACGCGCACCATGGTGTGCAGCACGTAGTCGGGGTAGCCCTGGGGAATGCCCAGGCCGTCCACGCTGGAGGCGGCCTGTATGCCGGCGCGCACGCGGGCAATGGTGCCATGGTGGTCGGTACCCTGGATGTTGATGACCTTGGTGTAGCCGCGCTCCCACTTGCTCAGGTGGTAGGCCACGTCGGGCACGAAGTAGGTGTAGCCCCCTTCGCTTTTCTTCATGACGCGGTCTTTGTCGTCGCCGTAGTCGGTGGTGCGCAGCCACAGTGCGCCGCCCTCCTCGTAGGTCTTGCCGGCGGCCATGAGCTTTTGCACGGTCTGTTCCACGCGGCCGCTGGTGTACAGGCTCGACTCCAGGTAGTACTGGTTGAACTTCACCTGGAAGGCCTGCAGGTCGAGGTCCTGCTCGTGGCGCAAGTAGGCCACCGCAAACTGGCGCATGCCGTCGAGGTCTTCCACATCGCCGCTGGCGGTGAATTCGCGGTCGTCGGCGCGCACGGTTTTCTTGGCCAGGAAATCGGCGGCAATGTCGGCAATGTAGTCGCCGTTGTAGGCCGATTCGGGCCAGCCGGCATCGCCCGGTTTCAGCCCGCGCGCGCGGCACTGGGTGGAGCGGGCCAGGGTTTCGATCTGGGCACCTGCGTCGTTGTAATAGAACTCGCGGTGCACCGCCCAGCCCTGGGTCTCGAACAGGTTGCAGATGGCGTCGCCCAGCGCAGCCTGCCGCCCGTGGCCCACGTGCAGCGGCCCGGTGGGGTTGGCCGACACAAACTCCACCAGCAACTTCTGACCGTTGGCGGGCTGGGCGCCAAAACCGCCGCCGGCCTCCAGCACCTCGCGCACGATCTGCTGCTTGGCCTCGGGCTTGAGGCGGATGTTGATGAAGCCGGGGCCCGCGATGTCGATGTCCTGCACCCACTGCTGGTAGGCCGGCAGGGCCTGCAGTTCGGCCTTCAGCTGCTCGGCCAGCGCACGCGGGTTGGCCTTGAGCGGCTTGGCCAGCTGCATGGCGGCCGTGACCGCGTAGTCGCCGTGCGCGGCCACCTTGGGCGACTCGAACGTGGCCTTGTCACCCTGGCCGGGTGCGAGCTTTTCCAGGCTGGCGGCCAGGCCGTCCAGCAGCGTTTGTTTGATCTGCAGCATGCCGCGATTTTAGGCGGCTGGCGCCCAGGCCCGGGGGCTGGGCCCAGAGCGCCGCCAGCTCAGGCCTTGGCGCCGCGTTGTGCCGCCAGCACGCACAGCAGGTCGCAGGCAATGTGGGCGGCGGCCAGCGCGGTGATTTCGCTCTGGTCGAACGGGGGGGACACCTCCACCACATCCATTCCCACCAGGTTCACCGGCACCATGCCCCGCACGATGGCCAGCGCCTGGGCGCTGCTCAGCCCCCCCGCTACCGGCGTGCCGGTGCCTGGGGCGTGGGCCGGGTCCAGGCAGTCGATGTCGAAGGTGAGGTAGGTGGGCCGGCTGCCCACGATGGACAGGACCTGCTGCAGCGTGGCCGCCACACCCTGGGCGTGCACCGTGGGCGCGTCGATGACGTTCATGCCCATGAAGTCGTCGTTCCAGGTGCGTATGCCTATCTGCACCGAGGTGGCCGGGTCCACCAAGCCGTCTTTCACGGCCTTGTAGAACATGGTGCCGTGGTTGAGCGAGTCGGGGCTGTCGTCGGGCCAGGTGTCGCAGTGCGCGTCGAAATGGATCAGCGAGAGCGGCTTGCCGTACTTCTCGGCGTGGGCCTGCAGCAGCGGGTAGGTGATGTAGTGGTCCCCGCCGAAGGTGAGCATGCGCGCGCCACTGGCCAGAATACCGCGCGCGTGCTGGCGTATGGCCTCGGGGATGGTGTGCGGGTTGTGGGCATCGAACCAGCAGTCCCCGCCATCGACCACGGCGAGTGTGTCGAACGGGTCGAACCCCCACGGGAAGGGCTTCAGTTCGGCCAGCTGCACGCTGGCAGCGCGCACGGCGGCCGGGCCCAGGCGGGCGCCGGGGCGGAAGGTGGTGGCCAGGTCCAGGGGCACGCCGCTCACCACCACATCGGCGCCGGCAAAGTCGCGGGTGTAGTTGCGCCGCATGAAGCTGAGTACGCCCGCGTAGGTGTTGTCGGGCCAGGAGCCGTGCAGGCTGGTGCGGCGGATGGCGGCGTCGCCAGGGGTGGTGGGTGGTGTGTGCATGGGTAGGAGTTTAGGCAAGCGCTGGCGGGATGGCTACGGGCTGGTTCAGGGTTGGATCAGGGTTGTTTAGGGGCAGACTGCGGGCAGGAGTTGCTGGCGGGCGGCGTCTTTCACGGCCCGCGTGAGCCGCTGCGCGGTGGGCGGCTCACGGCTCCAATGCTGCCAGTACAGCGCCACGTCGACCGTGCGGCCGGGCAGCACCTCGGCCAGGGGCGGGCGGTGCGCGCGGGCGGCCAGTTGCAGGTCGCTCACCATGCCCCAGCCCAGGCCCAGCTCGATGGCGGCCTCGAACGCTTCGGTGGCGGGCACGAAGTGGCGCGGGTAACGGGCGCCGCGCAGGCCAAAGTGCTGCAGCAGGAAGGCGTCCTGCAGCGCGTCCTTGCGGTTGAAGATGATGGCTGGGTGCGCCAGCAGGCGGTGCGGCGTGACTTCCGCGCTGCGTGGCCCTTTCCACTGCGCCACCTGCTCCGGCGCGGCCACGCAGCGGTAGCGCATGATGCCCAGCGGCTCCGACAGGCAACCCCGCATGGGCTCGGCCAGCGTGGTGACGCAGCCCGACACCTCGCCGCTTTTCAGGGCGTCGTGCGTGTGGTCCTGGTCGTCCACCACGATATCGAGCACGGTGCGGTGTTTCTGCATGACGGGCATGACACCGCTCAGGAACCAGGTGGCCAGCGAGTCGGCGTTCACGGCCACCGCCATGCTCTGCATGGGCGCTGGCTTGCGCCGGCCAGAACCGCCCCCCACGCCACCTCCTGAGCCGGGCAGGTCGGCCATGAGATCGGCCTCCATGAGCTGCACCTGCCTCACGTGGGTGAGCAGGGCCTGCCCGGCGGGCGTGGCGTGCACGTGTTTGCCGCGCACCAGCAGGCGCTGGCCCAGCGTTTCCTCCAGCGAACGTATGCGCAGCGACACCGCCGACAGCGTGATGGACAGTGCCTTGGCCGCAGGGCCAAAACCGCCATGGTCCACCACGGCAGCCAGCGCTTCGAGTTGGCGGGCATCGAGCATGGCGGCGTACTCCGGAATCAATCAAAAATTACTCAAGTGAACTGAGTTTAATTCAACATCGTTCAACAAACGGGTGTTTGCGGCCACACTTCGCTTCGTCTGCTTCCTCTGCTTCGGCGCTGCTGTTTTGCGCAGCTGCCCGAAGCCCCCGGAAATCCCAAAAACCACAGCGTTTCTCACCCCGAGCAAGATCATGGCCTTCGCCGCAAGCATTCCCACCTTCACCGCCGGCATGGTGTTGAGCCTGTCCCTCATCATGGCCATAGGCCCGCAGAACGCGCACGTGCTGCGCATGGGCCTGCAGCGCCAGCATGTGTGGCTCACCGTGGCCGTGTGCGCCGTGGCCGATGTGCTGCTCATTGCCCTGGGCGTGCTGGGGCTGGCCCAGCTCGGCGGTCTGTCCGACAAGATGCATGGCGCCATCGTGGGTGCCGGCGTGCTGTTCCTGCTGGTGTACGGCTGGCAGGCGGCCCAGCGCTGTGCGCGGCCGGTGGCGAATGTGGTGCCCGGTGCGGGTGAATCGGCCAAGGGTGAATCGGCCCCGGGCGAACCGGCGCCAGCGGCTGGCCCCAAACCCCTCACCGCCCGCCAGGCAGTGGCTTCCGCATTGGCCTTCTCCTGGCTCAACCCGCATGCCTGGCTCGACACCGCCGTGCTCATTGGCACTGCCTCGCTGGCCTACGGCACGCCGGGCAATGCGGTGTTTGGCGCTGGTGCGGCCACGGGTTCGCTGGTGTGGTTCGCCGTGCTGGGCGTGGCCGTGTTCTGGATGGGCCGCCGGCTGAGCTCCCTGAAGCTGTGGCGCGCCATAGACGGGCTGGTGGCCCTGATGATGTGGGGTACCGCGCTGTGGTTGCTGGCCGGGCTGTTCTGAGCCTGCATGGCACCCAGCCTCAACCGCGCGACCAGAAATCTGCGCGGCTGTACTGTTCCTTCAGGTAGTCAATCCACAGCCGCACGCGCAACGGCAGGTGCTTGCGCTGCGGGAAGACCGCAAAAATGCCGTTCGGCGGCGCGGCAAAGGCATCCAGCACCGTCACCAGCCGCCCGGCGGTGATGTCGGCCTCCACCTCCCAGGTGCTGCGCCAGGCAATACCAAAGCCCGCCAGGCACCATTCGTGCAGCACCTGCCCGTCGGAGCAGTCCAGCGGCCCACCGGGGCGCAGGTGGGTGATGCTGCCGTCCTCCAGCCGGAAGGCCCAGCCCCGCGCCTGCGAGGCCTCGGAAGACAGGGTCAGGCAGTCGAACTGCGCCAGGTCCTGCGGGTGTTGCGGCACGCCATGGCGCTGCAGGTAGGCGGGCGTGGCCACGCACAGGCGGCGGTTGTCGGCCAGGCGGATGCTCACCAGGGAAGAGTCGGGCAGGTCGCCCACGCGCACCGCGCAGTCGTAGCCTTCGCCGGCCAGGTCGATCACGCGGTCGCTCAGGTTCAGGGACAGGCTCACCTCGGGGTGGATGTCGTGGAAGCGCGGCACCAGCGGCGCCACATGGCGGCGTCCGAAGCCCGCTGGCGCGGTGATGCGCAAATGCCCCCGCGCCTGCACGCCGCCGGCGCTCACGCTGGCCTCCGCCTGCGCCAGATCAGCCAGCAGGCGCTGGCTGTCCTCCAGGAAGGCGGCTCCCTCGTGCGTGAGCGAAATGCGCCGCGTGCTGCGCACCAGCAGCTTGATGCCCAGGTGTTCCTCCAGCGCATCGAGCCGGCGCCCCACCACGGCGGGTGCCACGCCCTCGGCCCGGGCCGCCGCCGACAGACTGCCGCGCGCGGCCACCGCCACAAAGGTTTCCAGTGCCTTGAGTTTGTCCATGAGGAGGGTGAACGCCCGCTAAGAACGCCCGCTAGATAGGGATGACCGTGTCGCTGTAGAGGGCCACTACGGGGTCGTGCGTCAGCAGGCGCATGGGCTCGTGCAGCGCCTGCGCCACCAGCAAACGGTCGAAGGGGTCTTGGTGGTGCGCGGGCAGTCTGCTGACTGCTGCGGCGTGCTCGGGCTCAATGGCCAGCATGCGGTAGCCCGACGCACGGAAATAGCCCAGCGCGTCGTGGGCAGATACCGGCATGTCCCCCCGCCCTAGTGCGTGCTTGATAGCGATTTCCCACACGCTGGCGGCGCTCACCCACACGGTGTTGCGCGGCTCCTCGATCAGGGCGCGCGCTGGCGCGCTGAGCTTAGGGTGGTCGGTGATGGCCCAGAGGGCCACGTGCGTATCGAGCAGCAGGTTCACGCGCCAGCCCCGCCCAGAAGCAGGCGCGCCACCTCGGCGTTGTGGGTGTCTATGGTGTCGGGCACCAGGAATTTGCCTTTGGCCACGCCCAGTCTGGGTCCGGCTGGCGGGGCGTCCAGCGGAACCAGTTTGGCCGCGGGCCGACCGTTGCGCGCAATCACGATCTCGCGCTCCTGCCCTTGCTCAATGGCTTCCACCAGCCGGGACAGGGTGGACTTGGCTTGCAGCATATTGACGGCGGACATGGTGGACTCCAGTGGGGGGAGGCGAAACAAAGACCCAGGGCCAGCAGGGCATGGGGCAACGGAAAGGTCGCCGATTTACCTAGTCTAGTCTAGCTAAGCCAAAGTGACAACCAAGCGCTGTAGCTCGCCATCATCATTGGCTTGTCCCACGAGGAAAATAAGCTAATCCCCGACTATTTTCCTATCACTTGTGCAAAAAAGTCAAAAGTGCGCTGCGTTGGGGCATGGCAATGGAGCGCCGCCCTTGGCGTACAGTTGCACGTTCACGCTGGCCCAGAGTGCCTCCCGGTGCACGTTCCAGCAAGCACCCTCCAACCCTTCACCCATCCACCGAGCCGCCCATGACCACGCCCCGCACCACCGTTCACCGCCTGCAAGTGGCCACCGCCCTGCACCAGTTCATCGAAGAGCAGGTACTGCCCGGCACCGGCGTGCAGAGCGCTGCGTTCTGGCAGGGCTTCGATGCCATCGTGGCCGACATGGCCCCGCGCAACCTGGCCCTGCTGGCCGAGCGCGACCGCCTGCAGCTGGAGCTGGACAAGTGGCACAGCGCCAACCCAGGCCCGATCCAGAACATGGCCGCCTACCGCCAGTTCCTGGAAACCATTGGCTACCTGGTGCCCCAGCCGGCCGATGCCAAGGCCACCACCGCCAACGTGGACGCCGAACTGGCCGTGCAGGCCGGCCC
>JALOSG010000016.1 GCA_025458665.1 Serpentinimonas sp.
AGGATCAGCGGGTCTGCCGCCCCGGACAAGTTGGGCCGCGCGTGGTCCAGCGGGCCTAGCAAGGTGGCGGTGTAGGCGCCGGTGGCGGCGTTCACCCCCACCGTCAGCACGCCTTCGCCTCCGGCCGCACCCGTCAGGGTGATGGTGCTGCCATCGGCGCTGGTGGTGCTGGTGAACTCCACGGGCTCGCCACCCGAAGTCAGGCCTGTCAGGCTTTCTGCACTCAGTGCAGTGATGCGCCCACCATCGGCGCCAGCGTTGAAGTTGAGCTGGCCCTCCAGCACCACAGGATCCGCGCCGGAGCCGCCTCCGCCAGCCCCCGAGCCATCCACCGCCGTGGCATCGCTGGGTACCACGAAGGTGGCCGATGGCGCATTGCTGCCCGCCAGCGTTCCCCGGCTGCGTCCGGTCCAGGTGGTGTCTCCCTCGAAGCGCACGAACAACTGGACCGACTGACCAATGCTGTTGTCGGTGGTAGCCAGGTACAGCACCTCGCCCGAGGCCACCTGGCCCTTGGCATACACCTCGCCCGTCCGGGTATCGCGCCACTCGAACTCGATGGTTTCGGTGGTGGGGTTCTTCACCTGCACCAGCTGCGTCTGGGTGGTTGCATCTACCTCGCGGGTCCTGTTGCCGTCGCCGGTGGTCATGGGACTGCCCGACACCTTGTTCAGCCCAGCGGCCGAATCCACCGCTATCGAGCCGAAAGCCACCAGCTTCCCTGTATCCACCGAGCCCCCTGGCCCAGCCACGGTCACCGTGCCCAGGTCCGCTTCGTCCAGCGTCACCCCGACCGATGCCTGCATGGCAGGCCCGTCGTCCAGCACGGTCACGATGAAGGTGTCTGTAGCGGTGCTGGGGTAGGTCACACCGGCCACCACCACCGCTGTGGTCACCGTGGCGGTAATCGCAATGTCCAGCGGGTCATTCGGGTTGGTCGCGTCGGGGTGGCTCAGGGCCTTGAGCTGAGTGAAGGTGTAGCTGGTCTGGTCGGCGGCCATTTGCACCACCCAGCCGCCGGCGTTGTCGGTCAGGGTGCCGGTGCTGGCGTCCCAGGTGGCGTTGTCGGCGGCCAGGGCCACCACGGGCGGGGTACCGCTGCCCAGGTAGTTCACGGCCAGGGTGCCCTGCACCGAGCCAAACCCTGCAGCCTCGGAGCCGCCGGTTTCATCCAGGCTTTCGCTGCTGGCGGTCACTTCAATGTCGTCGTCCACCAGCGTGATGGCCACGCTGGCATTGCCCAGGGTGCCACCCCGCGGATTGGACAGCTGCAGGCTGAAGGTCTCATCGCCTTCCACGAGCGCGTCGCGTGCAATGTCCACCGTGATCTGCACCGAGGTGGTGTTGGGCGGGATGGTGATGGTGCCTGTGCGCGGCGTGACGATATAGTCATCGCCAGCGGTGGCCGTGCCGCCCACCCATTCGTAATCCACCGTGATGGCGGTGCCCGACTGCCGGCTCAGGTTGAGTTGCAGTGTGATGGTCTGACCGGCATCGGCCCCTGGTCCTGTACCCTCTATCTGTACCCAGGTGCCACTGGTGTCCAGCCCACTACCACCACCACCACCGCCCGGCGGCGTCACCACGGCCAGGGTGATTTCGGGCAACACCTCCAGCCCGGTATCGAGCAGTTCCGCCTGCTCGCCCTGGACCGTGTTGTAGTCGTAGGACAGGCTACCTGTCTCCAGCTGCACGCGGGACAGTTGCACAAAATCAGACCCCGCGCCTTCGCCGCCAGTCAGGCCCGCCGCAGCGGCTTCCAGTTCTTCGTTCAGGTCTCCGCCGGCCTCCAGCGCCTGCAACACCTGCTGGATGGCCTGTATGCCCACAGCGGCTTCCTGCGCGGTGGGGCGGGCATCGCCCAGCGCCATGTTTTCGTCCACCTTGACGATGGCATTGGCCCCAATGGCCACATTGCCGGCGGCAGCGCTTGCAGCCGCCGGCACGGTCCCGTCGGCCATGGCCAGTTCCACGCGGGCATTCGCCCCTGTGCGCAGAATCTCGCCTTTCTGGAGGGTGTCGCCCACTTTGAGGGTGCGGACGGTGCCGTCGGGTGCGATAGCGAATACGGTGCCGACGACGCCGGTCACGGTGGCGATTTGAGCCATGGAACACTCCCTGTTGGTATGGGCCCAGTGTCTGGGCCGCAGGGAGTGCCGGCGATTGGACTAAGGTAGGGATTGGACCGAACGGTGCTACCGCAGGTCGGGAAACTACCGTGCCAGGCGGCGCCCTCAGGCGGCCGCCTATGCGTGTTCAGATCAAGTCTGAGTCGCCCTCATCCAGCAGGCGCAGACGGTGGCTGAGCACGCTGCGCGTCTGGCGGCGCTCCAGCAACTTGGCTTGCGCTGCAGGCGGAAAGTCGGTGAACTGGATCAATCCCCGGGTGATGAGGATGTCGATCAGGTCTTCGGTGATGCGCGCCACGCTGGCATCGGAATCGGCCAGCTGGCGGCGGCCGTCGTCTTCGGGCACGGGTGGGTTTGAGGGTTCACTCATGGGCACCTCAACGGGTTGGGCGCGGCGCAGCCAGCCCCGCATTGGCCGAGCGCTGCAGGTGCAGGACCAGCTGGACACGGTCGCGCACACCCAGCTTCTCGAAGGCGGCACCCAGGTGGGCCTTGACCGTACGCTCGGAAATGAAGAGCTGCTCGGCCACCTCGCGGTTGCTCTTGCCGTCCGCCACGGCACGGGCCACCTGCAGTTCGCGCTCCGAGAGCACGGACAAGTCGGTCTGTGGCAGCGGCGCGTTGGGGCTGCGGTCCAGCAGGTTGCGGGTGGCGGCCACCAGGCGCTGGACCAGCTCGGGGCCTATCCACAGGCCACCATGGGCCACCAGCTGGGCCACCTCGCGCAGCAGGTCGGGGGAGGCCAGCAGATGGCAATACCCACGCGCACCCAGATTGAGCGCGGTGAGACCTTCTTCATCCTGCAACACTGGACTCATCACCACCACATGGCAGGCGGGGTGGGCACGGCGCAGTTCGGACACCTTGCTGCTCCAGTCGCTGGTGCGCACAGACACCCACACCACGTCGGCCGGCCGCACCTGGCGGCTCAGCGCGGGCCAGAAGCCCCACTGACCTTCGGGGAAAGCCACCATCCAGCGCTCGGGAGGCAAAGCGGTGTCGGGGCGTTCGCTGGACGCCAGAAAGAAGTGCATGGGGGAGGGCATGGGCGAGGGCATGTCCGGGGCTCCCAGGTCTCAGCGCTCGGACAAGGCATTGGCCTTGGCGCGCAACACCGGTTTGAGCAGATAGTCCAGCACGGTTTTCTTGCCTGTGAGAATGTCCACCTGGGCCACCATGCCCGGGATGATGGGCAAATTCTCGCCCAGTGTGGCCTCACGGGTACGCAGGCGGACCACGTAGAACGCATTGCCCTCCTCATCCACCACCGAGTCGGCGCCAATGTTCTCCACATCGGCCTCCAGTCCCCCGTAGATGGCAAAGTCGTAGGCCGTGAACTTCACCATGGCCTCCAGGCCGGGGCGCAGGAAAGCAATGTCCTTGGGCGATATCTGCGCCTCCAGCACCAGCGCGTCGTCCAGCGGCACAATTTCCACCACCTCCTTGCCGGGCTGCACCACGCCGCCCACGGTGTTCACCAGCAGGCGGTTGACGGTGCCCCGCACAGGCGAGCGGATCTCTGCCTTGAGCACCTTGTCCTCCAGCGCACGGCCGCCTTCGGAGAGCGCTGCCAGCCGGCCCATGGTCTCCGAAAGCTCTGCGCCCATCTGGTTGCGCGCCAGCAGCTGTACTTCCTGAATGCGCCGTTGTGCCTCACCAATGGCCGACTGCACGCGGGCAATCTGGGCGGTGGACTGGTCACGGTCACCGCGCAGTCGGGCCACCTCGCGGTCCAGGCGCAACACCTCGATCTCCGACACCGCGCCGGTAGCTACCATGGGCCGCGTGGCATCCAGCTCACGCTGCACCAGAGCCAGACCGCGCTCGGCCTGCTCGCGGCGCGCACGTGCCTCGTTCAGCTCCTGCTGGCGCTGCTCCAGCTGTTCGCGGGCAATGGCCACCTGCGCGTCGATTTCATCGCGGCGGGACTCGTACAGACGCCGTTCCTGGGCCACGATGTCGGGCGCATCACGCACCAGCTCGGCGGAGGGACTGAACGGGGTGCCACGCGTCAGGGCCTGCAGCCGCTCGGCCTTGGCCTGCAGCGCCAGCTGGCTCACGCGGCTCTCGCCCAGGGTGGAGGCAAAACGCGTCTGGTCCACACGCAGCAGCACCTCGCCCACTTCCACAACCTGCCCTTCACGCACCAGCAGCTCTTCCACCACGCCGCCGTCCACGCTCTGCACGATCTGTATCTGCCGCGTGGGCACCACGCGCGCCTCGCCCCGGGTCACCTCATCGACTTCGGCAAAGTAGGCCCACACCAGCAACAGCAAAAACACCAGCGCCGCAATGCGCAACATGTAACGCGCACGCAGGGGCTCCTGCTGCAGTTGCGCCCAGTCGGCGTCCCCTGCCCAGTCCATGGTTTCGCTGGATCCCGCGCCAATGGAACTGCTGGCGGCACCGGGCTTTTCGTCGGCCGACAGGCCGTGCACCAGCCCGCCAAACAGCGGCTGGCTGGCCTTGCTGGCCTGATCGGTCATACGACCAATACGGCTGAACGCCTTTTCTCCCATCTCCGACATCAGGCAGCCTTTCCGACGCGGCCCTGGCGCAGCGCCATGATGACCTGGTCTTTAGGTCCATCGGCCACGATGCGCCCTGCGTCCATGACGATGATACGGTCCACCAGGTCGAGCAAGGAAGTACGGTGGCTGATCACTATGACAGTCTTGTCGGGAATGAAATCGCGCAGCCGCTTCTTCACCTCTTCCTCGCTGGAGTGGTCCATGGAGGCGGTGGGTTCATCGAGCAGCAGAATGGGCGGGTCGTTGATCACGGCACGCGCAATGGCCACGCCCTGACGCTGCCCACCCGAGAGCGACTCGCCGCGCTCCCCGACCAGCATGTCGAAGCCCTGCGGGTGGTTGTTCACCAGGTCGAGAATGCCTGCAATATCGGCCGCCCTGAGCACCTGGGCATCGTCGGCCAGGGGGGCGCCCAGGGTGACGTTCTCCCGCAGAGTGCCATAGAACAGCATCACATCCTGCTGCACATAGCCAATGTGACGGCGCAGTTCGGCCGGGTCGATCTGACGCACATCCACGCCGTCCACCAGCACAGCGCCGCCCGTGGGCTGGTACAGCCCCATGATGAGCTTTTCCAGTGTGGTCTTGCCCGAGCCAATGCGGCCCAGTATGGCCACCTTCTCGCCAGCCTGAATCTTGAAGCTCAGGTTGCGCAACGAAGGCATCTGCTGGCCAGGGTAGCTAAAGCTCACATCGCGGAACTCGATGGCGCCGCGTATGGTGCCCCGGGCCACGAAGCGCGCGTCGTCAGGGCGCTCCACCTCGGCCTTCATCATCTCGTTGAGGGAGTTCAGCGCCGTGGCTGCGGTGTGGTACTGCACCAGCATGCCAGCGACCTGACCAATGGGGGCCATGGCGCGCGAGGACAGCATGGTGCAGGCAATGAGCGCGCCCAGGGTGAGTGCACGGTCTCCCACCAGGTACACCCCCACCACCACAATACACAACGTGACTGCCTGCTGGATGAACATGGTGCTGTGGTTGGCGCTGCTGGAGAGGAGCCGCAACTGGGCGCCCACGCGGGCCAGCAGGGCGGCGCTCTTTTCCCATTTGCGCTGGATGGGCGCCTCGGCGGCCAGCGCCTTGATGGTCTCGAAGCCCACCAGACCTTCCACCAACGTGGCGTTGCGCTGGGCGCTGGCACGGTAGGTGGTTTCAGCCAGCGCGTGCATGCGGCCCTGCACCGCCAGCGCGTACAACAGCAGCAGCACCGCGCCTAATGTGAGCGGAATGAGCATGGGCCAGGCAATCCATGCAATCACGGCGAAGAAGATGAGTGCAAAAGGCAGGTCGATGAAGGTAACCACTGTGGCCGAGCCAATGAAATCCCTGACCGATTCGAAGGCACGCAGGTTGGAGGCGAAGGAGCCGGCCGAGGCGGGACGCTGCTCCATGCGTGTCCCCATGACACGCTCCATGATGTAGGCCGACAGCTTCACGTCGGCCCGGCTGCTGGCCAGATCCACAAAGCGGCTGCGCAGGATGCGCAAGACCAGATCACCGACAAGGATCAGCACCAGGCCAGCGCTCAGCACCCAGAGGGTCTCGAAGGCCTGGTTGGGCACCACGCGGTCGTACACGTTCATGACGAACAGCGGCATGGCCAGCGCGAACAGGTTGGTCATGAAGGCAGCCAGCAGCACGTCGCGGTACAGCGCACGGTTTTCACCAATGACGCTCCAGAACCAGTGGCCCTGGCGCGAGTTTTTCAGCGCGGGACTGCGCGCGTCGAACTGCAGCTTGGGGCGGGCGTAGATGGCACGCCCCGTGTACAGTGCTTCGAGCTTGTCCAGGGACATGTCCACCGGGGCGTCGCCCAGTTCCGGGAAAACCACCCGCACAGTACGGTGGTCTTCGCTGCGCGCCAGCAGCAAGCAGGCGCCTGCGTTCTCCAGCAGCAGCACCGCGGGGAAGAGTTCGTCCTTGAGCCGGGCCAGGGGCTGAGTGACCACGCGGCTGCTGAGCCCGGCACGTTTGGCCGCACGCTCGAACAGCGAAGGGGTCAGGCGGCCCTGCTCGGTGGGCAGCCCAGCCAGAGCACCATCGCGGGTGAGAGTTTCGCCGTGGCTGCGGGCCAACAGCAGCAGGCAGGTGAGAAGATCGTCTTGGTCGGGGGCGGCGCTCATATCAGTCCCCCATCATAGTCCCGGGTTCCTCGCTTGCCACTACCGCCTGTGCCCATGCCCGCAGTTTGCGGGTGTCGGCGCGCAGAATCTGTTGCTTCACTGCCAATATCTGCGAAGGGTGCATGGAGAAGCTGCGCAAGCCCAGCCCCAACAACAGCCGCGTCATGGCCACATCGCCTGCCATCTCGCCACACACACTCACGCTTTTCCCCAGTGCGCGGCACTCGGCAATCACGCTGGCCACCAGTTTGAGCACCGCAGGATGCAAGGGGTCGTAGAGGTGCGCCACACTTTCGTCCACCCGGTCCACGGCCAGGGTGTACTGGATCAGGTCGTTGGTGCCGATGGAGAGAAAGTCGAAGTACTTGAGGAAGGCAGGTACGCACAGGGCGGCCGCCGGAACTTCGATCATGGCCCCCAGCCGCACCGGGCCATAGGCCACGGCACGCTCATCGAGCTGCTGGCGCGCGCGCGCCAGATGGGCCAGCACCTGGCGGATTTCACCCACATGCGCCACCATGGGAATCAGCAGGTTCACACGGCCAAACGCGGCAGCACGCAAGGCCGCACGCAACTGGGCCTGGAACATGCTGGGCTCGGACAGACTCCAGCGTATGGCGCGCAAGCCCAGGGCGGGGTTCAGATGGTCTTCGCGCGCGCTGCGGTCCAGCGGCTTGTCGGCCCCCACGTCCACCGTGCGTATGGTCACGGGCAGGCCGTGCATGCCTTCCACGGCGGCCAGGTAAGCGGTGAACTGCTCTTCCTCGTCGGGCAGCCTGCCTTCGCGGCCCATGAACAGAAATTCGGTGCGGAACAGCCCCACCCCCACGGCGCCCACCGAGAGCGCGGGCGTGCTGTCCTGCGGTTGCTCGATATTGGCCAGCAGTTCCACCCGCTCGCCATCGAGCGTGACCGCTGGCGTGTTCTTGATGCGCGACAGCCGTTCGCGCTCCACCTCGCCCTGGCGCTGCTTGAAGCCGTACTCGGCCAGCACAATGGGGGACGGATCCACGATGACCACACCCGCATCGCCATCGATGATGACCCAGTCGTCTTCCTCGATCAGTTGGCTGGCGGTGCGTGCACCCACCACCGCCGGGATGTCCATGCTGCGCGCCACGATGGCGGTGTGCGAGGTCTTGCCGCCCACGTCGGTGACGAATCCCGTGAACACGCTCTGCTTGAATTGCAGCATGTCGGCCGGGGAAAGATCGTGCGCCACCAGCACCAGCGGCTCGCCCCGGCGGTTGGACGGTGCATGCATGGGCGCGGGGTTGGCATCAGCACGCATATGGCGCAGCAGCCGCTCCACCACCTGCTCCAGGTCGGCCTTGCGCTCACGCAGGTAAGGGTCCTCCATCTCGTCGAACTGGCGCGAAATGGTTTCCAGCTGCGCGGTCAGCGCCCACTCGGCGTTGTAGAGCCGCTCGGAGATCCAGTACTTCACACCCGCCTGCAGCTGGGTGTCCTCCATGAGCATGAGGTGCACATCGAGCAGGGCGGCGAGCTCGTGGTGCGCGTCTTTCGGGCCCAGCTCCTGCAGACTCTGCTGTACCTTGCCAATTTCCTCCACCACCGCACTGCGGGCGCGGCGCAGCCGGTCCACCTCGGTGTCCACTTGCCCCGCCTCGATGAAGTAGTGCGCCACATCCAGCCGGTTCGAGGCCACCAGCACGGCACGCCCGATGGCAATACCGCGCGAAACCGCCTGACCCTGGACCGACAGACTCACTCGCCTTCTCCAAACTTGTCGTTGATCAGGGCCAGCAGGGCTTCCATGGCGGGCCCTTCCTCAGGGCCATGGGTTTCCAGCTCGACCTCGCTGCCTATGCCGGCGGCCAGCATCATGACGCCCATGATGCTCTTGGCGTTGATGCGGCGGCCATTGCGGCTCATCCACACATCGCAGGGGAAACTGCCCGCCAGCTTGGTGAGCTTGGCCGAGGCGCGGGCGTGGAGGCCCAGCTTATTGCTGATGGTCGCGGTGGTCTTGATCATGGGAGCTGCGCCGCACCTGGTTTTGCGGCGCCGTGACAGCAACGGAAATAATGCCCTGGCTGCCACCCACCATGGCGCGCGAGGTCAGCGCATCCAGCGACTCGTGGCGGTAAGACACCGCCCGCAGCAACATGGGCAGGTTCACACCGGCCACCAGCCGGGAGCGCACCCCATCGACCAGCTTGCTGGCCACGTTGCAGGGTGTGGCGCCAAACAGATCGGTGAGGACCAGGATTTTGGGCGTTCCCAGCTGGCGCATGAGAATGCGCGCCTGAGCCTGGGTTTCTTCGGGCAGTACATTGGGCTGCACATCAAGCGCAGCCACGCTGGCGGCGGCATCCGGGAAAACGTGCAGCACGCACTGCCGCAGGGCCGAAGCCAGCGGGGCGTGCGCCACGATGAGGATGCCGTTCATGGGGAGGGATTATCAGCCCGCGCGAACAGGAAGTACGCATAGGCCAGAAGACAGGTGACGAAAAACACCCCCATGGCCCCCTGGTAGGTGGCCATTTCACTCCAGCCCAGGCGGGCAAACGCATCGACCAGCAGGCCTATACCCCACTGCACCACGAACACGCCCGCAAAAATCACCAGATTGAACGCCGACAGCGCCCGCCCAGCCATGTGCGAGGGAAATGCCATGCCCACGGCGGGCTGCGACAGCGAAACAAATGTGCTGCTGACGCAAAACAGCGCCCAGCCCAGCCAGCCGGTGCCGGAGCCGAGCAAGATGTTGGAGGCCAGCACCACGAAACTGATGGGCAGGCCCCACTGAATCAACGCTTCCACCTTCACGCCCCGCTGCACCAGCCGCGGGTTCACAATGCCCCACAGCCAGAAGGTACACAGCATGGACGCGTTGATGAGGAACAGGCCCGTGGCCGCCTCGCCCGGGGTGTAGCCCGCCACACGCACCATCCAGGGGCCGGCCCACAGGGTCTGCACGGCCACCATGCCGCCGTAGTTGAAGAATCCCAGGCCGGCCATGCGCCGGAAGTAGTGGTTGCGCCAGATTGCGCTGTAGCCTCCGTCGGCTGTGCCAGCCAGGGCAGGCGTGGCGGGGGCCGACGGTGTTTTTCTGTCTGTCTGCCAGCTGGGCACCGCCCAGGCAATCACCACCATGGAGAGCAGGATGGCCAGAGCCAGCCCCCAGAACAGGCCGCGCCAGCCCAGCAAGGGCATCAGCCACTGCACAGGCAGCGTGGCAGCCACCATGCCGAAAGAGCCGGTCATGAGCATCCAGGAATTGGCGCGCAGCTGGGCCCCGGGGAGAAACCACCGCCGGTAGCCAGTCAGCGGTGCCATGAGGCACGCGCTCACCCCTGCGCCTGTGACAATGCGCGCCAACAGCAAGCCGTAGAAGCTGCTGGCCCACGCAAAGGCCATGCACCCCAGTACGGCCACGGCCAGGAAGGCGACGATGACTTTCTTGGGGCCGTATTGGTCCAGCCACTTGCCCAGCGGCAGCTGGGTAGCAGCAAACCCCAGAAAGTAACCCCCTGCGAGCAAGCCAAGGTCGCTGGCGTTGAGGCCGAACTCAAGGCTCAGTGTGGGCGACAGGGTGGCCGTGACGGCACGCACCAGTGCCGAGAGAAAATAGGCCAGCGCAAAAGCGGCAAACACCAGCACAGCCGTGTGGCGCGCCAGTATGGTGGAATCGGCAGCGTGGGGCGGGGTAAAGGCTGTAGCGCTCATGTTGCAGCTATTCCAGCGCCAGGCCACCAAAGAAGGTCTCACCGGTCTCGGTGGACCACCCGGGGCCGTACACCGCGGCCTGCACCAGCCAGCCGGCCCGCTGAGCGAGAACAAAACGGGCTTGCAATGGCTGGCCATTGTGGGCCAAGCCGGGGCCTTCCCAGCCACGCTGCAGTTCTGCACCACGTACCGGTTGCAACAGCGGCATCCAGCCTTCGGGAGCATGGCTGGTGGCGGTGTTCTCGGCATCGGACCTGTTTGCCGGGGCTTGCCGGAGGCTGGCCCAGGTGGCCTGCTGCCAGCGGTCCATCAGAGCGGCCGGGCTGGCGCTGTTGCCGCCCGCCTCGGGCAAGCGCACCGCTGCGACTGCAAATGTCAGGCCGGCGCTGTCGCAACTCATCATTCGCAACGTAGCTGGGGGACCCTCGGGGCCCTGCAGAGCCACTTCACGCTCCGCGCGCTCTGGCTTGCACGGCATCAGGGCTTGCACGGGAGCTGCATCAAGGCGGGCCACTCGCCAGTTCAGGGCGGGGCTGCATCCTGCCAACAGCAGAGCCACGCCGAGCATGGTGAGCATGGCGAGCAGAGCAGCCGGCGAGCCTGAGCGAATGGACCTTCTCGGGGTGGGCGGCGTTCGGGGAAGCGCAGCAGCGGGCGACTCGGTGTGGCCGCCGATGCTGGTGCGCCGTTGGGGGCACAATATATCCATGAATTCTCTGGATGGTATCCGCATTCTCGATCTCTCCCGGGTGCTGGCTGGTCCCTGGTGTACGCAGTCGCTGGCCGACCTGGGCGCGGACGTGATCAAGGTGGAGCGGCCCGGCAGCGGGGACGACACCCGCGGCTGGGGGCCACCCTTCCTGCAGGGGCGCGACGGAACCGATACGGCGGAGGCCGCCTACTACCTGGGCGCCAACCGCAACAAGCGCTCACTCACTTGCGATCTGTCCCATCCCGAGGGGCAGGCCCTGATCCGGCAGCTGGTGGCCCATTGCGATGTGTTTGTAGAGAACTTCAAGGTGGGTGACATGGCCCGCTACGGGCTGGACTACGACAGCCTGAGCGCCATCAATCCCAGGCTGGTGTACTGCTCCATCACCGGGTTTGGCCAGACCGGCCCTTACAAGGACCGCGCCGGCTACGACTACGCAGTGCAGGGTATGGGCGGCCTCATGAGCGTGACCGGCGAGCGCGACGACCTCCCCGGCGGTGGCCCGCAGAAAGTGGGCGTGGCAGTGGCCGATCTGTTCACCGGCCTGTACGCTACCGTGGCCATACTGGCAGCGCTGCGCCACGTGGACCGCACTGGCGAGGGGCAGTACATCGACATGGCGCTGCTGGACACGCAAGTGGCCATGCTGGCCAATCTGGGCGCCAACTACCTGGTGCGCGGGCAGGCGGAGGGCAAGGTGCCTGGCCGCATGGGCAACGCCCACCAGAACATCGTGCCTTACCAGGTGTTTGAAGTGGCGCCCGACGCCGCCGGCGTGCCGCAACACATCATTCTGGCGGTGGGTAACGATGGCCAGTTCGCCAAGTTCGCCCAGGTGGCGGGCCACCCCGAATGGGCGGCCGATGCCCGCTACGCCCGCAATGCCGACCGTGTACGCCACCGCGCCACGCTCGTACCCGCTATTGCCGAGGTCATGACACAGCGCAGCAAGAGCGACTGGCTTTCTGCGCTGGAAGCGGCCAAGGTACCGTGCGGCCCCATCAACAACCTGGCCGAAACCTTTGCCGACCCGCATGTTCAGGAGCGCGGCATGGTACAGACCTGGAACCACCCCCTGGCCGATGGCGTGCGCCTGGTGGCCAGCCCCATGAAACTGAGCCGCACCCCCGTGCGCGCCGACCACCCGCCGCCTTTGCTGGGCCAGCACACCGAATCGGTGCTGGCCGAAGTGCTGGGCCTCTCGGCCAGCGCACTGGCTGAACTCCGTGCGCGTGGTGTGGTCTGACATAGGCGAGAGCACTGCCATGACCGAACTCGTCAACGCCAATCCCGACGGCCTGTCTGAACTGCTGCCGGTGCCGCAGTCGCTGCGGGCTGCCGCCCAGCTGGCGCAGCGCCGGGGTGAGCCGCTGGTGGTCATGGTGACGCTGAAAGGTTGCGCGTTCTGCGACGTGGTGCGCAACAGCTACCTGGCCCCCATGTACCACAAAGGCGAAGTGGTGGCGGTGCAGGTGAACATGCTGGACCGGCGCACCGCCTTGCAGAGCGTCTCCGGCGAAACGACCACGCCCTACGACCAGAGCCGAGCCTGGCGTGCCCGCATGGCGCCCACCCTGTTGTTCCTGGACTACGAGGGCCGCGAAATTGCGGAGCGGCTGGAAGGCATGGGTGTGGCCGATTTTTACGGCGCCTACCTGGAAGAACGCCTGGCTGCTGCGCGGCGAAAACTCAAAGCTTGATGTTCACTGACCTTCACTGCTCCCCCCACTGCACACGCACCGAACATGCCTTGCAAACCCACCACACCATGACGGCGAACCCTATCCCCGAAGTAAGCAGCAGCACTCCCCCGCTGCGCAGCCGCCGCGGCGTGTTGGCGCTTGGTCTGGGCGGCCTGCTTGCGCTGGGTGGCTGCGGTCAGGGCAATGTGGCGCCTGCCTCCAACTTCTTGTTGCTCGACGGCAGCACCATCACCACCGCCGATTTCAGAGGCAAGGTCACGCTGGTGAACTTCTGGGCCACCACCTGCGTGAGTTGTGTGAAGGAAATGCCTGCCCTGGCAGAAACGTACACCAAGTACCGCGAGCGGGGCTTCGAGACCATTGCGGTGGCGATGAGCTACGACCCCCCGGAATGGGTGGTCAATTTTGCCAACACCCGCCAGCTTCCGTTCAAGGTGTCGCTGGACAACACCGGATCCATAGCCCGCGACTGGGGTGACGTACGGCTGACGCCGACCACCTACATCGTGGACAAGCAGGGCAGGATTGTGAAACGCTACGTGGGCGAACCCGATTTCGCAGCCCTGCACCGCTTGCTGGAAAAACTGCTGGCGGAAAGCTGAAGGGGCGCCCTGGCCTTACTGGCGGTAGGCGTCGTGGCAGGCCTTGCAACTGGCAGCCGTGTCACCGAAGGCCTTTTTGATGGCGTCCAGGTTACCGGTCTTGGCAGCAGCGTCCAGTTTCACGGCCTCGCCCATAAAACGGTCGGCAGCGGCGCTGACTTTGTCCATTTCGCCCCACATCTTGGGTTCCACGCGACTTTGCAGGGACTGGGTATCCGGGGTGAATCCGGCCCAGGGGAGCTTGCTCATGGCCAGCACCACAGCAGCGTTCTGTTGCGCCGCCTCCGCATTGAACGGAGTCCGGCCATTGGCCATGGCACCAATCCGCGAAAAATGCTGACCCATGACGAACAAAGCGCCCTGGCGGTACTTCACCGCATCTTCGGGCTTCTGGAACTGTGCTTGAGCGGATGTACCGACCATGCCCAAAGTGACAGCCAGTGCGAACAAGTGACGGATTTTCATGGGAATACTCCCTGGCGCTAGGGCCGTGGTTGAACAAAAGCCCAGGGCGCCGTCAGGCATGTTTAGGGCGCTTACAGTGTATTCTTTCATTTTGGCGGGGCCGGCGTGCAAGGCAATGCCTGACCTATTTGCTCTGTCTCACCGCCGGGCTCCTTGACCTGTAGCCTGTTGCCTATTGCCCGTCGGCGTCCCGTTTTTTTCGAGAGGACTCTCTTCCATGCCCCGCGTTCGTGTCTGGGATCTTCCCACCCGGCTCTTCCATTGGCTGTTGCTTCTGGCCGTGGTCGGGCTGTTCGTGACCGCTAACGTTGGGGGTAACTGGATGAACTGGCACCTGCGACTTGGTTATGCCGTCATGGGCCTTTTGCTGTTCCGGCTGCTGTGGGGGTTTTTCGGGGGTTACTGGTCGCGCTTTGCAAGCTTTCTGTACAGCCCGCGCTCTGTCTGGGCGTATGTGCGGGGGCGTTCCCCGGGCCTGCACACGGTGGGCCACAGCCCGCTGGGTGCCTTGTCGGTTTTTGCGCTGCTGCTGGTCCTTGCCGCGCAGGTCGGCAGCGGTCTCATGACCGACGATGCCATCGCCTTCTTTGGTCCGCTGGTGCCGCTGGTGTCTGGCAACACGGTGGACTTGGCGACCTGGTACCACAAAGATGTGGGCCGCTTCGCGGTGCTGGGGCTGGTAGGGCTGCACGTGCTGGCCATTGCCTATTACCGCTGGGTTCGCCGGCAGCCGCTGACTGCAGCCATGGTCCACGGGGACAAGGAGCTGGGCTTCGAGGCGCCTGTTTCCCGTGACGGGGTGGCCCAATGGCTCGCCGCAGCATGCGCCGGCGCGGTGAGCACCGCGGTGGTGGTGGCGGTGGTCCGGTGGGGAGCAGGTTCCTGATGCCGACGAGTACCCCCCCGAACGAGGAGTTTGGTTCTTCTCTGGGGCCGGACATCTTGATCGCACCTGCCAGCGACGCCTTGCAACTGGCCTGGGTGAGAGACCTGTTCCTGGAGTACCAGGCCGAAATCGGGGTGGACCTTTGCTTTCAGGGTTTCGATGTCGAGCTCGCTGCGTTGCCCGGCGACTACGCGCCCCCGCTTGGCGGCCTGTGGCTGGCTACGGTGGACGGGGTGCCCGCGGGCTGCTGTGCGTTGCGCCCGTTGCCGGACTCCGACTACACCAATGCCTCCGAGATGAAGCGGCTTTTTGTGCGCCGTGCCTACCGCGGTTTTGGATTGGGGCGGCAGTTGGTTGAACAGACTTTGGCCATGGCGCGGCAGGCGGGCTACGACCATGTGCTGCTGGATACCCTGAGCGACATGGAGGCAGCCCGTGTGCTGTACCAGGAACTGGGGTTTGTGGAGATCCCGCCCTACTACCACAACCCCCTGCTGGGTACCCACTACCTCAAGGCCAGCCTGAAGTAGCGGGCAACCCCAGCCTGCCTGTCAGGCCTTGGCCTGGGCCAGCATGGTGGCGGCGTCGCTCACCTCGAACTTGCCCGGGCCCTCGATGTTCAGGGTCTTGACCACGCCATCTTTCACCAGCATGGAGTAGCGGTTGCTGCGCAGGCCCATGCCGCGTGCGGTCAGGTCCAGCGTGAGGCCTGTGGCTTTGGTGAAGTCGGCCGAGCCGTCGGCCAGCATGCGCACCTTGCCGTTGGTTTTCTGGTCGCGGGCCCAGGCCCCCATCACGAACGCGTCGTTCACGCTCACGCACCAGATTTCGTCCACGCCAGCGGCCTTCAGCGCATCGAAGTGCTCCACGTAGCCGGGCACGTGCTTGGCCGAACAGGTGGGCGTGTAGGCGCCGGGCAGGGCAAACAGGGCAATGGTCTTGCCGGCAGTGGCTTTGGTCACGTCCACCGGGTTCGGGCCAATGCTGCAGCCATTGCCTTCCACTTCGCTGTACTCCATCAGGGTGGCGGCGGGCAGTTTGTCACCTACTTGAATCATGGTCTCTCCTCGTGTTTGTGGTGGGGAAAATGTTTCGGGAATAAAAAAACGACCGGCGCATTGTCGGTCGTTTTTCGTGGGAGCGTTCTGCGTTGCCGCAGAGTCTTACACCAGGCCAGCCTTTTGAATCAGCTTGGTGGCTACCCAGTTCTTGGTCTTGGACAGCGGACGGCTCTCGGTGATTTCGATCAGATCGCCGTTCTTGTACTCGCCGTTTTCGTCGTGGGCGTGGTACTTGCTGGACTTGATCACGATCTTGTCGTACAGCTCGTGCTTCACACGACGCTCCACCAACACCGTCACGGTCTTGGCGCGCTTGTCGCTCACCACCTTGCCAATCAGGGTGCGCTTGAGGGATTTAGTTGCTTCCGTCATGGTTCACTCCTTATTGGCCAGCGGCCTGCTTTTCGGCCAGGATGGTCTTGGCACGGGCAATGGCACGGCGGGTCTGGCGCAGCGTGGACGTGTTGGTCAGCTGCTGCGTGGCCTTCTGCATGCGCAGGTTGAAGTGGGCCTTTTGCAAGGATTTCACTTCGGCTTTCAGGCCTTCGGCGTCTTTTTGGCGCAATTCAGTCGTTTTCATCTGGTGTTCTCCTGAATCACTGGCCCAGCAGGCGGGTCACGAAGGTGGTGCGCAGCGGCAGCTTGGCGGCAGCCAGCTGGAACGCTTCGCGGGCCAGCTGCTCGGGCACGCCTACGATTTCGTAGAGCACCTTGCCAGGCTGGATCTCGGCCACGTAGTACTCCACGCCGCCCTTGCCGTTGCCCATACGGACTTCAGCGGGCTTCTTGGAGATCGGCTTGTCCGGGAACACGCGGATCCAGATGCGGCCGCCACGCTTGACGTGACGCGAAATGGCACGGCGAGCGGACTCGATCTGGCGTGCGGTCAGGCGACCACGGTCGGTGGACTTCAGGCCGAAGTCGCCGAATGCCACGGTGGCACCGCTGGTGGCGACGCCGGTATTGCGGCCTTTTTGTTCCTTGCGGAACTTGCGGCGTGCAGGTTGCAACATGATTATTCTCCTTTGCCGTCCGCAGCTGCAGGTGCGGGTGCGTCAGAACGAACGCGCTTAACGGCGGGTTGGGAAGCGGTAGCCTCAGCCGGCTTGTCGCTGCCATCGGCGGGCGCGGCATTGCTGCCGGCACGACGGGGAGCGCCACGGCTGGGGCGGTCATTGCGGGCATCACCACGGCCGTCACGGCGCGGGCCGCGGGGGCGGCGCTCGTCGTCGGGACGCGGGGTGCTGTCCAGCGAGGGGGCATCGTTGCGGCCCAGCGTGTCGCCTTTGTAGACCCACACCTTCACGCCGATCACACCGTAGGTGGTCTTGGCGACGGAGGTGCCGTAGTCGATGTCGGCGCGCAGGGTGTGAAGCGGCACGCGGCCTTCACGGTACCACTCGCAACGGGCAATCTCGATGCCGTTGAGGCGGCCAGAAGACATGATCTTGATGCCCTGGGCACCCAGACGCATGGCGTTCTGCATGGCGCGCTTCATGGCACGGCGGAACATGATGCGCTTTTCCAGCTGCTGCGTGATGGAGTCGGCGATCAGCTTGGCATCGATTTCGGGCTTGCGCACTTCTTCGATGTTCACGGCCACCGGCACACCCAGCTGGGCAGCCAGGTCCTTCTTCAGCTTCTCGATGTCTTCGCCTTTCTTGCCGATCACCACACCCGGGCGAGCCGAGTGGATGGTGATGCGGGCGTTCTTGGCGGGACGCTCGATGACGACGCGGGAAACCGCAGCATTCTTGAGCTTGGCCTTCAGGTACTCACGCACCTTGATGTCTTCGGCCAGCATGCCCGCGAAGTCGCGGTTGCTGGCGTACCAACGGCTGGCCCAGTTGCGGGAAACGGACAGGCGGAAGCCTGTGGGGTTGATTTTCTGTCCCATATTCCAGTGACCCTCAGTTGCCCACCGTCACATAGATGTGACAGGTAGGTTTGCTGATACGGTTGCCACGGCCCTTGGCGCGGGCCGAGAAACGCTTGAGCGTGGTGCCTTGCTCGACGTGGATGGTTTTCACCTTCAGTTCGTCGATGTCGGCGCCGTCGTTGTGTTCGGCGTTGGCGATGGCAGATTCCAGAGCCTTCTTGACGATCACGGCAGCTTTTTTCTGCGTGAAGGTCAGGATGTTCAGGGCCTGGTCCACCTTTTTGCCGCGAATCAGGTCGGCCACCAGACGGCCTTTGTCGACCGACAGGCGTACGCCGCGAACGATAGAGCGGGTTTCCATGGTGTGTGTCCTTACTTCTTGGCTTTCTTGTCGCCGGGGTGGCCCTTGAACGTGCGGGTCAGCGAGAATTCACCGAGCTTGTGTCCGACCATCTGGTCGGTGATGTACACAGGCACGTGCTGCTTGCCGTTGTGCA
The DNA here is from genome assembly GCA_025458665.1 of Serpentinimonas sp. GTDB lineage: Bacteria > Pseudomonadota > Gammaproteobacteria > Burkholderiales > Burkholderiaceae_C > JALOSG01. The sequence goes on from JALOSG010000016.1 coordinate 18,285, forward strand.
CCGCAATGGTCAGGCCGATGAAGTCGGGCAGGATCATGGAGCGACGCGACCAGGTCTTGATGGGCTTCTTGTCCTTCGTGGACACAGCCTTCTCGACCTTGTTCATCAGGTGCTGGTCCACGAAGGGACCTTTTTTCAGTGAGCGAGTCATGGTGTCAGCCCTTTACTTCTGCTTGCGACGCGACACGATCATCTTCTGCGTGCGGCGGTTGCTGCGGGTGCGGTAACCCTTGGTCAGGTTGCCCCACGGATCCACCGGCGGCATACCCGTTCCGGTGCGGCCTTCACCACCACCGTGCGGGTGGTCGATCGGGTTCATGGCCACGCCACGAACCGTCGGGCGAATACCCATATGGCGCTTGACACCGGCCTTGCCCAGTTGGCGCAGGCTGTGTTCCTGGTTGCTCACTTCACCAATGGTGGCGCGGCACTCCACGTGGACCTTGCGGACTTCACCCGAGCGCATGCGAACCTGCGCGTAGATGCCTTCGCGGGCCAGCAGCACGGCCGAAGCACCGGCGGAACGCGCAATCTGCGCGCCTTTGCCAATCTGCAGCTCGATGCAGTGGATGGTGGAACCCACCGGGATGTTGCGGATAGGCAGGGTGTTGCCCACGCGGATGGGCGACTCGGAGCCGCTCAGCAGCGTTGCACCGACTTCCACACCGCGCGGAGCGATGATGTAGCGGCGCTCACCGTCGGCGTAGCACAGCAGGGCAATGTGCGCCGTACGGTTGGGGTCGTACTCCAGGCGCTCGACCTTGGCGGGAATCCCGTCCTTGTCGCGCTTGAAGTCGACCATGCGGTAGTGGTGCTTGTTGCCGCCGCCACGGTGGCGCACGGTGATGTGGCCGTTGTTGTTGCGACCGGCCTTCTGGAACTTGGATTCCAGCAGGGGCGCATAGCCCGAACCCTTGTGCAGGGTTTCGCGCGTGATCTTCACCATGCCGCGACGGCCTGGCGAAGTGGGTTTCATCTTTACGACTGCCATGATCAGACGGCCTCCCCACCGAAGTTCAGTTCCTGACCGGGCATCAGCGTCACGTACGCCTTGCGCACATGGTCGCGGCGGCCCACGGTCTTGCCAAAGCGCTTGGCCTTGCCTTTTTGGTTCAGCACGTTGACGGCTTGCACCTTCACGTTGAACAGCAGTTCCACGGCGGCCTTGATCTCGGGTTTGCTGGCATCGCGCAGCACCTTGAACAGGATGGCGTTGGACTTCTCGGCCGTCATCGTGGCCTTTTCCGACACGATCGGTGCCACCAGCACCTGCATCAGACGGCCTTCATCAAACTGGACGTTGCTCATGCGAACATCTCCTTGAGTTTGTCGATGGCGCCTTTGGTGACGATCACTTTCTTGTAGTGAACCAGCGACATCGGGTCGGCGTAACGCGGCTCCAGCACCAGCACGTGGGGCAGGTTGCGCGAAGCCAGGTACAGGTTCTCATCGACTTCGTCGGAGATCACGAGCACCGATTTGAGGTTCATGGCCTTGAACTTGTCGGCCAGCTGCTTGGTCTTGGGCGAGTCCACCTTGATGGAGTCGACCACGGCCAGGCGGCCTTCACGAACCAGCTGAGAGAAGATGGAGGCCATACCGGCGCGGTACATCTTCTTGTTGATCTTCTGGGTGAAGTTCTCTTCCGGGCTGTTCGGGAACACGCGACCGCCTCCACGCCAGATGGGCGAGGAAGTCATACCAGCGCGGGCGTTGCCGGTGCCTTTCTGACGGAAGGGCTTCTTGGTGGAGTGCTTGACCATCTGGCGGTCTTTTTGGGCACGGGTGCCCTGACGCGCGTTGGCCTGGTAAGCCACCACCAGCTGGTGGATCAGTGCTTCGTTGTAGTCACGACCAAACACGGTCTCGGGGACGTCCACGGTGGACGCGGCCTGACCCTGATCGTTCAGGAGTTCGACTTGCATCAGTTCGCTCCTTTGGCAGCAGCCTTGACGGCGGGACGTACGGTCACGAACCCACCCTTGGAACCCGGCACAGCGCCACGGATCAGCAGCAGCTGACGGGCTTCGTCAACGCGCACGACATCGAGGTTTTGCGTGGTCACGGTCTCGTCGCCCATGTGGCCGGTCATTTTCTTGCCCGGAAACACGCGACCCGGATCCTGGGCCATGGAGATGGAACCCGGCACGTTGTGCGAACGGCTGTTGCCGTGGGACGCACGCTGCGACGAGAAGTTGTGGCGCTTGATGGTGCCGGCAAAGCCTTTACCGATGGAGGTGCCCTGCACATCCACCTTCTGGCCCACTGCGAACAGCTCGGCCACAGGCAGCACGGAACCGGCGGCGTACTTGCCAGCCACTTCGGCGCTCACGCGGAATTCTTTGAGGATTTCACCGGCTTCCACACCGGCTTTGGCGAGGTGACCGGCTTCGGGTTTGGTCACGCGGGAAGCGCGACGCTGACCGAAAGTCACCTGCAGGGCATCGTAGCCATCGTTGGCCTGGGTTTTGACTTGTGCCACACGGTTGTTCGACACGTCGACCACGGTGACAGGCACTGCGTCCCCGTCATCGGTGAAGAGGCGCATCATGCCCACCTTGCGGCCCAACAACCCGAGGGAGTTGCTCAGACTCATTGTTTTCTCCGTTCCCGACTTCAATTGGCCGGGGCTGATTGGTGTTGTGGGCTCTGTACCCCGGGTAACCCCGGCGCGCTTTGCCCCAACGGATAACGCGAATGTCCGCCCAGGCGCCCGGGTTTGCCCCCGAACTCTAGGCGGTACTTCGCAGAAAAGTCTTCAATTATATGCTGCGGCGCCAGAAACTGCAAGCTGCAGTCCGGCGCCGCAACAGCCGCATCACTGCAGCTTGATTTCCACGTCCACGCCGGCCGGCAGGTCGAGCTTCATCAGCGCGTCCACGGTCTTGTCGGTCGGGTCCACGATGTCCATCAGGCGCTGGTGCGTGCGAATTTCCAGCTGGTCACGGCTGGACTTGTTCACGTGCGGCGAACGCAGGATGTCGAAGCGCTTCATGCGCGTCGGCAGGGGCACGGGGCCCTTGACGATGGCGCCGGTACGCTTGGCGGTGTCCACGATCTCGGCGGCCGAGGTGTCGATCAGTTTGTAGTCAAACGCTTTGAGGCGGATGCGAATTTTCTGTTTGGTGGACATGTCCGCTCCTTACTCAATGATCTTGGCCACCACACCGGCGCCCACGGTACGGCCGCCTTCGCGGATAGCGAAGCGCAGACCTTCTTCCATGGCGATCGGGGCAATCA
>JALOSG010000156.1 GCA_025458665.1 Serpentinimonas sp.
CGCTCCGAAGAACGGGTGCACCAGCTGGCCTACTACGACCCGCTCACCCAGCTGCCCAACCGAAGCCTGTTCATGCAGTTCACCCGCTCCGCGCTGGCCGCTGCCAACGCCCGCCAGCTGGGCGCGGCGATCATGATCGATCTGGACAACTTCAAGGACCTCAATGACAACTGGGGACACCGCAACGGCGATGTGATGCTGTTCGACGTGGCCCAGCGCATTCTGGGCTGCGTGCCGCCGGAGGCCCTGGTGGCCCGGCTGGGTGGCGATGAGTTCATGGTGGTGCTGCGCGACCTCGGGGCGGACAGCGTGGGCGCAGCCGAGCGCGCCGAACAGGTCTGCCAGCAGATTCTGGAAGCGCTGGGCAAGCCCTACGTGATTGAGGAGCGGGAACACTACACCTCGGCCAGCCTGGGTATTGCGCTGTTTGGCGCCGAGCCGCTGACCATAGACGAACTGCTCAGCCGCGCCGATTCGGCCATGTACCTGGCCAAGGCCGACGGGCGCAGCACGCACCGCTTCTTTGACGGTGAGTTGAAGGCCATGCTGGCCCACCGTTCCGCGCTGGAACACGATCTGCGCCACAGCCTGGAGCGCGGGCAGATGCACCTGGTGTACCAGCCGCAAGTGAACGCAGCGGGCCTGGTGCTGGGCGCCGAGGCATTGATCCGCTGGCAGCACCCGATACACGGCCTCGTCTCGCCGGCCCAGTTCATCCCGCTGGCCGAGAAAAGCGGCTTCATCCTGCGTATAGGCGAATGGGTGCTGCGCACCGCCTGTGAGCAGCTGGCCGCCTGGGCACGCACGCCGGGCTTGCAGGACCTGGCCGTAGCCATCAACGTGAGTGCGCGCCAGTTCCGTCACCCCGACTTTGTGGCGCAGGTGCTGCAGGCCATCGACCAGACCGGTGCCAACCCGCAGCGCTTGAAGATAGAGATGACCGAGAGCATGCTGGCCGACGACCTGGACGATGTGGTGAACAAAATGACCGCGCTCAAGTCGCAGGGCGTCATGTTCTCGCTCGACGACTTTGGCACGGGCTACTCGTCCTTGCGCTACCTGAAACGCCTGCCGCTGGACCAGCTGAAGATAGACCAGTCCTTTGTGCGCGACGTGATGGAGGACACCAACGATGCCGACATCGTGCGCACCGTGATTGCGCTGGGCGAGCGCCTGAATCTGCACGTCATTGCCGAAGGCGTGGAGACCGAGGCGCAGCGCGCCTTCCTGGCCGAGAACCACTGCTACAGCTACCAGGGTTATCTGTTCAGCCGCCCGCTCGATGCGCTGGCTCTGGCTAAATTCGTGCAAGCACGCCGCACGGAGACCGTATGAACCTGTCCGACTTCCAGGCCCACGACGCCCTGTTGCACGATGCACTGCAGTTGCAGCGCCATGCGTACCACGCGGACCCCAACCCCAGCCGCGCCAGCCGCATGCACAGCCTGCGCCAACTGCGCCGCCTGATTGCCGACAACACCGAGGCGCTGTGCAGCGCCATCTGCGCCGACTACGGGCACCGCTCGCGGCATGAAACGCTGCTCACCGAAGTGCTGCCCGCGCTGAGCAGCATAGACCACGCCATGAAGCACCTCAAGCGCTGGATGCGGGTGCAGAAGCGCCCGGTGGACCGGCTCAGTTTCGGGCTGGCCAGCAACCGCGTGGTTCCGCAGCCGTTGGGCGTGGTGGGCGTGATCGTGCCGTGGAACTTCCCGCTCAACCTGTCCATGGTGCCGCTGTCGGCCATTCTGGCTGCAGGCAATCGCGCCATGGTGAAGATGAGCGAGAACTCGCGCCATCTGGCCGCCTGCCTCATGGAACTGGCGCCGCGCTACCTGCCGCTCGAGCAGTTGCGCTTTTTCGATGAAACCGGTGGTGTGGGTGTGGCGTTTTCGCGCCTCAAGTTCGACCACCTGCTGTTCACCGGATCGGGGCAGACCGGCCGCGCCGTGATGGCGGCGGCCGCGCAGAACCTGTGCCCGGTGACGCTGGAGCTGGGCGGCAAATCCCCCGCGTTCATTGCCGAGGACTTTGACCTGCGCACCGCCGTGGAACGCGTGATGTACGTGAAGTGCCTCAATGCCGGGCAGATTTGCACCACGGTCGATGTGGTCTACGTGCCACGCGCGCGGGTGGACGACTTCGTGGCCTTGGCCCGCGAGGTGGTGCAGCAGCGCTTCCCGGCGCCCGATGCACAGACGCCTGCGCTGTTCAGCCCCGACCTCACCGCCGTCATCAACACAGCGGCCTACCAGCGTCTGCTGGCCGCGCTGGACGAAGCCCGCGCCGGTGGTGCCACGGTGGTACCGCTGCTGAACGGCCCGCAGCACGACGAATCACGCCACAAGCTCGCGCCGCAGCTGGTGCTGGATGCACCCGCCAACTGCGCGCTCATGCAGCGGGAAATCTTCGGGCCGGTGCTGCCCGTGCTGCCCTACGACAGCGTGGACGAGGTGGTGGCCGACATCAACCGCCGCCCACGCCCACTGGCCTTCTACCCCTTCAGCCACAACGAGGCGCTCCTGCAGCGCCTGCTGGACCAGGTCATGTCGGGCGGAGTGTCCATCAATGACGGGCTGTTCCACGTGGCCCAGCACGACCTGCCCTTTGGCGGCGTGGGCGATTCGGGCATGGGCCACTACCACGGCGAGGAAGGCTTCCAGACCTTCAGCAAACTGCGGCCGGTGTTCCGGCAGAGCCGCTGGCTGTCCACCGCGTCGCTGCTCTATCCGCCGTACGGCCCGCGCATAGAGCGGCTGCTGGCCTTCCTGCTGAAGCGCTGAAAACGGCAGGCCCGCGGTCAGTTCGCTGCGGTGAACGGCAGCGAGGAGTGGTGCGCCACGATGCGCAGTGCACCCTGGGCGTCGCGCTGGAACTTCCAGGTCTTGTCCACCGTGGTGACCTGCCCATCCTTGTTCTTGATGGACACGTTGCCCATGGTGGTGGCGGTGTCGCCCGAGATGAACAGCGCCGCGTTCTTGATTTCCACGCTGCGCCAGCCCTTCAGGGCAAAGCCGGTGTCGGCGGGGAAGTTCTTGTCGCCGCCCACAAAGTAGGCCAGGGCACCGTCGCGGGTGGTGCGGAAGGTCTGGGGCGCGGTGGTCAGGGTGGGCTTGAACAGCACCGGGCCCATCTGGTAGCCGTAGGCGCCGTCAATCACCTTGGCGGCCAGCGTCTTGGCGGCTGCCTGGCCACCCTTTTCGTACTCGGCGGAAATGGCCACCAACGCTTCGCCCCAGGCTTTCTGGGCCGCCAGCACCTGCTCGGCGGTGATGGTGGTGCCCATGGCGGTGACCGGCGCGGTGCCCACGTGCTGGGCTGCAGCCGGCGTGGCGGCGTGTGCGAAGCCGGCCATGCACAGGGCAGCGGCGGCAGCGGCGGGCGCGAAGGTGGCGGAGGAGAAAGCGGTAGGGGTGGAGGTAGAGGCGAGGGTCTTCATGGAGTAGCTCCGTAGTGGGTTGGAAGAACCCTTATTGAGCCTGTGCCGGGTGAACCCGCCTTGACGCCCCCATGAACACAGCCTGACTCACACATGAACGCCAGATGACAGCGGCAGCACCTCCATGCGGTACCCCAGTCCGCGCAGGGTGTGGATGAGGGGCGTGGCCTGTCCATCGTCGATCTTGGCGCGCAAGCGGCGAATGTACACATCGACCACGTTGGTGAGCGGGTCCTGGTGGCTGCCCCAGACCACCGCCAGAATGCGTTCGCGGCTGAACAGCCTGCCCGGGTGGGACATGAGCAGCTCCAGCAGCGCCAGTTCGCGCGCGGTCAGCTGCAGAGGCACACCGCCGCGGGTAGCACGCATCTGGTCGCGGTCCAGCACCAGGTCGTCCATGGTGAGCGAGGCCGAGCGCGGCACCGCCACCTCGCGGCTGCCAGGCCGCCCACGCGGTCTTCCACAGTGCCCAGCGCCGTGAGCATGAGGATGGGGGTCTGTACGCCCAGCGCGCGCAGCGTCTGGCAAACCTCGGTTCCGCTCATACCGGGCAACATCACATCGAGCAACACCACGCCCTGCCCACCCTCGCCCAGCCGCTGGGCCTGCTCGCGCGCCAGGGCCAGGCCTTCGGGGCCGGTGCGTGCCAGCTGCACACGGTAGCCTTCGGCACGCAGGCCACGCTCCAGGAAATCGGCCACGCGGTGGTCGTCCTCAACGATCAGCAAATCCATGCAGGTCTCCTTCTGGGGCTATCAGGTCGGGCTCAGCCAGGGGCAGCCACAGCGTCACGGTGGTACCCACATGCTCTTCGCTCTGCAGTGCAATGCGGCCACCGTGCGCTTCAGCCAGTAAACGGCCTATCGAGAGCCCGAGTCCACTGCCGTCGGCGCGGTGGCGCCGGGCAGCTTCGCTGCGGAAATGCCGCTCGAACACCTGCGGCAGATCGGCGGGCGCCACACCGATGCCCTGGTCGGCCACGCAGACGCGCCACTCACCGCCGGCCTGCACCCCCGATGTCACGAGGATATGGCCACCCGGACGCGAGTACCGCACCGCGTTGTCAAGCACCACCACCAGCAGTTGGCGCAGGCGTTGCGGGTCGGCCAGCAGGGGTGCGTCCTCGGTGTCGGCCTGCAATTCCACCTCCACCTGGCGCTCACGGGCCAGGGCGTCCACCTGCCGCAAGGCTTGCCCCAGCAGCTCCGCGCCCTGCACAGGCTGGCGGTGCAAGGTCAGGGTGTCGGCTTCGGCGCGGGCCAGGGTCAGCAGGTCATCGATCACGCCGCCCAGATGGCGTGCCGCATCGGCAATACGGCCCAGGCTGTCCTGGTACTCCAGGGCAGACTTGCTGCTGCCGCGCAGTGCAATCTCGGCCTCGCCGCGTATGGCGGTAGTGGGCGTGCGCAGTTCGTGGCCAATGTCGGCAAACAGCTGGCGGCGGCGTCCGTCCATTTGCTGCAGCGCATCCAGGGCTTGCTGCAGTTCGGCGGTGCGTGCAGAGACCAGCGCTTCCAGCTGCTGGCGGCTGAGAATTTCACCGGCCCGGTGGCGCTCCAGCTCGGTGGCCATGAGGTTGACGCGTTGAGCGACCCGCGCGAACTCATCGCGCCCGACTTCGTCGATGCGGTGGCTCAGATCCCCGCGCTGCAGCGCTTCCACGCCCAGGGTGAGGCGCTCCAGCGGCGCACTGAGTGCGCGCCCGAAGTGGCTGGCCAGCCAGGCGCAAACCAGCGACAGGAACACCGTGGCGCCCAGCGCCAGCAGCAGCAGGAGTTGCAGTGACTGGTCGGCATCGGTGCGCTTCTGCGCCACCGCCTCGCGCTCTCTGGCCGCACTTTCTGCCAGCAGGGCCGGCAGGCGTTCCCCTTCCGACAGCGCCAGCAAGTCCTGGGTCTGGTCCCAGGCCTGTCCGGGCGTGAGGCCCGCTGGCGCGCCGCCTGCCTGGCTGGCTGCTCCTGGGGAGGCTGCGGTGTCTGCCCCGGTGTCTGGCCCGATACCCGCCACGATGCGCCGGGTGGCCGCGTCCAGCTCGGTAAGACTTGTGCCCAGAGCCTGCAGCGAGCGGGCGCGCTCCTCGTGGACCCGGGCTGCCAGCCCGCCGGGTTGCGGGTCGAGCCCACGCGCCTGCACCGCCAGCTGCTCGAGCTGCCGCAGGGTGTCCTGCATGCGCTGCAGCAGCGCGAGGCGTTCGCTGTCTTCGTAGCTCTGGGTGAGCAGCGCATTGGCCAGCCACTCGCGCAGGGCCTGCTTGGTGAGAGCGAGTTGCTGGAAACCGCCCAGCAAGTCGCTGGCCACACGACCATGCTCCACCTTGCGTGCAGCCCCCTGTATGGCCCACCAGGACACGGCGCCCTGGCTCAGGGCCAGCAGGGCCACAGCGCCCCAGGCCAGTTGCAGTTGGCGTCTAAACATGCGGCTCCGTGGGTGTAAGGGGTAGGTGGTGGGGCCCTTCGGTGGAAGGACGACTTGACAGAGCCGCCAGTGCGGGCAAAGTTCAGCGGGGCATCTGGTGGTGGCTAATGCGGGGCAGGTGACGCCTTTTTCTGCGGCTTAGCCCGCTCTGCGGACCCGCACAATGTCCCCTGGACACTCTAGCAGGAGCAGACATGGCACTCGAATACCGCTTGAAGAACGGCAGCTACTGTCTCTACGACACGGGCAAGCCACCCAGCCGCGTCACCGGCGAGCACCCGCTCAAGCTCAAGACCGATGTCGTCTCGATCGCTTTCGACGCGCTCACCGGGCAACTGCACGACCATGGCAACCCGTCGTTCATCAGGCTCAAGGTCATGAACATGCGCCACAGCCTGAAGCGCCAAGGCGCCATCGAGGAGGCCAACCGCATTGTGGTGGTGACCGGCCCGCTGCCGGTGGAAGAAGTGAACAAGTGCCTGCACATCACGGGCTACTGCCGGCGCATGTTCCGCCGCCTGGCGCAGTTGCCGCATGGCAAGCTGGGTACACGGGCTTCGGGGTTTGCACAGGCACGCGCCGCCTGAAGACTTCCCGGGCACGGCCTCAACAGGCCATGCACACCTGCAGCGCGGCCGCTGCGTCGCGCTGGGTCCGCTCAATCAGGTATTCCAGAAACACCCGCGTGCGCTGCGGCATGAACTTGCGGCTGGGAAACGCCGCGTTCAGGGTCAGCTTGCCCGTGATCCACGGGCTCAGCACGCGCACCAGTTCGCCACGTGTCAGGTAAGGCGCAGCCAGGTCCACCGCCATGGACGTGATGCCCGCCCCATCGAGCGCGGCACGCATCAGGGTGTCGGAGTGCGCGCACCACACCACCGGAGAGACCTCCACCTCGGCCTGTTCGACCGGGGCTTGCTCGCGCCACATCTGCCAGCTGCGCGGCCGCACGCCCAGGTGCTTCAGGCGCAGGCACTCATGTTGCGCCAGTTCGCGGGGGTGTTGCGGCGTGCCGCGGCGCTGCAGGTAGGCCGGCGAGGCCACCAGCACCGCCTCCGATTCGATGACCTTCCTCACAATCACGTCGGGGCTCACCGTGTCGGAGGCCACCAGCAGGGTGATGTCGTAGTCCTCCACTGGCGGCTGGCTGGTGTAGCTCACCTCGATGTCGAGCACGATGTGCGGGTAGGTAGCGCGGAACTCGGCCAGCACCGGCGCCACCACGTGGGTGGCCAGCACGGGCGGTGTGAGCAGGCGCAGCACCCCCGCCAGCTCGTGCGTCTGCGAGCTGGTCATGGCGTGCACTTCATCGATGTCCTGCAGGATGTGGCGCACCCGGCTCAGGTAGGTCTCGCCGGCTTCCGTGAGCGACATGCGCCGCGTGGTGCGCTGCATGAGGCGCGTGCCCAGGTGTTCCTCCAGGTCGGCCACCAGACGGGTTACCGCGGCGGGTGACATGTCCAGCGAACGGGCCGCTGCCGAGAAGCTGCCCTCGTCCACCACGCGCTGAAAAACACGCATCGATTGCAAACGGTCCATGGGGATTTCCTTTGTGACGCCGAGCGAAAGTTCCCCAACATTATTTCTTAAATGGAAAGATACTGTTTAGTCACCTACTATTTATCTTTGTTTTGCGAAACTTTAAAGTCCATCCATCGACGCCGGTATCTGGCGCCGAGACAGACCTCTCCACCCTCATTTCCCGTTTAGCTGAAAAGGAACACCTCATGAAAAAGTCTTCCGCCTTTGCATCCGCCATCGCCCTGGCCGCCGCCGCCCTGACCGCTGGCCACGCTGTAGCCGCCGATCCTGCCGCTGCCAAGACCCGCGAACAGGTCCGCGCCGAACTGGCCGAAGCCCAGCGCACCGGCAACTTCATCGTGGACGGCCAGACCGGCCTGCTGGCTCGCCAAATGTTCCCTGGCCAGTACCCCGCCGAGCAAACCGCCCAGGGGAAGACCCGCGCCCAGGTGAAGCAGGAGCTGGCCGAAGCCCAGCGCACCGGCAACATCGTGGTGGATGGTGAGACCGGCCTGCTGGCCCGCCAGATGTTCCCGGGCCAGTACCCGCAGAACGCTGTGGCCCAGGGCAGCGAGCGCGGCCAGGAAGTGGCCGGTCGCGAGCGCGCCACGCGCAGCAACTGAGTCCTGACCCGGCCTGCCGGGTGAACCAGGAAAGACGCCGTCGCCTCAGGGCTGCGGCGTCTTTTTCAATGCAGACACATCGAAGCCCAGCGCCACCAGGCGCTGGAGCAGCGCCTCGTAAACCGCCACCAGGCGCTGGAGCAGCGCCTCGTAAACGTCGGGCGCCACTTGCGGGGTGCGCGACAGAATCCACAAGTATTCCCGTGTGGGCTCGCTCACCGCGACCAGCTGGTAGGCGGGGTCCAGGTCAATCACCCAGTAATTGCCCCACACCAGCGGAATGAAGGACAGCCAGGCAGGCGCAAAGCGCACCTTCAGCCGCGGTGAGGTCTCGCCACCCAGCTGGCGTGCCACCCCGGCCGCCTCTATCCATTCCCCGCTCTCGCGCCGGCAGCGGTTGAGCACCTGCACCCGACCGGCATCCTCGCCCTGTGCAATGAGGCTGTAGCTGGCTTGCGTACCCGCTGCACATTTGCGCTGGAAGAAGTTGGGGTAGTTGGCAATCTCGTACCAGGTGCCCATGTAGCGCGCCACGTCGATGGCGGCGACCGTGGGCAGTTCGGCAGATGGGCTGTTCTGGGTGCCGGGACTGGTACTGGCGTGGGCCGGCACAGGGGCAGCGCACGCAGCCCAGACCGCCAGGGACAGCAGCAGCGGAAGGAGTGGTTTCATTCGCCTCATGTACGTCCGTCCAGCAGCATGGCCTCGAAAGCCTTGGCGGGCATGGGACGCGCAAAGTGGTAGCCCTGCGCAAAGTCACATTCGATCTGGCGCAGCAGTTCGAGCTGCTGCGCGGTCTCGACCCCTTCGGCCACCACCTTGAGACCCAGCGCATGGGCCATCTTGATGATGGCTTCGATGAGGGTCAGGTCGGCCCGGCGGGTGTCTATGTGCTGAACAAAAGAGCGGTCGATCTTGAGGAAATCGATATCGAGCCGGTTGAGGTAAGACAGCGCGGAATAGCCCACACCGAAGTCGTCTATGGCCACCTGGATACCCGCATCGCGGTAATGCAGCAGGCACTCCTGCGTGGCTTCGTTGACATCGATGAGCAGCCCCTCGGTGATCTCGATGGTGAGCGCGTGGCCGGGAACGCCACGCTGGCGCATGCGCTGAACCCACACGTGGTCGCGGCGGTAGCGGGCCTGGAATTGCAGCGGTGACTTGTTGATGCTGACCTGCACGTCGCGCCCGGTCAGCTCGCGCCAGCGTGCCAGCCACTGCAGCGCTTCCTCGAACACCCACTCCCCCAGATCACCGATGAAACCGCTGTCTTCGGCCAGCGGAATGAACTCGCCGGGCGGAATGGGGCCCAGCGTGGGGTGGTTCCAGCGCAGCAAGGCTTCGGCCTTGTGCACCATCCCGGTGGCCAGATCGACGATGGGCTGAAAGTTCAGGCAGAACTGTTGCTCGGCCAGGCCGGTGCGCATCTGACTGACCAGGCGAAGGCGGCGCTGGGAGGCCTGCTCCAGGTCGGGCGTGTAGAAGGTGTAGCAGTTGCGGCCACGGCTCTTGCTCAGGTACATGGCCTGGTCGGCACAGCGCAACAAAGACTCCGCGTCCTGCCCATCGTCCGGGTAGAGAACGATACCCACGCTGGCCGACACGTTCACCACGTGGCCGTCCAGATCGAACGGAGCGCCCATGTTCTCGACAATGTTCTCGGCGGTGCGGATAGCCAGCCGGGGTTCCTGCAGCTCCGGAATGAGCACCACGAACTCATCGCCGCCCATGCGCGCCACCGTGTCGGAAGCGCGTACGGCATGTTGCAGCCGCCGGGCGGCTTGCGCCAGCAACAGGTCGCCCTGCGCATGGCCGAGCGTGTCGTTGATTTCCTTGAAGCGGTCGAGATCGATGAACATGACCGCTATCCGCCCGCCGGTGCGGTGGGACTGGGCAATCTTCTGGGCCAGCCGGTCCTGCAGCAGGATGCGGTTGGGCAGGCCGGTGAGCGTGTCGTAATGGGCCTGATCCCAGATCTGGCGCTCGGCCTTCTTGCGCTCGGAGATGTCCAAAATGAGCGCCACGAAGCTCGGGCGATCACCGTGGGTATCCATCTGCAGGTGCACCAGCACGTCGTAGAGGCTGCCGTCGGCCCGCTGGTGCACGGTCTCGAACTTGAGCAGTTCTTGCTCGCCGCTGAGCAAGGGGGCGATCATGGCGCGGAACTGGGCCTCGTCCATTTCCGGCTTGATGTCCACGGGCGTCATCTGGCCCAGCTGCTCCGCGGTGTAACCCAGGTTGGCCCGGGCCCCTGCATTCACATAGCTGAAATGCAGGGTCTTGGCATCGAAGAGGTAAATTTCGTTGAGGCTGCGCTCCACCACGTGGGCCAACTGGTCACGGTGCCGAGTAGCGCGGCGCCGCTCGGTGATGTCGTGCCAGTGGATGACCCAGCCACAGAAAACATCTCCCTCGGTCTGCGCGGCCACTCGGCGCTCGAACACCCGGCCGTCCTTCATGGCGATTTCGCTCACATACACGTCGCGCAAGTCGCTGCCCTGCCGCTCTGGCAACTCCAGAGCCCGCGGGTTCTCCACCATGGGCGTGCAGAACTCCCGCACCACCGACGCCTTGGTCAGGCCCACCACCACACCGTCGATCTTCCAGAGATCCAGGTAGCGCCGGTTGCAGGTGACGATGGTGTCATCCAGGTCTACCACCACGATGCCGTCGGGCGAAGATTCCAGCGTGGTCCGCAGCACCTGCAAGGCGCTCAGGTTGGCCTGCTGCTCCAGTTCAGCCCTGAGGCGTTCGCGCCGCTCCCAGGCAGCAGGCGCCCCTGGGGGAGCCGTGCTGGCGGGCGGCGGCGGTGTGGCTGTCATGGCGACGGCGGTAAGGTGGGCGAACGGGGAATGGTGGCTCCGGGTCTCAGCAGATTCTTTTTATGGCTGATTCAATTTATCACTTAATACGCAGTTAGGCCAGCATGTGGCCCCAACGGGTCTATTGATTTCCCAGTTCGGCTGCGTTGTAATGCCCATGCCGCGTTCATTCCGCCCGTCCAGTTCCTACCGGCCTCACCCCGCGCCCACCCCACGGACCCGCCCCCAACGCTTGCTTGCGCCATGTCCAACCTGCACCACGCCACGCTGGGCGAAATCCTTGATGGTCTGGACCTGGGCATCTGCGTGTTCGACGCCGAGGACCGTGCGCTGTACTGGAACCGCACTTTCTACAAGCTGTTCCCGGAACACGAGGGGCACATCTACGCCGGTGAACCCTACCGCGAGAACCTGCGGCGCTTCTACACCGTGCGTCTGAGCGACGACCTCGCCAACATAGAGAGCTACATAGACACCAGCGTCGCACGCCACCGGGCACAAAACCGTGCCTACGAATTCGAGCACCACGGCCGCATGGTGCGGTCCTCGTCACTGCCCATGTCCGACGGCAGTCGTGTGCGCATCTGGCGCGCTGAAGCGACGGGGGTGCCTCTGTGCGCTGCCCCCCCGATCACGCTGAGCGACCGCAACGACCGCTCCAGCGCAGCCAGCGCCGATTTGCTCGACCGGGTGCCCGACGGACTGGCCATTTGCCAGCGGGATGGCCAAATCCACTGGGTCAACGAGCGCTTTTTGCAGATGTACCAACTGCCGCGGCGCCACGTGGCCCTGGGTGTCACGTTCGGAGCGCTGTATGAACTGGTCTGGTCGGGAGCTGGCGGCCAGGGCGAAGACCCCGCCGAGGCGGCAATCCGGCAGGAACTGCTCGATACCGGCAAACAGTTGCTGGCCCACCACCTGAACTACGCCGGCGTCCCTTTCGAGCTGCCGCTGCCCGGTCAGCGTTTTGTGCGCATCATTGCCAGCCCCACCGACGCCCAGACGGTGTTTTTCACCCACGTGGACATCACCGAACTCAAGCGCCAGCAACAGCGCCTGGCCGCAGCCGAACAAGAGGCCAGGGAAAGCAGTGCCATGCTGGAGCAGAAGTCGGCCCTGCTGGAAGCCACGCTGGAGAATATGGAACAGGGCGTCACCATGGTGAGCGCCAGCGGGCGCGTGGAGCTGTTCAACAGCCGGGTACTCGATCTGCTGGACGTTCCGCGCAGCGTGCTGGAAGCCAAACCGTTGCTGAGCACGCTGCTGGCCTACCAGCGCGAGCGCGGGGAGTTCGACCAGGCGTCGGACGCGCTGCGCCTGCAACTGGCCGCCGACGAGCAGGGGCGGTTCTGCGACGCGTACGAACGCCTGCGCCCCAACGGCAAGCTGCTGGAGGTGCGCACCGTGCCGGTGGAAGGCGGACTGCTGCTACAGACTTACACCGATATCACGGAGCGGCGCCGCACCGAAGAACGCATCCGCCACGCCGCCAACCACGACCCTCTCACCGGCCTCATGAACCGGCGCATGTTCATGGAGTGCCTCAACGCCGAGGTGGCGCTGGCTCGGCGCACCGGCAAAGGCTGCGCGGTGCTCTACATAGACCTGGACGGCTTCAAACCGGTGAACGACCGGTTTGGTCACGCGGTGGGCGACGCCGCACTGGTGCAGGTGGCCCGGACCATCCAGGGTATCGCGCGCGAGTCGGACTTTGTCGCCCGACTGGGTGGCGACGAGTTCGCGGTGCTGCAGCGTGGTGTGCAGGACAGCGGCGTGGCAGCAGGACTGGCCCGGCGGCTGCTGGCCGGTATCTGCCAGAGCCTCGAGATCGAGGGGCTGGAGGTGGTGCTGGGAGCCTCCATTGGTGTGGCGATGTGCCCGGGTGATGCCGACCGACCCGATGTGTTGCTGCGCCGTGCCGACCACGCCATGTACCAGGCCAAGACCCGCAGCGAGGGGAGCGAGAACAAGGTGCAGATGTTCGAGCCCGAGCCGCTGTGCGCCAAGGCCGCCCAGGCTGTTCAGGCTGAAGGCGGCCCGGCCAAACCCACTGCGCCCACTACCCCCACTGCGCCCGGCACCGCCGTGAGGTCCGACCCGGTCTGAGCCGGTGTGACCCGGTGTGACCCGGCCGACAGTAGCCAGTGCAGCGGGCTACTGCCACGCGCGTTCAGCCGCCGCCACGGTGGGTCTCCAGATCGAACTTTTTCTGCACCGCGTAGCGCGCATCGGCATCGAAGCCGCTGTAGCTGAACTCCACCGAGAGCTGCGGCATGACCAGCAAGGCAATGCGGTGTTGGGGCAGGTCGTGCCAGCTGAGAGTCAGGGTACCGCCAGGAAACTGCGCGGTGCAGGACGCGCCATCGGCAGCCACGGTGCGGGTGGCGGTGGGCAGTGCACGCGGCAGCCAGCTCAGGAGTTCGGGGGCGGTGCAGCCCATGACGCGCACAAAGCGCTCGGGCACAAAGGTCGGTGTCATGGCCGCCAACTGTAAGCCAAAGGCGCTGGTGGCGCAGGGAGGCGTAGGGGACTCCGCCTTTGGGCCGCGGTCAGTGCACCTCGGGCGCCAACTCCTGCATGGCCTGGAAGTGGGACAGGAACACCCGCCCGCTCAGGTGTTGCAGGAAATCGGTGCGCTGCAGCCGGTCCATGACCGGGCCTTTCACCTCCGAAAGGTGGAACTGCAGGCCCGCGTCTTTCAGCCGGTGGTTGATGGACTCCAGGCTTTCCAGGGCGCTGGCATCGATGTCGTTCACCGCCGAACACTGCAGCACCACGTGCGCCAGTTCCGGGTGCGCGGCCACCGCTTCGTTGATGCGGTCCTCCAGCACGCGGGAGTTGGCAAAGTAGAGGCTTTCGTCCACACGCAGGCCCAGCACGCGCGGGCTCACCACCACCCGGTGGCGCTGCACGTTGCGGAAATGTTCGGTGCCTGCCACCAGCCCCACCTCGGCAATGTGCGGGCGCGAGGTGCGCAGCAGGTAGAGCAGCAAAGACACCGCCACGCCCACCACCAGGCCCATTTCCACGCCCACCGCCAGCGTCACCACCAGGGTGGCCAGCACGGCGGCAAAGTCGGCCTTGGCATACACCCAGGTTTTCTTGAAGATGCTGAAATCCACCAGCGACAGCACCGCCACCACGATGGTGGCGGCCAGCGTGGCCTGCGGCAGGTAGAACAGGGCTGGCGTTAGGAACAGGGAGGCCAGCGTGATGCCCACCGCGGTGAACACACCGGCGGCCGGGGTCTGGGCGCCAGCATCGAAATTCACCACCGAACGGGCAAAGCCGCCCGTGACCGGGAAGCCCCCAGTGAACGCGGCCGAGAGGTTGCTGGAGCCCAGCGCCACCAGTTCCTGGTCGGGCTCGATGCGCTGGCGGCGCTTGGCGGCCAGCGTCTGCCCCACCGAGACCGACTCCACAAACCCGAC
>JALOSG010000157.1 GCA_025458665.1 Serpentinimonas sp.
AGCCCGGGCGGAGGAGCAGAACATGAAGATTTCTTTCAAACACAGCATGGCCGCTGGCGCCACCGCCCTGGCACTGGTGTGGGGCGCGCAGGCGCAGGCGGCAACGGTTGGGCTGAAGTACGAAGGGGCGGCATACCCTTCTTACCTGTCGTTCAACGTGGCTGGGCCTTCCTACTCCTCGCGCAGCACAGCCGCGGGTGGTTTCGATTTCACGGCTTCAAACCCTTCTGCAGCCCCCGGTGAGCCTTCGCTGAGCGGATCTATTCTGGCGTGGTGTGTCGAATTGACTCAAACGCTGAGCACCACCGGAACCAAGACCTACAGCGCCAACTGGGCAAACAGCCAGGGCTGGTACAGCAGCGTCCAGCAACTGGTGAACATTGCGTACGGTGCGGTACTGGAGAAGGGAACCAACGTGATGTCTGCGGCTTTCCAATTGGCCCTGTGGGAGCTGGTGAGTGGCAAGGCAGACATGAAACTTGGCACCGGTGACTTCCGGGTCACTTCGGGTGACACCACCGCCCGCAATACGGCGCAGGACTGGTTGAAGAAAATAGCGGATGGTGAAGGCAAGGGCCCGTCGGACTACCGGATAGTGCTGCTGCACAACGCCCAGCACCAGGATTTCATCAGCCTCGTACCCACCCCGCTCCCCGGCGCAGCCCTGCTGTTCGCCTCGGCCCTGGGCCTGGGTGGGCTGGCACGCCGTGCCCGTGCGCGCAAAGCTGGCGCCGCGCCCGCAGCGGCCTGAGTAATCTGCGCCGGCCTGAACAGCCCGTTCAGCGCCGCGCGCTGGCCGACAGGTCGGCCATTTTCGAGACCGCCTGCGCCCGGTTCACCACGTTGAGCTTCTTGAAGATGCGCTTGACGTGGTTTTTCACTGTGAAGGCACTGATGTCCAGGATCATCCCGATTTCCTGGTTCGTCTTGCCCGCGCGCACCCACTCCATGATGTCCTGTTCCCGCGAGCTCAGCCCGAGTTCGTCGTTGGCCAGGGTGTCGGCTTCGGCGCTGGCGCCCGGGTTGGCCAGCAGCGTGGCGGGCGCGGCGCTGGCCGTCTGAGCCGCCTGCAGGTATTGGGCAGGCAGATGCGCCACCTGGCGGAACGCTGCATCCACATACGGAAGCAGGTAGCGCAGCAGGTTGCAGGACTTGGGTTCACCCAGCGGTTCCGGGCCCAGGAAGATGTACAGGCAGTCGTGGCGCCCGCGCTGGTCCTTGATGCCGTGCACCAGCGCCGAGGGCATGCACCGCAAGGTGTCCACCAACTCGTGGTTGCTGCGGATGTGGCTGCTGAAGCCGTAGCTGCCTACCACGGCGCATGGCGCGTGGTTGCATTGCTTCCAGTAGGTGAAAAGCTCCACCACCATGGGCAGCAGAGCGCCGTCGTCCAGGTCGTCGGTGCGCAGGCCGGGCAGAGGCGAAACCACGTCGTAGCTCACCAGACCCAGGGAAAAGTCGCCCCAGGCGGCAATCACGATATCGTGCGGCAGCATTTCCTGCACGCTCAGCTGCAACCACTTCAGCAGCTCCAGGTGGCTGCGAACGGACAGGGAAGCATCGACCGCCTGCAACAGGCGGTTCAAATCTCCCAAAGAAAAACTGTCCGAGAACTTCATGGATTCCTACCCCGCCCTCTCTACGGGGCATACAGCGAAGTCAGCCGGCGAAGTATAGGTTCAATGGGGCTAATCTCGGAAACTTCCTATCATTTCCGGGGTTCCAAAACGGGCCAGCGGGGGTATCATCGTTACAACACTTGCCTGCCTTATGAACCACCTACAAGTCCGGCTACCTCAGGAGTTCCAATGCCTCGGCAGCGCTCGGGACTTTGCCGAGGACATCCACGAGATCTTCTCGGCGGTACCGTTGCTGCAGGCGCTGGACATGAACGAGACAGCGTTGCTGTGCAACTTCATGGTGTGCTACTCCGCGCCCAGGGGGACCGAGCTCCTCACCGAAGGTGGCAAGGGCGACTTCATGATCTTCCTGCTCACCGGCACCGCCGAAATGGTGCTGACCGACGACTACGGCAGCCGCCACCGCGTGGCCTTGCTGGGTCCGGGCGTACCCGCAGGGCATATGTCCATGATCACGGGGCGGCCCCGCAGCAGCAGCTGTGTGGCCATGGACCCGGTCGATGTGGTGGTGCTGTCCCGCCAGGCTTTCAACGACATTCTGGTCACGCTACCCCGGTTGGGCAACAAGCTCATGCTGGTGATGCTGCACGGCCTCTCCGAGCGCCTGCAGGTGGCGCACCAGCAGCTGGTGTACGACATGCCGCCGGCCACTTCCCCCATGCCCCTGCGCTGAACCGGTCTGCCGGTTGGGCCGCGTCAGGGCTCTCCCCTGAGGAACACCCATGCCCCTGATTCCCGTCATCATGGCCGGAGGCTCCGGCAGCCGCCTCTGGCCCATGTCCCGCGAGCTCAAGCCCAAGCAGTTCCTGCCGCTGGTGGATGGCGGCCACTCCATGTTGCAGGCCACCGTACAGCGTGTGCAAGGGCTGCCCTGCACCGGCCTGACCGTGATTTGCAACGAAGAGCACCGGTTTCTGGCCGCCGAGCAACTGCGTGTGCCACAGGCTTCCCCGAACCCATCTCAAGTCTCTGCCCCCACCATCCTGCTCGAACCGGTGGGGCGCAACACCGCACCAGCCATAGCAGTGGCCGCTTTCCAGGCCCTGAAAACTGCGCCCGATGCGATGTTGCTGGTGCTGGCCGCCGACCACCTCATTCAGGATGTGGCTGCGTTCCACGCCGCCGTGCAGGCGGCCATGCCGCTGGCGGCTGCGGGCAAACTGGTGACCTTTGGCGTGGTGCCCACCCACCCTGAAACCGGCTATGGCTACGTGGAGCGCGGTGAGCCCCTGGGCCCCGGCGGCTACGCCGTGCAACGCTTTGTGGAAAAGCCCGATGCCGCCACCGCCCAGGCCTACCTGGACAGCGGCCGTTACTTCTGGAACAGCGGCATGTTCCTGGTGGGCGCCCAGCGTTACCTGGACGAACTGCAGCGCTGGCGCCCCGACATGGTGGAGCCCTGCCGGCAAGCCGTGGCACAGGCGGTGCCCGACCTGGACTTTGTGCGCCTGCACCGCGCCGCCTTCGAAGCCTGCCCCGCCGACTCGGTGGACTACGCCGTGATGGAGAAAACCGCCGATGCCGCCATGGTCCCGCTGGATGCGGGCTGGAGCGACGTGGGCTCCTGGCGGGCGCTGTGGGAAGTCAGCCCGCAGGATGCGCTGGGCAACGCCTGGCGCGGCGATGTGCTGGGCCACGGTTGCAGCAACACGCTGGTGCAGGCCGAAAGCCGGCTGGTGGCCATGGTGGGTGTGCAGGACATGGTGGTGGTGGAAACCCCCGACGCGGTGCTGGTGGCGCACAAAGACCGCGTGCAGGAAGTCAAGCAGATCGTGGAGCAACTGCGCAGTGCCCAGCGCACCGAACACCTGAACCACCGCGAGGTGTACCGCCCCTGGGGCATGTACGACTCCATCGACCACGGCGCCCGCTACCAGGTCAAGCGCATTACGGTGAAGCCGGGTGCCAAGCTGTCGGTGCAAATGCACCACCACCGCGCGGAACACTGGATTGTGGTGAGCGGAACCGCCAAGGTCACCAACGGAGACCAGACCCTGCTGATCTCCGAGAACCAGTCCACCTACATCCCCGTGGGCCAGATCCACGCGCTAGAAAACCCGGGCGTCATCCCGCTGGAGCTCATCGAAGTCCAGTCGGGCAGCTACCTGGGTGAAGACGACATCGTGCGGTTTGAAGACCGTTACGGGCGCGCCGGCAAGGACGCTGCATGAGCGCGCCACCCACGGTGCTGGTGGTGGGCGGGGCCGGTTACATCGGCTCCCACATGGTGTGGCTGCTGGGCCAGCGGGGCGTGAACGTGGTCACCCTCGACGACCTCTCCAGCGGCCACGCCGATGCCGTGACCAGTGGCCGCCTGGAGCGCGGTGACATGGCGGACCGCGCCCTGCTCGACCGGATTTTTTCCAGCCAGCCGGTGGACGCGGTGATGCACTTTGCCTCCTTCATCCAGGTGGGTGAGTCGGTGGAGCAGCCTGCGCGCTACTACCGCAACAACGTGCTGCGCACCCTCGATCTGCTGGACGCCATGCGCGCGCACGGGGTGAAGCACTTCATCTTCTCGTCCACTGCGGCGGTGTTTGGTGAGCCGGCTTACACCCCCATCGACGAACGCCACCCGCAGCAACCCATCAACCCCTACGGGCGCACCAAGTGGATGGTGGAACAGGTGCTGGCCGACTACGACCGCGCCTATGGCTTGCGTTCGGTGTGCCTGCGGTATTTCAACGCCGCCGGCGCGCACCCGGACGGGCTGCTGGGCGAACGCCACGACCCCGAAACCCACCTGATTCCGCTGGTGCTGCAGGCCGCCTCGGGGCGGCGGGCCGGCATCAAGGTGTTCGGGCAGGACTACGACACGCCCGACGGGACCTGCATCCGCGATTACATCCACGTCATGGACCTGGCAGAGGCCCACTGGCTGGCCCTGCAGCGCCTCTTGCAGGGCGGCGCGTCTGGGGTGTTCAACCTGGGCAATGGCGGTGGCTATTCCGTGCAGCAGGTCATCGACGTGGCCCGGGCGCACACCGGGCGCGAGATTGCGCTGGAGTACGCACCCCGCCGGCCCGGCGATCCGGCCCGGCTGGTGGCCGACGCCACCCTGGCCCGCCAGGAACTGGGCTGGGTACCGCAGTACCCGGATCTGGCCACACTGGTGGCCCACGCCTGGCGCTGGGAACAGCGTTGCGCGTCGGCGTCGGCGCCTCGCACCTAGCCTGCCGCGCTGCGGGCCGGTAGCCTTCACTTACAAAAAGCCCGGCCCGGAAACATCTCCTGACGCCCGGGGGGAGGTGTGTGCCGCGACCTGCGGTGCTAAACTGATTCTGATAGGTTTTTGCGCATTTCTAGCCA
This sequence comes from Serpentinimonas sp., assembly GCA_025458665.1. Taxonomy (GTDB): domain Bacteria; phylum Pseudomonadota; class Gammaproteobacteria; order Burkholderiales; family Burkholderiaceae_C; genus JALOSG01. The sequence continues at coordinate 4,950 of JALOSG010000157.1, forward strand.
TGCGGGGCTACAGCCCGCCAAAGACCATGTACGACCACACTGCGTTGATGAGCCATGTGGAGCAGGATTTGCTGGAGGGGGGCGTTGCGGTTTTTCCCACCAGCTTCCAGCTGAGTCTGTCCATACGCTCTGCACTGAACCGGCCCAATGTCCATGTGGCCGACGTGGCCCGGCTCATCGAGGCCGAGCCGCTGGTGGCCGCCAAACTGATCCAGCTTTCCAACTCCGTGGCGTTCAATCCCCTGGGCCGCACGGTTTACGGGGTGGAGCAGGGGATTGCGCGGGTCGGGTTCGATGCCACGCGCTCCCTGGCTATTTCGGTGGCAGTGAACCAGATCCGGTCCATGCCTTCGATGATGGCCATCGCAGACATCACGGAGGCCGCATGGCGCCGCAGTGTGCACGTGGCGGCTCTGGTCCGCGAACTGGCGCGGCTGGAGGGCGGGGCTTCGCCGGAGCAAGGCATGCTCTGCGGCCTGGTCTCCGAGCTGGGCCTGTTCTTCCTGGTGCACCGCGCCGTGGGACTGCCTGCCTATGCCCACGACCGGGCCATGCTCAAAGACCTGGTCCGCCAGCATGCCGGCACCGTGCTTCCGTCCTTGCTGGGATCGCTGGGCGTGCCCCATGAAATCGTCATGGCCTTGCGCTCCCGGCCCGCACCGCCAGGCAGCGAGGCCATGCACCTGCAGGCATTCATGCGGGAAGCACTGCGGCTGATGTCCCTGCCCAGCCCCGTCCCGGCCACCGAGCCGCGTGCCGAGTGGCTGCTCTCTGTGCAGGCCCGGGTGGACGAAATCCGCCACGCGTTCTGAGCGCTTGCCCGCCTCTGGATCGACCTGCACATAGGGTTATGCGCTTTTCGCATAACATGCTCTAGCCAGTTACATACGGGTTTCATAAAATGCGAGACCCTGGCCACGGCAACCCACGCCGACCGGTCATTCCGCATACCCAACGCGGACGCGCTTCCACGGAACCCCACGGGTTTGACGATGGATCTGACAAGCCGTTTGCCGCCCCGCGCTGCCTACTGCCGCAGGGATTCCAGCCGGTTTTTCACATCCCATTTTTAAACTCTGGAGACTTCCCATGAACTCACCCATGATGCAGGGCCTCACCGTCAATGCGCCGGCCCACGTCAGGAACGCCCGCCTCATTGCCTGGGTGGCCGACATGGCCGCGCTGTGCCAGCCCGCACGCATCGAGTGGTGCGAT
>JALOSG010000158.1 GCA_025458665.1 Serpentinimonas sp.
GTCGGAGCCGCGGAAGGTGCGGGCGCTGTCCCAGGCGGTACTCACCATCTCGGCCAGGCTCAGGCCGCTGGCAGCAATCTGGGCTTTCACGGCCGCCACATCGTAGTCCTTGCGGCCAGCGGGCACCGGGTCTTGCCAGATCAGGTCTTCGGCTGGCACTTCCGGGCCGATGTAGCGGGCCTTGGGGCCCATGTCGCGGTGGGTGAGCTTGAACCAGGCGCGGGCAAACACGTCGTCGAAGTAGGCCGGGTCTTTGTAGAAGCGCTCGGAAATCTTGCGGTATTCCGGGTCCATCTTCATGGCCATGTCGGCGTCGGTCATGATGGGGTTGCGGCGTATGGACGGGTCCTCCACATCCACCGGCTTGTCCTCTTCCCGGATGTTCACGGGCTCCCACTGCCACGCACCGGCCGGGCTCTTTTTGAGTTCCCAGTCGTAGTTCAACAGCAGGTGGAAGTAACCGTTGTCCCATTGCGTGGGGTTGGTGGTCCAGGCGCCTTCAATGCCGCTGGTGACGGTATCGCGGCCCACGCTGCGGGTTTCGTGGTTCATCCAGCCCATGCCCTGCTCGTGGATGTCGGCGCCTTCCGGGGCCGGGCCGAGCTTGGCGGCATTGCCGTTGCCGTGCGCTTTGCCCACGGTGTGGCCGCCGGCGGTAAGCGCCACGGTTTCCTCGTCGTTCATGGCCATGCGGGCAAAGGTCACGCGCACGTCGTGGGCGGTTTTCAGCGGGTCGGGCTTGCCGTCCACACCTTCGGGGTTCACATAGATGAGGCCCATCATCACGGCGGCCAGGGGGTTCTCCAGGTCACGCTGGCCCGAGTAGCGGCTGCCTTCGCTGCCGCTGGGTGCCAGCCACTCTTTCTCGGAACCCCAGTAAATGTCCTGCTCGGGTGCCCAGATGTCTTCGCGGCCAAAGGCAAAGCCAAAGGTCTTGAAGCCCATGGATTCGTAGGCTACGTTGCCGGCCAGGATCATCAGGTCGGCCCAGCTGAGCTTGTTGCCGTACTTCTTCTTGATGGGCCACAGCAGGCGGCGGGCTTTGTCTAGGTTGGCGTTGTCGGGCCAGGAGTTCAGTGGCGCAAAGCGCTGGTTGCCGGTGCCTGCGCCACCGCGGCCATCGGCCACGCGGTACGAGCCCGCCGCGTGCCACGCCATGCGGATCATGAGGCCGCCATAGTGGCCCCAGTCGGCGGGCCACCAGGGCTGGCTGTTGGTCATGAGTTCGGTCAGGTCCTTCTTCAGCGCGGCCACGTCGAGTTGCTTCACGGCTTCGCGGTAGTTGAAGGCCGGGCCCAGCGGGTTGGTCTTGGTGTCGTGCTGGTGCAGGATGTCCAGATTCAGGGCGTTGGGCCACCACGCGGTGTTGGTCTTGCTGGCCTGGGTGTTGGCGCCGTGCATGACGGGGCACTGGCCGGCTGTGGCTGTGGATGTAGGTCCGCTCATCGTTCTCTCCTTCGGTTGCAGACGGATCGCCGGTCCCGGGTAAGGGCACACGGCGGTGTGGCGTCTGGGGCAGGTGCAGATGCACCTGGAACACTAGGCCCTTGCGGTGTTGCAAGGACAAGGTCAGTTTACGGCGCTGGCGTGGCAGCGGTGGTCGTAAATCTCAATGGCGGCGATAGCGTGGGCGCGCACCTGGCGCCGCACAATGTGTCCCTCGCGCTCCATGCGGCCCAGCGCCCGGTAGAGGGCTTCGTGGGTGACGCCGAGATCGGCAGCAAACTGTTTCAGTGACGACGAAATGTACAGCTTGCCCTGACGCCCTTCGGTGTCGAACATGTGCCAGATACGTGCCTCCACACCCTTCAAGGTCAGGCGCTCGCAGCGGGCGCGGGCCTGACGGATTTGCGCGGCGAGCATGCCGATCCAGCGCTGCGCGAACGCACTGTCCTGTTGCAAGGCCTGCTGCAGTGGGCTCAGGGCAAGTGCCCATGCAGCCCCATCGGCCGTTACCCGTGCGTCGCAGTGGTAGGTGCGGGCGTCCAGGCTGGCCTCGGCCAGAAAGCCCTGGCGCACACGTTGCACCACGGCATTCTCGCCCTCCGGGCCATGGCGCTCCAGCACCACCTCACCGTGTGCAATGAAATACATGTAGCGCGGCTTGCTCCCCTGGCGGAACAGTGTCTGCGTGCGCAGAATGGGCCGGTGCGAGAGTTGCTCCAGCAGCTCCTTGGGCAGCAGCTGTGTCAGTGGCGCGGGCCAATCTGGCGACATTAACTCCGGCGACGTTAACGCCAGGCCAGGCTGGGACGGCAGATGAGAAACCATGGCGGGTGGCAAGAGGTAGACCGTATGACTTGGATCATAGGCTCCTTCGGACTTTGGTCCCACACTGAAGACTTTCCAGTCGATCGCCACCATGACACTCACTGCCCGTTCTTTGACTCCATCCCCCCGTGCCTTTGCGGTCATGGCGCTGGCCGCGGGATCGCTTGTCTTTGCCGGGCTGCTGCTTGCCAGCCCGCCCGTGGAGGCGCAGCACAACCACACGGCACCCCACCACACGGCACCCCACCACGCCGCACACAACAGAGCGGCGGCCACTACCTCCAGCACCACGCCCGGCACCACGCCTTATGCGGGCTTTCAGCAACGGGAGATCAAGTCCTTGTCTGCCGAAGACGTGAAAGAGCTGCGCCGTGGAGGGGGCTGGGGCTTGGCCCTTCCTGCCGAGTTGAATGGCATGCCGGGGCCCGCCCATGTTCTCGAGCTCAAGGACCAGCTGGGCTTGTCGGCGCAGGCCACCGCCCAGGTGCAGCGCCTTTTTGACGAGATGCGCGCCCTGGCCGTACCACAGGGCGAACGCCTGATTGCGGCAGAGCGCGCCATCGAGCAGGCCTTTGCCTCAGGCCGGGTGGATGAACCGGGATTGCGCCGCTTGCTGGCCGAGGCAGAAGCGGCGCGCACCGAGCTGCGTTTCATCCACCTGTCGCAGCACTACAAGACCGTGGCTGCGCTGACCCCGGCGCAGGTGGCGCGTTACAACGTGCTGCGCGGCTACGCCGAGGACCCTTGCACGCAAGTACCCGCCGGGCACGATCCCGTCATGTACCGCCGGCATATGGGCTGCAACTGAGGCTTCCTGGCAAAAGCCTCATCGGGGGGCGTTGGGGAAGAAGAGTTGCTCGCCGCCAATCTGGTAAGACGCGATCGCGGCTTGTCCGGCAGGGCCTGTCACCCAGTCCACAAACTTCTGTCCTTCGGCGGTTTTCACGTGGGCGTGCTTGGCGGCATTCACCAGCATGATCCCGTACTGGTTGAACAGGCGCTGGTCGCCTTCCACCAGGACCGCCAGGTCTCCGCGGTTCTTGAAGTTGAGCCAGGTACCGCGGTCGGTGAGGATGTAGGCGTTGCTCGATGAAGCGATGTTGAGCGCCGGCCCCATGCCACAGCCGCACTCGCGGTAACCCGTGCCCAGTGTGGCCTTGTTGGTGGCATCGGCACCGGCTTGGGTCCAGAAGCGCAGCTCGGCGGCGTGGGTGCCGCTGCGGTCACCGCGCGAGACGAAGGGCGCGTTGGCCGCGGCCACTTTCTTCAGTGCCGCCACAATGTCCCGGCCTTTCACGCCAGCAGGGTCTGCCTTGGGGCCCACCATCACGAAGTCGTTGTACATGACTTCCAGGCGCTTCACGCCAAAGCCATCGGCTACGAATTTCTCCTCGGCTGCGCGGTCGTGCACGAACAGCACATCGGCATCGCCCCGGCGGGCCATGTCTATGGCCTGACCCGTGCCCAGCGCCACCACCTTGGCGTCTATACCTGTGGCCTGCTTGAACTGAGGCAGGATGTGGCCAAACAGGCCCGACTGTTCGGTGGACGTGGTGGACGCCACCACAATGGAAGGGGCCGCCTGGGCATGCGCCTCCGTGGCCGTCAAGCCGGCAGAGATGAACAGCACGGTGGCGGCGGCAAGGCCCAGCAGGGCGCGGCGCGCCACCAGCCTCTGGGCGGCGGCTTTTGGGGTGGAATGGGGAACGCGCATAGGGTCTCCTGTAGGTTTTTTTGAACCGCCGCACTCTATCAATGCCCGCGCTGGGCCGCACGCGCGCCCTGAACGTTGGAAAACCATTGCATAAGAGGCCCAGATGGCGGGGGTGCCACGGCCCCGCCCCCCCGGGGCTGTTCAAAGTGCCGCCACAGCAGTACCATGCTGCACCGCAATAACGTGGCACTTATTTGTTGCAGTCTGTAAACCCTGCGCGCACCGTGGCACTGGCTTTTCTGCTGGCCATCCTGGTGGGCACGTTGCTGCTCATGCTGCCCTTGGCCAGCGCCACCGGCCAGGCCACGCCCTGGCTCATCGCGTTCTTTACCGCCGTGTCGGCCGTCTGCGTGACGGGGCTGGTCGTGGTGGACACTGGCAGCCATTGGTCTTTCTTCGGTGAAGCCACCCTCATGGTGCTGATCCAGCTGGGCGGCTTCGGCATGATGACGGCGGCCACTCTGCTGGGCCTCATGGTCAACCGCTCGCTGCGCCTGCGTACGCGCCTGGTGGCGCAGGTGGAGACCCACACGGTGGGCCTGGGTGATGTGTCCAGCGTGGCGAAGGTGGTGCTCATTGTCACGGTGATTGCCGAGCTGATACTCACCGCGCTGCTGACCTTTCGCCTGGGCTGGCACTATGGCATGCCCTGGCCCGAAGCCGCCTGGAGTGGGCTGTTCCATGCCATCTCCTCCTTCAACAACGCCGGCTTTGCACTCTATGCCGACGGGCTGATGGGCTTTGCCTCCGACGCCTGGATACTGGTGCCCATCATGTGCGCCATCGTGCTGGGCGGCATTGGCTTTCCGGTGCTGCACGACATGCGGCAGCGCTGGCGCGACCCGCACCACTGGTCGCTGCACACCAAGCTCACGCTGGTGGGTACCGGGCTGTTGCTGGGCCTCGGCTTCTTCGGGGTGCTGCTGTTCGAATGGAGCAACCCGGGCACGTTGGGGCCCATGGCCACCGGAGACAAGGTCCTCAACGCGGCGTTCGCTTCGGTCTCGGCGCGCACCGCTGGTTTCAACGCGGTGGATATTGGCGCCATGCACCACGAAACCTGGGCGCTGCACTACTTCCTCATGTTCATAGGCGGCGGCAGTGCGGGCACCGCAGGCGGCGTGAAAGTGGGCACCTTCCTTATTCTGGCCATGCTGGTGCTGGCCGAGATCAAGGGCCGCAACGACAGCGAGGCCTTCGGCCGCCGCATTTCCAGTGCCGCCCAGCGCCAGGCCATCACGGTGCTGGTGCTAGGCAGCAGCATGGTGGTGTTGGGGACCCTGTTCATCCTTCGCACCACCCCACTGCCTACGGACGAAGTGATCTTCGAAGTCATCTCGGCCTTTGGCACCGTGGGCTTGTCCACCGGCATCACGGCCGAGCTGCCGCCGGCGGGCCAGCTCATGCTGACGGTGCTCATGTTCGTGGGCCGCGTGGGCACCATCACCCTGGCCGCCACCCTGGCGCTGGGCCATTTGAGGGCAGCGTACCGCTACCCGGAGGAGCATCCAATTGTTGGGTAAATTGTTCACAGAGCAGTACGCCTTCTCGCAAGGCGACAGTGTGGTGGTCATTGGGCTGGGCCGCTTTGGCGGTGCGGTGGCCCAATCCCTCATGCGGCTGGGTCATGATGTGATGGGACTGGACCGCGACGAAGAACCCGTGCAGGCCTGGGCCGACCGACTGACCCACGCGGTGCAGGCCGACGCCACCAATGTGCAGGTGTTGCGCCAACTGGGCGTGGCCGATTTCAACCACGCCATCGTGGGCATAGGTACCGATCTGGCCTGCAGCCTCATGACGGTGATGGCGCTGTCGGAGCTGGGCATCGAGGACATCTGGGTCAAGGCTCTGACGCCGGAACATGGCCAGATTGCGCAGCGCATTGGCGCCCACCATGTGGTCTATCCGGAGGCCGACATGGGCGAGCGCGTGGCCCACCTCATCACCGGCCGGATGATGGATTACATCGAGTTTGACGATGGCTTTGCCATTGCCAAGATCCGCGCGCCCGCGGCCACCCACAAGAAATCATTGGCCGAGAGCACGGTGCGCGAGCGCTTTGGCGTCACGGTGGTGGGCGTGAAGCGGGCGCACGAGGACTTCCAGCACGCCACGCCCAGCACGGTGGTTTTGCCCGGCGACCTGCTGAT
>JALOSG010000159.1 GCA_025458665.1 Serpentinimonas sp.
CGGGAAGCGGGGTGCCATGCGGTGTCGTTCATGGCCACCAAGAATAATCGGCTTTGGCACACAATCTGGGGCCATGTCTGCCAAGCCCGCTGGGTCCGCCCCACCTTCTTCTGCACCCGGAACCGAACCGCAGGTGGGCGTTTGGGTTCTGGCGGTGGCGCTGTCGCTGGCGGCAGCCGTGTCCCTGGGTATCACGCGGTTTTCCTACGGTCTGCTGCTTCCGCCCATGCGTACCGACCTGGGCTGGAGCTACACGCTGGCCGGGGCCATGAACACCGCGAATGCGGTGGGGTACCTGCTCGGCGCGCTGTCCACCCCGTTCCTGTTGCGCCGCACGTCTCCCGGTGCTCTCATGGTGGCGGGTTCTTTGCTGGCCAGCCTGTTCATGGCGGGCAGTGGTTTTTTTTCCGATGCCACGCCGTTGCTGCTGCAGCGCTTGCTGGCTGGCATCAGCAGTGCCTGGGTGTTTGTGACGGGCGGCCTGCTGGCTGCCAGGCTGGTGACCCACCGACCCGCCCGTTCGGGCCTGTTGCTGGGCATTTACTACGGTGGTACCGGCTGGGGCATTGTGGCCTCGGCGCTGGCTGTGCCGTGGGTGCTGGAGCAGGCGGTACAGCGGCCACACGCGTGGGCGTGGGCATGGTGGGCGCTGGCGCTCGTTTGCGTGCTGGCGTGTGCGGTGCTGGCCTGGGTAGCCCGGCGGCTGGCTGAGCTGGATGCACCCACCCCACTGTCTGCACCACCTGCCACCTCGCCGTCGATAAGCGCTGCCCCGTCATCTGCCAATGCCGAGTTGAAGCGTGCCAATCCCTTGCCGCTGGCCCGCTTCGCCCCGGCGTTGCTGGCTTATCTGCTTTTTGGAGTGGGGTACATCGGTTACATGACTTTCGTGATTGCGCTGTTGCGGGAACAGGGCAGCAGCAGCGGTGCCATCACGGTGTTCTACACATTGCTGGGCCTGGCGGTGGTGGCTTCATCGCGCATCTGGTCGGGCTGGCTGGACCGCTTCCGCAACGGGCAGGCGCTGGCCCGGCTCAATGGTTTGCTGGGGCTGGCGGTGTTCCTGCCTGCCATGACCACCTGGTGGTGGGCGGTGCTGGCCTCGGGATTGCTCTTTGGCGCCGTGTTCCTGTCCGTGGTGGCATCGACCACGGCGTGGGTGCGGCACAACCTGCCGCCGGCACAATGGGCCGCCGGCATCAGCGCATTCACCATCGCTTTTGCGCTGGGGCAGATCGTGGGGCCCACCATGGTGGGGTGGGTGGCCGATGGACCGGGTGGCCTGGTACAGGGCTTGTGGTGGTAGGCTCTGGCCCTGTGGCTCGGCGCTCTGGTGGCATTGCGCCAGAAGGCACTTTAGGCGCCAGGGACTGGGGATTGTGGCCACGCGGCCCCCGCCAGTGCCCGAAAATTGGACCCACCCGCGGCACTGCAAGGCGCTACCTTACGGTGCCATGTTCAAAACATCCCTGCTCCAGTCCGACACCCAGCTCAACCAGCGCAGCTACTACGAAGCCAGCGTGCAGCGCCCGCCCGCGCAAGCTCCGTTGCAGGGTGCGCTGCGGGTGGATGTGGCGGTGGTGGGCGCGGGCTTTGCAGGTCTGAGTTCGGCGCTGGAGCTGGTGCGCCGGGGTTACCGGGTGGCGGTCCTCGAAGCCGACCGTGTGTGCGCCGGTGCGAGTGGGCGCAATGGCGGGCAGGCGATTGTGGGGGTGGCTTCGGGGCAGGGCGAACTGGAACAGCAGCTCGGCCGCGCCGACGCAAGACGCATCTGGGACATGTCTCTGGAGGCCATAGACCTGATCGATGCGCGTTCGGCGGAATTCGGTATCGATTGCGACCGCGTGCACGGCTACCTGTATGTGGCCGACTCGCCCCGCAAGGCGCGGGCACTGCGGGCCGATCTGGAGGCGCAGCAGCGGGACTACGGGCTGCAGTGCGAACTGGCCGAAGGCAAGGAGGTGCGGCGTTTCATCGACACCGACCGGTACGTGGCCGCTGCCTATGAAAACCGTTCAGGCCATTTGCACCCGCTCAAGTACGGTCTGGGGCTGGCGCGGGCGGCCCAGTCTCTGGGTGTTCAGCTGTTTGAGCATAGCCCTGTGACCGGCCTGGACCAAACTGCCCGTGGCGTCACGCTGACCACAGCCCAGGGCAGGCTGGATGCCGACTTTGCCGTGCTGGCCGGCAACTGCATGTTGCCGGAATATGGCCCCAAAGTGGCGCCGAGCATCACGCCACGCATCATGCCTGTGGGCACCTACATCATCGGCACTGCGCCACTGGACCCCGCCTTGTGCGAGCGGCTGATTGCCCGGCGGGCGGCGGTGTGCGACAACAATTTCGTGCTCGACTACTTCCGTTTCAGCGCCGACCACCGTTTGCTGTTTGGCGGCCGCGTGAGCTACACCACCCAGACGCCAGCGCGCCTGGAGCAGCTGATGCGCGAGCGCATGGTGCAGATTTTCCCGGAGCTCGCCGACACGCCGGTGGAGTTTCTCTGGGGCGGCTTTGTGGACATCAGCATGAACCGCGCGCCCGACTTTGGCCGCGTGGGGCAGAAGGTCTTCTATCTGCAGGGCTTCAGTGGCCACGGGGTGGCGCTCACGGGGCTGGCCGGCAAGCTGGTGGCCGAAGCCGTGGCCGGTCAGGCCGAGCGTTTCGATGTGTTTGCCCGCTTGCGGCACCGCGACTTTCCGGGCGGTCCCCTCCTGCGCACCCCATCGTTGGCACTGGGCATGCTGTTCCACCGGTTGAAGGATGCGATCTAGCCGCGCGCCGCAATGGATTCCGTGTGCATGACGGCCTCCAGCGCCTCTACCACGGCACCGGCCAGCATCGGTCCATGCCGCTCGATGGATGCGGGCGAGGCGTAGCCATAGCCAATCAGCAAGCCGCTGAGGTCTTTGCGCTGCAGGCAGTAGGCCGATAGGGGGCGCACAGTCAGTCCGTGGGCCGACAGCCTGGTAGCCAGAGCGCGGTCGTCCACCACCAGTGGCAGCCGCAGGCACAGGTGCAAGCCTTGCTCGGCGCCCAGCAGGCGCGCGTGCCCGGTCGCCAGTGCCGGCGCCAGCGCCTTCACCAGGGCCTTGCGGCGCTCGGCGTAGGTCTGGCGGGCCCGGCGCAGGGCACTGGTGAAATGACCCATTTCAATGAACTCCGCGAGGGCGGCCTGCAGCGGCATCTGCCCCGGGCGGTTGAGGTCGTAGTGGGTCTGTTTGAACGCTGGTACCAGCGCGTGGGGCACCACCAGGTAGCCCAGTTTGATGCCCGGGTAGAGCACCTTGGAAAACGTGCCCATGTAGAGCACGCGCCCGTCCGGATCCAGGCCCTCCAGGGATGAGATGGGCGGCCCGCTGAAGCGGAATTCGCTGTCGTAGTCGTCTTCCAGTACCCAGGCGCCGCAGCGGGCCGCGGTGGCCAGCAGCTGCTGGCGCCGCGCCAGCGAAGTGACCGCGCCGGTGGGGTACTGGTGCGATGGCGTGAGGTAGATGAGTTTGGGCGGGCGCTGTTCGTCTGCCGGGGTGGGTGCCATGCCCTGTTCGTCCACCGGCACCGGGTGCAGCGCCAGCCCTGTGGCCATGAAGGCCTTGATGGCGCCCCAGTATGCCGGGTCCTCGATCCACACCGTGTCGCCGTGGTCGGCCAGCAGCTGTGCGCACAGCTCCAGCGACTGCTGCGTGCCGCTGGTGATGATGACCTGGAACGCATCGAGCTGGACGCTGCGGAACACCCGCAGGTAGTCCGCCACGGCGCGGCGCAGGGGCCCGTAGCCACCGGAGTCGTTGTAGTCCAGCATGTCGGGGTAGGCCGCGCGCCAGTGCTTGTTCTGCAGCCGCTGCCACAGGGCCACGGGGAAAGCACTGAAATCCGCAGCGCCCGGCGTGAAGGGCTGGACCTCCAGATCGCGCGCGCAGAAGGTCTGGCTCAGCGACTCGCCGCGGCGGGATAGCCGGCGGGCCGGTGCCGCGGACAGCGGCCTGCCTGCGGGCAGATCGGTGGTCGTGGAACTGCCCCGCCCAGCTACGCTGCGGGTCGGGTTGGCGCTGGGCAGGGTGTCGTGCACATAGGTGCCGCTGCCCACCTGGCTGAGCAGGTAACCCTCCACCGTGAGCTGCCCGATGGCCGCGACCACGGTGTTGCGCGACAGGTTCAGGTCTTTGGCAAGGTCCCGGCTGGAGGGCAGCCGGTCCCCGGCGGCCAGCTTGCCATCGAGCAGGCCGCGGCGCAGCGCTTCGTAGAGCTGTCGATGGAGCGGCAACTCCGCGCCCCGCTGGTTTTCTTTGCCGCCCAGCCGAGCCATTTCCGAAAGGAGGTACTCAGACAACATAACAAGCCCTCAAGTGGCACCATCGCCCAGCCTTTAATGGCCCCTATTTTCAACCAATTGCAGCGGCAAAATGCTTTGACCTTATGGAACCCACCATGAAACCCAGTCCCAGTCTGGTCTGGCTGCCTGCCGACCACCGCCTTCTTGGCGACCATGGCTTTGCCATGCCCTACCTGTTGCTTGGCGACAAATACGCCCGCGCCGTGAAAGTGGGCGCGCAGGCCCAGCCCATCATGTTTCCCCTGGCCGATGCGTCCCAGCTCCCCGAGCTGCTAGGCATGGTCGATGGCGTCATGCTGACCGGCTCGCCCTCCAACGTGCACCCCTCGCATTTCGACGAGCCCGTGGCCGACCCCTCGCTGCCGCTCGACCCGGAGCGCGATTCCCTGACGCTGGCGCTGGTGCGCGCCTGCGTGGAGCAGGGCATCCCGCTGCTGGGCATTTGCCGGGGTTTTCAGGAAATCAACGTCGCCATGGGTGGTAGCCTGTACCAAGCCGTGCACCACGTGCCCGGCAAGATGGACCACCGCGAACCCGACGGTGTGCCGCCGGACCAGCAGTACGCCCCCCAGCACGAGGTGCGTTTCGTGCCCGGTTGCGCGTTCGAGCAGTGGGCCAGTGCGCCCACGGCCATGGTGAATTCCCTGCACGGCCAGGGCATCAACCGGCTGGCTCCCGGCCTGCGTGCACTGGCCCACGCGCCCGACGGCATGGTGGAGGCCTTCGAGGTGACCGGTGCCAGCGGCTTTGCCTACGCGGTGCAATGGCACCCCGAGTGGCGCTGCTGGGACAACGCCTTCTACAGCGCCATCTTCCGCGCCTTTGGCGATGCTGTGCGCCTGCGCCAGACCGCCCGCATGCGCGACGACCGCAGCTACGCCGCCGAGCCCGACCGCCCCTGAGTGTTCTTTGTGCCCGGCCACCCCGGTGGCGCGGGCCTGTCGCATCCCAGCCCCGATGCATACCCCCAGATTCCGCACAGAGAACCCCATGAGCAGCAAAAAGAAAATTCCCCAGACCTTCAACGAGTTAGAGCAGTGGCTCAACGAGCAACGCGTCACCGAGATCGAATGCCTGGTGCCCGACCTGACCGGCGTGGCGCGCGGCAAGATCCTGCCGCGTGAGAAATTCACCGAAGACCGCGGCATGCGCCTGCCGCAGGCCATTGTGGGCATGGGCGTGACCGGCGAATTCCCGGAGAGCGGCCCTTACTACGACGTCGTGGACCCGACCGACCGCGACATGCAGCTGCGCCCTGACCCGACCACCGTGCGCATCGTGCCCTGGGCGGCCGACCCCACGGCACAGGTCATCCACGACTGCTTCGACCACGAAGGCAAGCTGGTGGGCTTTGCGCCCCGCAGCGTGTTGCGCCATGTGTGCAACCTCTACGCAGAGATGGGCCTGAGCCCGGTGGTGGCCCCCGAGCTGGAGTTCTACCTCACCGCCCGCAACACCGACAGCAACACCCCGCTCAAGCCGCCCATAGGCCGCAGTGGCCGCGCCGAGACGTCCCGCCAGGCCTACAGCATCGACGCCGTGAACGAGTTCGACCCGCTGTTCGAGGACATCTACGACTACTGCGACAAGATGGAGCTCAACGTGGACACCCTCATCCACGAGGTGGGCGCCGGGCAGATGGAGATCAACTTCTTCCACGCCCACCCGCTGGGCCTGGCCGACGAGGTGTTCTTCTTCAAGCGCACCGTGCGCGAGGCCGCCTTGCGCCACGACATGTACGCCACCTTCATGGCCAAGCCCATCGCCGGGGAGCCGGGCAGCG
>JALOSG010000160.1 GCA_025458665.1 Serpentinimonas sp.
GCGTACCCAGCTTCACATACAGCAGGCGCAGGAAGTGCCACACCTCCGTGGTGGTGCCCACGGTGGACTTGCGCCCGCCCCGGCTGAGCCGCTGCTCGATGGCCACGGTGGGCGGAATGCCGTACACCGCATCCACCTCCGGGCGGCCCGCAGGCTGCACGATGCTGCGCGCGTAGGCGTTGAGGCTTTCCAGATAGCGACGCTGGCCTTCGTTGAACAGGATGTCGAACGCGAGGGTGGACTTGCCGGAACCACTGACGCCGGTGATGACGTTGAAGCGCCCGCGCGGGATATCGACACTCAGACCTTTGAGGTTGTGTTCCCGCGCGTTGATGATGCGGATGGAGTCGGCGCCAGGCCGCGCGAACACCGAAGGGGAGGCCGTGCCCGCCTTGCCGGGCGACAATTTCTGCTCGCAGTATGCGGAGCCCGGCAAGGCGGGCGCGGCCTCCCCACTCTCCGGCGCCGGGAGCGCGGCGGGGACTTTGTGTGGCTGGAGGACTTCTTTGGCCACACCCAGCTCACCAATCGATTCCGCATAGTCCCGCAGCGCTTTTCCGGTGTGGCTGGTGGGGTGCAGACGCACTTCTTCGGGCGTGCCCTGGGCCACCAGCAGGCCACCGCCATCGCCGCCTTCGGGGCCCAGATCGATGAGCCAGTCGCTGGCGCGGATGACATCGAGGTTGTGCTCGATCACGATGAGCGAATGGCCCGCCTCCAGCAGCTTGCGCAGCGCGCGCATGAGCTTGGCAATGTCCTCGAAGTGCAGACCGGTGGTCGGCTCGTCGAACAGGAACAGCATGCCCTTGGTGGCCAGCGGTTGGCGCGTGGTGCTGCGCCCGCTGCCCTGGCGGCCCAGCTTGGCGGCTTCGGCCAGAAAACCCGCCAGCTTCAGGCGCTGTGCCTCGCCGCCCGAGAGTGTGGGCACGGGCTGGCCGAGCTTCACGTACTCCAGGCCCACATCCACAATGGGTTGCAGCGCGCGGATCACATCGCGGTCGCTGGCAAACAGCTGGGCGGCCTCGCTCACGGTGAGTTCCAGCACATCGGCCACGCTGAGGTAGCGGCCTCCGCGCTCCAGCTTCACTTCCAGAATTTCGGGCCGGTAACGCTGGCCGTTGCAGTCCTGGCAACGCAGATACACATCGCTCAGGAACTGCATTTCCACGTGCTCGAAACCCGAGCCGCCGCAGGTGGGGCAACGCCCATCGCCGCTGTTGAAGCTGAACTTGGACGCCGTGTAGCCGCGCTGGCGCGACAGCGGCAGCACCGCAAACAGTTCCCGCAGCGCGTCCCAAGCGCCCACGTAGCTCACCGGGTTGGAACGCGCGGTCTTTCCGATGGGCGACTGGTCCACGAACACCGCGCCACTGAGGTGGTCGGCGCCCAGCAGACGGTCGTGCGCGCCCGGGGTTTCGGTGGCCTGGCCAAAGTGGCGCATGAGCGCGGGCGCCAGCACGTCCTGGATGAGCGAGGACTTGCCCGAGCCACTCACCCCGGTGATGGTGACCAGGCGCTGCAACGGGAACTCCACATCGAAGCCCTGCAGGTTGTGCTCGCGCACGCCTTCCAGAATGAGCCGGGGCGTGCTGTCGGTGACCATGCGCTTGAAGCCAAAGCCCACCTGCTTGCGCCCACCCAGATAGGCGCCAGTCAGGGTGTCGGCATCGCGCAGCTGGGCCACGGTGCCATCGAACACGATCTGTCCGCCGCGCTCGCCGGGGCCGGGGCCCATGTCGATGAGGCGGTCGGCGCAGAGCATGACGGCGGGGTCGTGCTCCACCACCACGAGGGTGTTGCCGGCATCGCGCAGGCGCGCCATGGCCTGGTTGATGCGGCCCATGTCGCGCGGGTGCAGGCCGATGCTGGGCTCGTCGAGCACGAACAGGGTGTTGACCAGCGAGGTGCCGAGCGCCGTGGTGAGGTTGATGCGCTGCACTTCACCGCCGCTCAGGGTGCGGCTTTGCCGGTCGAGGGTGAGGTAGCCAATGCCGACATCGCAGAGGTAGCGAAGGCGGGTGCTGATTTCCTCGAACAGGAGCTTGAGGGCCTGGTGGTCGGCGTGTGGGGTTTGTTGAGCTCCGGGCGAGGAGGCCACGGGGGGCTCCGCATACTGCGAGCAGAAATTGTCGCCCCCCGTGGCCTCCTCGCCCTTCGGGCTTGGGGGGGGCACGCGCGCCACCAGTGCGGCGGGGGATGGGGTGGGGTCGGGAGCCGATTTCTGCTCGCAGTATGAGGCGCCCGGCCCCACCCCGTCCGCCGATGCACCCTCACCCGGAGCGAAACCAGGAGCAGCACCCTCCAGCCGCAGGAAAAACGCCCGCAGCCGCTCAATAGGCAACTGCATCAGGTCGTGCAGACACAAGCCCGGCAAGGCCTCCAGCTGCTCCCGGCTCCACGCCACCCCGTGGGGCATGTGGCGTTGGGCAGGTGGCAGCACCGCATCGGCATCGGCCTTGCTGCCCAGGCGCCACAGCAGGCTCTCGCTTTTCAGGCGGGCACCGCCGCAGCTGGGGCATTCGGTATAGCTGCGGTACTTGGACAGCAGCACCCGGATGTGCATCTTGTAGGCCTTCGTTTCCAGGTACTCGAAGAAACGGCGCACGCCATACCACTGCTTGTTCCAGTTGCCGGCCCACTGTGGGGAGCCGTCAATCACCCAGTCGCGTTGCGCCTGGCTCAGTTGGCTCCAGGCCGTGTCGCGGGGAATGCCGGCGGCTTCGGCGTAGCGCATCAGGTCGTCCTGGCACTCCTTCCAGGCCGGCGTCTGCATGGGTTTGATGGCTCCGGCGCGCAGCGTCAGGCGGTCGTTGGGAATAACGAGGCCATAGTCCACGCCAATGACGCGGCCAAAGCCCCGGCAGGTCTCGCAGGCCCCCACCGGCGAGTTGAACGAGAACATGGACGGCAGCGGCTCGGCGTAGCGCTGGTCGCTTTCGGGGCAGTGCAGGCCATTGGAGAACTGCCACAGCTCGGGCGCCGCGCCTTCATCGGCAGACAATGCGTACACCGTGAGGCGGCCACTGCCGCGCTTGAGGCCCAGCTCGATGGCCTCCACCACGCGGGCGCGCTCGGCGCTGCTGAAGCGGAAGCGGTCGGCCACCACATCGAGCACGCGCACCGGGCGCAGTTCCGTGGCGCCCGCCTTCTTGGCTTTGGCGCTGTCGGAAGCCTTGGCACCTTTCCCGGCCTTGCCGGCTTTGCCCTCCACCGGCACAGGCCGCAGGGCTTCGCGCTCGGCCTGCACGCGGGTGAAGCCGCTGGCCGCCAGCCATTGCTCAATGTCTTGCGGCGTGGCACTGGCGGGCAGTTCCACCGGGAAGGTCACCACCAGGCGCGGGTCACCGGCTGCGGCGGCGCGCTGGCGCAGGTCTTCGTAGATGGTGTCGGGGTTGTCGTGCCGCACCGGCAAGGCGGTCTGGCGGTCGAACAGCTGGGCGGCCCGCGCGAACAGCAGCTTGAGATGGTCGTTGAGCTCCGTCATGGTGCCCACGGTGGAGCGCGAGGAGCGCACCGGGTTGGTCTGGTCGATGGCGATGGCGGGCGGAACGCCTTCCACGCGGTCCACCGCCGGCTTGTCCATGCGGTCCAGGAACTGGCGCGCGTAGGCGCTGAACGTCTCCACGTAGCGCCGCTGGCCTTCGGCAAACAGGGTGTCGAACACCAGACTCGATTTGCCCGAACCGCTGGGCCCGGTGACCACCGTCAGTTCACCGGTGCGGATGTCGAGGTCGAGGTTCTTGAGGTTGTGCTGGCGGGCGCCGCGGATGCGGATCAACCCTGTGCCCGAGGCGGTGTCGGCTGCAGGGCTGTTCGGGGTAGAAACAGGGGCTTCGGGGCGGGCGCTGGACTCGGACATGGGATGGTGGCCTCGGGGACAGAGGCAACCATTCTAGGGACCGGGCGGCGGGCCGGTGCGGGGCTGGCGCAAAGCCCCGAAACCGCCAAACCTGGGGCTCAGTCCTGCTTCTTCACAATGAGCACCGGCACCTTGGCGTGGGTCAGCACCTTCTGCGCCACGCTGCCCAGAATGAGCGCCTGCACGCCCTGCCGGCCGTGCGAACCCATGACGATGAGATCGGCCCCTTCGGCCTGCGCGGTTTCCAGAATGCCTTCGTAAATCACGTTGCGCTCGATGGTGTCGCCCTCGAACGCCACGCCGCGCTCCTCGCACACGCTGCGCAGATCGCCCAACGCCTTGCTCGCCGCGGCCTGCGCTTCGGTCAGGTAGGCCTGCAGGCCCACGGCGGACGCATCGCCAATGCCGATGTAGGGGAAGGGGTCGATGACGTACACGCCCACCACCTGCGCGCCGTGGGTCTTGGCCAGGTCGGCAGCGAACACCGCCGCGTTGTGCGCCAGGTGGGAGCCGTCGGTGGGCAACAGGATTTTCTTGAACATGGGTTGTCCTTTCAGAGCAGGTGGTGGGGAGTGGTGGCTTCCACGCGCACGGCGCAGTACTTCACCTCGGCAATCTTGCCCACGGGGTCGAGGGCAGGGTTGGTGAGCAGGTTGGCCGCCGCCTCCACATAGGCGAACGGAATGAAGGCCACATCGAGCGGCAAAGCCTCGTCCAGCCGCACACCCAGCTCGATGCTGCCCCGGCGGCTGCTGACGCGGGCTACGGAGCCGCCATCCACGCCCCACAGGGCGGCCGTTTCCGGGTGCAGGCTGACGCTGGCCACGGGTTCCAGCGCATCGAGCACGTGGCTGCGCCGGGTCATGGCGCCGGTGTGCCAGTGCTCCAGCTGGCGCCCGGTAATCAGCACCAGCGGGTAGTCGGCGTCGGGGCGCTCGTCGGGTTCCCGGATGCTGGCGGGCACCAGCCGCGCGCGGCCGGTGGCGGTGGGGAAATGGTCGGTGAACACGATGGGCTGGCCGGGGTCTTCCGGTGTGAGCACGGGGTGCGTGACCGCGCCCTGCGCCAGCACGCGCGCCCACGACAAACCCGCCAGAGAAGGCATCAGCGAACGCATTTCGTCGAACACCTTGCCGATGCCTGAAGAGGCCCCAGTCTCAGGCTCGGCGCCGCTGCCATCGGGCGCAATGCCGTAGGTCCAGGACAGCCCCAGGCGCAGCGCCAGCTGCTCGGTGATCCAGGCATCGGCACGCGCATCTCCGGGCGCCGGCAGGGCGCGGCGGCCCAGCTGCACGGTGCGGTCGGTGTTGGTCACGGTACCGGTTTTCTCGGGCCACGCGGTGGCGGGCAGGATCACATCGGCAAAGGCCGCCGTCTCGGTGAGGAAGATATCCTGCACCACCAGATGGTCCAGCCGCGCCAGCGCCTCGCGCACGTGGGCACTGTCGGGGTCGCTCATGGCCGGGTTTTCGCCCTGGATGATGAGCGCCCTGATCTGCCCGGCCAGCACGGCATTGAAGATTTCCACCACGGTCAGGCCGGGCTGGTCGTCCATGTCGCCGGGGGGAAGGCCCCACGCAGCCTCGAACAGGGCGCGGGCCTGCGCATCGCCCACGCGCTGGTAGTCGGGGAAGACCAGCGGAATCAGGCCCGCGTCGCTGGCGCCCTGCACGTTGTTCTGGCCGCGCAGGGGATGCAGCCCGGTGCCCGGCCGGCCTATCTGCCCCGTCACCATGGCCAGCGCAATGAGGCAGCGGGCGTTGTCGGTGCCGTAGGTGTGCTGGCTCACGCCCATGCCCCAGAAAATGATGCTGGCCCCGGCCGTGGCATAGGCCCGCGCCACCTCCCGGATGGTGGCGGCCGGTATGCCGCAAATGCGCTCGGCCACCTCGGGGCGCGACTCGGGCGTGCTCAGGATGTGCTCGCGCAAGGCATCGAAGTCGAGCGTGCGCTCGGCAATGAAAGCCGGGTGCGTGAGCCCTTCTTCGATGATGGTGTGCAGCATGGCGTTGAGCAGCGCGACATCGGTGCCGGGGTGAAAGCCCAGGTGCTGCCACGCGTGGCGGGCCAGCTCGGTGCGGCGCGGGTCGGCCAGTACCAGGCGTGCGCCGCGCTTCACAGCGTTCTTGATCCAGGTGGCTCCCACCGGGTGGTTCTGCGCCGGGTTGGCGCCAATCACCAGGATGAAATCGGCGTGCGCGGCATCGCGCAGCGGGTTGCT
>JALOSG010000161.1 GCA_025458665.1 Serpentinimonas sp.
TGCACAGCCAGATCGAGATGCACCAGGCCTACGGTGGCGTGGTGCCCGAACTGGCCAGCCGTGACCATATCCGCCGTGTCCTGCCATTGACAGAGGCTGCTCTGCGGCAGGCCGGCTGCGTCCTGCAGGACGTGGATGCAGTGGCCTACACCCGTGGGCCCGGCCTGGCCGGGGCCTTGCTGGTGGGCGCCGGGGCAGCGTGCGCGCTCGCGGCGGGGCTGGGCAAACCCGCCTGGGGCGTTCACCATCTGGAAGGGCACCTGCTGTCGCCCTTTCTGAGCGTCGATCCACCCGAATTTCCGTTTGTGGCGCTGTTGGTTTCTGGCGGACACACGCAACTCATGCGGGTGGACGGCGTAGGCCGTTATGCAATGCTGGGTGAAACCATCGACGATGCCGCCGGAGAGGCCTTCGACAAGTCGGCCAAGGTGCTGGGCCTGGGATATCCCGGCGGCCCGGCACTGGCCAGGCTGGCCGAGCGCGGGAACAGCGCTGCGTTCGCCCTGCCACGCCCGTTGCTGCACAGCGGCGACCTTGACTTTTCTTTCGCCGGACTCAAAACCGCCGTTCTCACCCAGGCACGCAAGCTGGGCGAGACACTGCCCGAGCGCTCGGCCGATCTGGCGGCGTCCACCGAGGCTGCCATCGTTGAAGTGCTGCTGAAAAAGTCGTTGGCAGCGCTGCGCCAGACCGGGCTGAGCCGTCTGGTGGTGGCAGGCGGTGTCGGGGCCAATGCGTGTCTGCGGCGCCAGCTCACCGAGGCGTGCCGCCAGCGTGGCGTGCGCATTCACTACCCTGAGTTGGCGCTCTGCACCGACAATGGCGCCATGATCGCGCTGGCTGCCGGTATGCGCTGGCAGGCGGGGCTCTGGCCTTCCCCTGGTCCGGGCCATGGGGTTTATCAGTTCGCTGTCAAACCCCGCTGGCCGTTGGAAGACTACGCCCACGAGCACCTGGCCGCTGGCGCCTGACTGCCGGCGGGGCCGGTCTCACCTTCTTGCGTTTCCATCTGTTCGTTCTGTTCTTCAACCTCATTGCGCCCCATGCCGTGGTGCGCCAGTTCAAGATGTTCCCAGTTCCCTCTGCGCGCCCCTGGGCCCGCTTTGTCCGTACCCTTTGCGTAGCTCTGTGCGTGAGCGCAGGCACTGTTGCTCAAGCACAAACCGCTGCAAGCCCCTCTGCACCGTTGCCCCCCATACGCATCGCCATGATCGAGGGCCTGTCCGGCCCCACAGCCAACGCTGGGGAAGCTGTGTTCCGCAACCTCGTGTGGGCGGTGGAGCGGGTCAATGCGCGCGGCGGCGTGCAGTTGCCGGGCGGCGCCCGTCCGCTGCAGATAGAACGCTACGACAGCAAGGGCCAGACCGAGGAGGCTCTGTCGGCGCTGCGCTCGGCGCTGGACGCGCAAATCCGCATCGTGGCGCAGGGCAACTCGTCGGCGGCCGCTGCCTCGCTCATCGAGGCCATCAACCGGCACAACGAGCGCGAGCCCAGCCAGCAGGTGCTGTTCCTCAACTACTCCGCCGTCGATCCCGTGCTTACCAACGAGCGTTGCAGTTTCTGGCACTTCCGCTTTGACGCCCACGCCGACATGCGCATGAGCGCGCTGATGGAGGTGCTCAAAGACGACCGGGAGGTCTCGCGGGTCTATCTCATCGGGCAGGACTACAGCTTCGGCCACACCGTGCTGCGCGAGGCGCGCCGCCAGCTGCCCCTGCGCCGCCCCGACGTGCAGGTGGTGGGCGAGGAACTACACCCGTTGGCGCGCATCAAGGACTTCCTGCCCTACGCCACCAAGATCAAGGCCAGCGGAGCCGACACGGTGATCACCGGCAACTGGGGCAACGACCTGACGCTGCTGGTGAAGGCCGCCCGCGAGGTGGGTTTCGAGGGCAAGTTCTACACCTTCTACGGCAACGCGCTGGGCGCACCGGCTGCCATGGGCGAGGCCGGTCTGCAGCGCGTCATTGCGGTGGCCGACTGGTTCCCCAACGTGCCCACCGAGGCATCGGCCGCCTTCTACCGCAGCTTCCGCGAGCGCTTCCCCCGCCCTTCCGACGACTACGTACACATGCGCATGCAGCTCATGATCGAAGCGCTGGTGCAGGCGCTGGAGCGCGCCGCCCGCGAGCCTGGAGCCCCCGCAGGTGTGCCTGGTGCAGCCGCACTGGCCCGCGCGCTGGAGCAGGCCGATGTCAGCATGGCCGGGCAGCGGTTGACCATGCGCGCCGCCGACCACCAGGCACAGCAGACGCTGGTGGTCGCCGTCATGGACCAACAGGGAGCGCCTGGGGTACCCTTTGATGTGGAAGGCTCCGGGTACGGCTTCCGGGTCATCCGGGTGCTGTCGCCCGAAGCGGCCGAACTCCCGCACAGCTGCGCCATGCGTCGCCCGCAGTGACTGCGCCGAGTCGATGCTGCAGGCGCAGCCGCCCCGGGGTGTGCCCACCCCAGGCCGTGCCCACCTCTTTTTGCCTGTTCAGACGCCATCCTTTGTCATGACACCCACCCCCCAATTCACTGCCCAGGCCCGTGAAAGCATCGGCGCCTTGTCTGCCTCCCGCATCCGCGAAGTGGCCAACGCCGGTCTGGGCCTGCCCGATGTGCTGCCCTTCTGGTTCGGCGAATCCGACGAGGTCACGCCAGCCTTCATCCGCGAAGCCGCCATCGCTTCCTTGCAGCGCGGCGAAACCTTCTACTCCCACAACCTGGGCCTGCCAGAACTGCGCAGCGCCATTGGCCAGTACACCCACCAGCTGCACCCGCAATACAGCGCAGATGCCTGGGCCGCGCGCGTGGCAGTCACCGCCGGCGGGGTGAACGGGCTTATGCTGGCTTCCCAACTCATCGTCAACCCCGGGGACGATGTGGTGGTGGTCACCCCGGCCTGGCCCAACCTGGTGGCGCAACCTCACATCATGGGCGCGGCCGTGCGCACCTTCGATCTGCAGCCCGATGCTGCGGGCCTGTGGCAGCTCGATGTGCCACGCCTGCTGGAAAGCATCACGCGGAATACGCGCATGCTCATCGTGAATGCGCCCAACAACCCCACCGGCTGGACGCTCAGCCGCCCCGAGCAGCAGGCCCTGCTGGACCACTGCCGCCGCACTGGCACCTGGATCCTGGCCGACGAGGTGTACGAGCGCCTGTACTTTGCCGGCCATGCCGCGCCCAGCTTCCTGGACCTGGCCACCCCGGATGACCGGGTGGTGGTGGCGCACAGCTTTTCCAAAAGTTTCCTCATGACCGGCTGGCGGCTGGGCTGGCTGGTGCTGCCTCCCGCCTTGCTCGACGCTGCTGGCAAGCTGCTGGAGTTCAACACCTCGTGCAGCCCGGTGTTCACCCAGCGCGCTGCCGTGCTGGCGCTGGAGCGGGGCGAGGAAGTGACGCCCAGGCTGGTGGCCCACCTGCGCCAGTGCCGCGACACCCTGGTGCCTCTCCTGCAGGCCGTTCCGGGGGTTCATGTGGCCACGCCGCTGGGTGGCATGTACGCCTTCTTCCGCCTGGAAGGGCACACCGATTGCCTGGATACCGCCAAACGCCTGGTGCGCGAGGCGGGGATAGGGCTTGCGCCAGGCAGCGCCTTCGGCCCGGGCGGTGCGGGCTGGCTGCGCTGGTGCTTTGCCAGCCGCGACACAGCCCGCCTGGAGGAGGGCGTGGCTCGACTGCGCCGCTGGCTGCAGCTATAATCCCGGGTTGCTCAGCCGATCGGCAGGGCAACTCACGCTGGTGGCGGCTTCGCAGGCTGCAGCCAGACGCTTGTTTCTTAAGGAAAAAAATGATTGCATCCTCTACCAAGGCCGAGGTGGTTGCCGCCAACGCCCGCTCTGCCAACGACACCGGCAGCCCCGAAGTGCAGGTGGCCCTGATGACCGCCCGCATCAACGAACTCACCCCCCACTTCAAGACCCACGCCAAGGACCACCATGGCCGCCGCGGTCTGCTGCGTCTGGTGAGCCGCCGCCGCAAGCTGCTGGACTACCTGAAGGACAAGGACGCCGACCGCTACGTCGCCCTGATCCAGAAGCTGGGTCTGCGCAAGTAAGCAATGCCCGCGTACGGCGTTGTCTTCTGATTGAACTCCAGACGCCTGGGTCGGCTTGCCGGCTCAGGCGTTTGTCGCTTGAAGGGTGTCTTCTCCAAGCCGCCTTTCGTTTTTCTCGGAGCAGGCTGTTCAGATCGAAGCTGTGTCATTCCATGGTTCCTGCCGCTGCCCAGCGCAGCTGCCGCAAGCCCCATGGAATGGCATCGTGTTCTGAAGGCGAACCTCCAGGCAATGTGCGCGGCCTCACGCGCACGCACTCTAGGAGCCGAACATGACCATGTTCAACAAAATCACCAAGACCTTCCAGTGGGGCCCGCACACGGTCACTATGGAGACCGGCGAAATCGCCCGCCAGGCCACGGGCGCCGTGGTGGTCAATATCGATGACACCGTGGTGCTGGCCACCGTGGTGGCCAAGAACGATGCCAAGCCTGGCCAGGACTTCTTCCCCCTGACGGTGGACTACACCGAAAAGTCGTACGCCGCCGGCAAGATTCCTGGCAGCTTCTTCAAGCGCGAAGGCCGTCCGAGCGAACTCGAAACGCTCACCTGCCGCCTGATCGACCGCCCCATCCGCCCGCTGTTCCCCGAAGGCTTCTACAACGAAGTCCAGGTGATCGTGCATGTGCTGAGCCTGAACCCCGAAGTGCAGGCCGATATCGCGGCCATGATCGCCACCTCGGCGGCCCTGTCCATCAGCGGCATTCCGTTCAACGGCCCTATTGGCGCCGCCCGCGTGGGCTACGTCAATGGTGAGTACGTGCTCAACCCCGGCCAGACCCAGCTGCTGAACAGCCAGATGGACCTGGTGGTGGCGGGCACCGAATCGGCTGTGCTGATGGTGGAATCCGAGGCCCAGCAGCTGAGCGAAGAAATCATGCTGGGTGCCGTGGTGTACGGCCACGACATGGGCAAGATTGCCATTGCCGCCATCAACGATCTGGTGCGCGAAGCCGGCAAGCCGGAGTGGGATTGGCAGCCGCCGGCCCGCGACGAGGCCCTGATTGCCGCCGTGGAAGCGCTGGCTGCCGACAAGCTGGCAGCCGCCTACCAGATCCGCAACAAGCAGGCGCGTACCCAGGCCTGCCGCACCGCCTACGCCGAAGTCATGGAAGGCCTCAAGGCCCAGGGCGTGGAGTTCGACGCGGTGAAGGTGGAAACCCTGCTGTTCGATATCGAAGCCCGTATCGTGCGCGGTCAGATTCTGGCCGGTGAGCCCCGCATCGACGGCCGCGACACCCGCACCGTGCGCCCCATCGAGATCCGCAACGGCGTGCTGCCCCGCACCCACGGTTCCGCGTTGTTCACCCGTGGTGAGACGCAGGCGCTGGTGGTGGCCACCCTCGGTACCGACCGCGATGCCCAGCGCATCGATGCACTGGCCGGCGAGTTCGAGGACCGCTTCATGCTGCACTACAACATGCCTCCCTTCGCCACGGGTGAAGCAGGCCGTTTCGGTACGCCCAAGCGCCGCGAGATCGGCCACGGCCGCCTGGCCAAGCGGGCTCTGGTGGCTGCGCTGCCGAGCAAGGAAGAGTTCCCCTACACCATGCGTGTGGTGTCGGAAGTGACCGAATCCAACGGCTCTTCCTCCATGGCGTCGGTGTGCGGCGGCTGCCTGGCACTCATGGACGCCGGTGTGCCCATGAAGGCGCACGTGGCCGGTATTGCCATGGGCCTCATCAAGGATGGCAACCGCTTTGCCGTGCTGACCGACATCTTGGGCGATGAAGATCATCTGGGCGACATGGACTTCAAGGTGGCCGGTACCACCAACGGTATCTCTGCGCTGCAGATGGACATCAAGATCCAGGGCATCACCAAGGAAATCATGCAGGTGGCACTGGCCCAGGCCAAGGAAGCCCGCCTGCACATTCTGGGCAAGATGCAGGAGGCCATGGGCGAAGCCAAGACCGAGGTGTCCAACTTCGCGCCCAAGCTGTTCACCATGAAGATCAACCCCGAGAAGATCCGCGACGTGATCGGCAAGGGCGGCGCCGTGATCCGCGCGCTGACCGA
>JALOSG010000162.1 GCA_025458665.1 Serpentinimonas sp.
CCGGATCAGGCGATGGTGGCCTCGTCGGTGCGGGTATCGCCCTTGTTGTCGGTCCACTTCACGCTGACCTTCTCGCCCTTGGCCGCGCCCTTGAACTTGAACGCCAGGAACGGGTTCTGCGATACCGCGCCGCTCCACTCGGCCTGCAGCACGGTCTTGCCGTTGTGCGTGGCCACCACATCGGTGATGTGCAGCGCCGGAATCGTGTTGCCCGCCGAGTCCTTGCGCAGGCCGGTTTCCATCGGGTGGGACATCAGTACGCGCACGGTGGTGATGCCTGCGGCTTCGGCGGCGCGAATGCGCATCGGATCTGCCATGGTTGTTTCTCCTTGTATTGGGAATGGGGGTGCTGGGGAGTGACTCTAGGGGGCAGCTTTTAGCCGCCGCAGCCGCCCAGCGTGACCTTGGTTTCCTTGGTGGCCGAGAACAGCTTGCCGTCGGCCTTCACCACCGCCACCACGTTGGTGCTCTGGCCCATCTTCAGGCGGGTCTGCACGTCGGGCTCGGTACCGGCCGGAATCATGAAGGCCGCCGCCAGCGGCGTGGGGTTCTTCTCCACCATGAGGTAAATCTCGGTGGTGTTGGGCAGCTTGCTCACGGCACCCACGGGCACCACGGCACCGTTCTCGGCAATGTCGGGCGAGACGATGGTGACCTGGTCGTTGGCGGCGGCCGTGCCGCCAACGGCCTTGATGGCGTCCTGCAGGCTCTTGGCCTCGAAGCCGGCACGCCCGGCAGCGTGGGCTTGCTGGGCCGTCACGATGCCCAGCGAAACCAGCGTGGCCAACGCTCCAGTGGTCTTGAGGGCTTGGCGGCGGGTCCGGTTTGGTTCAGCCCACATTGGTGGAAACACTCAATGCTTATATTCTGTTTAAGCCCGCTTTTCTAAGCCCGCAATCTAAACCTGCTTTTTCCTGCGGCCAGAAAAAAGCCGGGCCCCTGGAGAAGGGGCCCGGCTGGTACGGCGTTCAGGCGGTGGGATCAGCGCTTGGCTTCAATCACCTGGATTTCCACTCGGCGGTTCATGGCCCTGCCTTCTTCGGTGTCGTTGGTGGCCACAGGCTGGGTTTCCCCGCGGCCTTCGGTGCGAATCTGGTTGGCTGCGATGCCTTGGTTCACCATGTAGGCCTTCACAGATTCTGCCCGGGCGAGAGACAGGCGGTTGTTGTAGGCGTCGGATCCCAGGCCATCGGTGTGGCCCACGGCGACCACCACCTCGACGTTCATGCCGCGGATGCGGGAGATGAGCGCATCCAGGCTGGCGCGGCCCTCGGGCTTGAGCACGGACCGGTCGAAGTCAAAGAGCGTATCGGCGGAAAGGGTGGTGCGCTCAGGGGCGGCAGCAGGAGCGGCTCTGGCGGCCGCAGCAGCCGGTGCCGCGGCTACAGCACGGGCACGCGGCGGTGCATCGGCCACCAGCTTCACCTTGTCAATGGCCATGGCTTCAGGGAAGTCCACCGGGCAGAGCTGGGCAGGGTCCAGTGGGCCACGGTCCTGGCCGGCATCGCTTGGGGACGGCAGGTCTTCACGCACCACGCTCAGGGCGTTGGTCAACATGCCCATGTTGGCCAGCGTACGCGCCTCGGCAATGAGGTAGTCGTACTTGGCGTTCGTGTAGGCGCGGCTGGCTTCAAAGTACTCGTTCTGCGTGTCCAGCAGGTCCAGCAGGGTCCGCTGCCCAATGTCGAATTGCTGGCGGTAGGCCTCGCGGACTTTTTCCGTGGACAGGCGGTGCTGATCGAGGTAGACCAACTGCTCTTTCAGACGAACCACATCGTTGTAGGCGATGGAAATGTTCTGGCGAGCGTTGCGGCAAGCCTGCTCCAGCAGCGCCCGGGCTTCCTCGTTGCCCTCCAGGGCCTGCCGCTCGCGTGCCTGATCGGCGCCGCCACGGTAGAGGTTGTAGTTCATGATGACTTCCACGGCGGATTCGGTGCTGTTGCCACGAATGCCGTCGAGGTTGCGGTCCCAGGTCTGACGCACGCGGAAATCCACCCGTGGCCAGTACCCGGCCTTGGCGGTCTCGATACCAAATCCCGCCGACTTCAGGTTCTCGAACGCTGCGTTCACGGCCGGGTTGTTGGGCACGCCGCTGGTCAGGGCGTCTTTGGGGGAGGCGGGCAGCGGGGCAATGCTCACGCCTTCTTCGATGACGGGCAGCGTAGCGGGCGCCTTTTCGCCCACCACACGCAGGTAACGCGCGCTGACATCGTGCAGGTTGGCCACCTCGGTCAACAGGTTGGACTCGGCCAGTGCCAGGCGGCCAGTGGCCTGTTCCACGTCCACCCGGCGGCTAACCCCGGCGCCTACGCGTTCAACGATCTGGTCGTTGATGACCTTGTGTTCGACAAAGTTGGCGGTGGCTTCTTCCACCAGTTCGCTGAAACGCGCCACATCGGCGTAGGCACGCACCGCTTCCAGCGCAGCGGTCTCGGAGATCTCCAGCAGCTCGTAATAGCGCACCAGCTTGGCGTGGTCCAGGCGGGCTACCTCGTTGCGTGTGAAGAAGCCGTCAAACAGCATCTGGTTGAGGGCCAGCGTGGCGCTGCTGCGGTTGAAGCTGGTGTTGGGCTGGCCCTGGCGTCCCTGCCATTCACGGCCCACACCGGCATCCAGGTCGACGCGGGGCCGCGCTCCGGAGCGGGCTACGTCGCGCAGTGCGTCCGAGCCGCGGAAGGCATGCCAGCGTTCCTGGACTTCGGGGTTGCTCACTACCGCCTTGCGCGCGGCTTCCACCATGGGAGCGGGCAACTGCTGGGCACTGGCAAGGCCGGCCGACAACAGCAGCGCGGCCAGTGCAATGGTGGTCAATCGGTTCGTCTTCATGTCTTCCCTTTGGGGCCTCTTAGGCCGGAGCTTCGGCCGGGGCTTCCCCGGCGTTGAGATCAACAAATACCAATCGCTTTGCCCGTGTGGTGGGGCGCCGTGGCCAGGCTAGCGCCTGTAGGCCCTGCCAGGAGAGAGCCCGGCTGGCAGCGAAAAGCACAGCCAATGTAGCAGTTTCGCTGTCGCAGCGGAAGCCATCCGGCACCTCCGCGGGGGTCGATCTGCCGAGTGGTGTGTGTAAACTGGCAGATGAGCAGAATCTGCTCTGGCAAGTGCGGCGCAGCGCCGCGCAGCGAGTGAACGGCAGCGCACCATGGGTAAACCCGAAGCCCCCGGTTGGAGACCACAGCGCAGCACCCTGGGGTGTGCCGCTGCAGTGGGGGTTGCGGCGTGGGCTGGCAGAACCCGCGCGGGTGACTTCCATGTCCGTATGGGCTCCGCCGCGAGTTGGTTGCGCAGGGGCGCGCTCGCGCTGGCGGTGTGTGTTTTCGGCTACACCCTGGTTACCGCATCGCCGCATCTGGACCGCACCCAGACACTGGCCCAGGAGCGCTATGGTGCGAGCGCCGCGGAAACGGTGGCGGCATGGCGGGCCCTGATGGCAGAGCACAGCAATGCCACCGACCTGGACAAGCTGCGCGTGGTCAACGACTTTTTCAACCGCCGCATCATCTATGAGCTCGACCCGGTGGTCTGGAAAGAAAACGACTATTGGGCCACGCCGCTGGAGTTCATGGGTCGCGGCACGGGCGACTGCGAGGACTACTCCATAGCCAAGTACATGACGCTGTTGCTCATGGGGGTACCCAACGAGAAGCTGCGTCTGATTTACGTGCGCGCGCGCACCGTGGGGGCCAAGACCGAGGCACACATGGTGTTGGGCTACTACCCCGAGCCGGCCGCCGAACCCCAGATTCTGGATAACCTGATCACCAGCGTGCGCCCGGCCTCCCGGCGCTCGGACCTGAGTCCGGTGTTCAGCTTCAACAGCGAAGGCCTGTGGGTGGCCGGAGCCGCGCAGCCCTCTGCCGACCCCACCGCCCGCCTGTCCCGCTGGCGCGGAGTGCTGGACCGCATGAAAGAAGAGGGCCTGTGAGCAGGCCCCTGAGAGTTACTACCGAGGATAGAAGCCATGTCATTAGCCAAACAACTGTGGATCGCCATCATTCTGGTCATGACCGTGGCCTTCGGCGGCAGCCTGGTGGTGAGCGTGCTGTCGGCACGGCATTACCTGGAGCAGCAGCTGCAGGTGAAGAACATCGACAACGCCACCTCGCTGGCGCTCTCCCTGACCCAGCTGGACAAAGACCCGGTCACGGTGGAATTGCAGGTCTCGGCGCAGTTTGACGCGGGCCACTACCGTTTCATCCGCATCACTTCCCCCACCGGGGAGGTGCTGGTGGAGAAGGTGTTCGAGGGCGAGCTGGTGGGCGCGCCACGCTGGTTTGCCAATCTCATTCCCATCCATGCGGAGCCGGGGCGGGCGATGATCCAGGACGGCTGGATCCAGTACGGGACGTTGACTCTGGCCAGCCACGACCAGTACGTGTACAAAAGCCTGTGGGAAGGCACCATCGAGCTGCTGCTGTGGTTCGTGCTGGGCAGCCTGGCCACCGGGGCTCTGGGCACGCTGGGCGTGCGCCTCATCACCCGGCCGCTGGGCAATGTGGTGGAGCAGGCCCGTGCCATTGCAGAGCGCCGCTTCCTGACGGTGGAGGAGCCACGTACCCCCGAGTTGCGGGCGGTCACACGCGCGATGAACGACATGGTGGGCCGGGTCAAGGCCATGTTTGCCGAAGAGGCTACGCGGCTGGATGGTTTGCGCTTCAAGGTGAACCACGATGCCGTCACGGGACTGGCCACCCGGGACTATTTCCTGTCCCACCTGCGTGAAATCGTGGAGGGAGAGCAGTTTGGTTCTGTGGGCAGCCTCGTGCTGGTGCGGCTGGCGCATCTGAACGAGCTCAACGCCAAGCTCGGGCACAAACGGGCCGACGAGTTGCTCAAGCACCTGGGCGATGTGCTGTACCAGAGTGGCACCGGCCGCATTGGGCAGCGGGCGGGCCGCGTGAAGGGGGGCGAATTTGCGGTGGCATGCCCCACGCTGGATTCGCCTACCGCAGCCGCACAGGACATCCACGAGCGCATGCTCCGGGACTGGTTCCCCGCCTGGGAGCCCGAGTTCCCCGACCTGTTCCACGTGGCAGCGGTGCGTTACGAGCGCGGCCAGAGCCTGGGGGACTTGCTTTCCCGCGCCGACGAGGCGTTGGCGCAAGCCCAGTCCAAGGGCATGAACAGCTGGTACGCCATGGACGACGGCAAGACCAAGATCAGCGTGCCGGCCGAGCAATGGCGCACCTTGCTGACCGAGGCGGTCAGTGGCGGGCAGCTCAGCCTGTCCTTCTACCCGGTGGTGCAAGGCGCGGCAGGCGCTCCCATGCACCAGGAGGGTGTTATCCGGCTGCAGCTGGACAACTCGGGCCAGCTGCTCTCCGCGGGCGACTTCATGCCCATGGCGGCCAACCTCAACCTCACCGCCCCGATCGATCTGGGCGTGGTGAAGCTGGCCATCGAGCACCTGCAAAAAGGTAGCGGCGATGTGGCGGTGAACCTGTCGGCCGAAACCATTGCCGACTTTGGTTTCCGTGGCCGGCTGGTGGAGTTGCTGCAGGGTTACCCGGCGCTGTGCAAACGGCTGCTGTTCGAGGTGCCTGAGTACGGGGTGTTCCGCCAGTTCGATGCCTTCAAGGACCTGGCGCGCAGTTTGAAGGCATTGGGTTGCCGGGTGGGTATCGAGTACTTCGGGCAGCGCTTCGCCGAGAGCGACAAGCTTGCCGGGTTGGGGCTGGACTACATCAAGGTGCACCCGAGCTACATACGCGGCATCAGCCAGAACCCGGGCAACCAGGAGTTCCTGAAAGGCCTGTGCAGCATGGCGCACGCCCTGGGCATTGTCGTCATTGCGCTGGGGGTGGAGCGCAAGGAAGACTTGCCGCTGCTGGCGCAGCTGGGTTTCGATGGCGCTACGGGACCTGGCGTGGGTTGAACACTGCGGCGCCAGGGCCGCACGGCAGCCATAAAAAAACCCCGCGGATCGCTCCGCGGGGTTTTTTACTGAGCCGGGCAGATTACATGCCCATGCCGCCCATGTCGCCCATGCCGGCGGGCATGGCGGGGGCTGCGTCCTCTTTCGGGGCCTCGGCCACCATGGCTTCGGTGGTGAGCATCAGGGAAGCGACGGAAGCGGCGTTCTGCAGGGCAGTGCGGGTCACTTTGGTCGGGTCCAGGATACCCATCTCGATCATGTCGCCGTAGGTGTCGTTGGCAGCGTTGAAGCCGAAGTTGCCCTTGCCGTTCAGCACGGCATTGACCACCACGCTGGGCTCGCCACCGGCGTTGGCCACGATCTCGCGCAGGGGCGCTTCGATGGCCTTGAGCACCAGGCTGATACCGGCTTGCTGGTCGGGGTTGTCACCCTTGATTTCGCCAGCAGACTGCTTGGCGCGCAGCAGGGCCACGCCACCACCAGCCACAATGCCTTCTTCCACGGCAGCGCGGGTGGCGTGCAGCGCGTCTTCCACGCGGGCCTTCTTCTCTTTCATTTCCACTTCGGTGGCAGCGCCCACCTTGATCACGGCCACGCCGCCAGCCAGCTTGGCCACGCGCTCTTGCAGCTTTTCGCGGTCGTAGTCGGAGGTGGCTTCTTCGATCTGGATGCGGATCTGCTTGACGCGGGCTTCGATGTCAGCGGCAGCGCCGGCGCCGTCGATGATGGTGGTGTTTTCCTTGCCCACTTCGATGCGCTTGGCCTGGCCCAGGTCGGCCAGGGTCACCTT
>JALOSG010000017.1 GCA_025458665.1 Serpentinimonas sp.
GGTCCCACTCCTTCCCATCCCGAACAGGACAGTGAAACGCCTTTGCGCCGATGATAGTGCAGATTCCTGTGTGAAAGTAGGTCATCGTCAGGCTGTTATATTGAAGACCCCGAACACCGTTACCCAACGGGTTCGGGGTTTTCTTTTTGGCATTCCGTCTGTTTATGGATCGTATTGGCCATGAATACTGTTGCTGGTTCTGACAGCTGTCCTCTCAGCTATACACGGGCTCAGGCTTTGCCGGCCATCTTGGCTGAGCGCATCGTGATCATGGACGGTGCCATGGGCACCATGATCCAGCGTTTCAAGCTGGATGAGCAACAGTACCGAGGCGCCGGAGGCAAGAGCCCCCAGGCCTTCGCACGTTTTTCTTCCTTTCCGGATGATTTGAAAGGGAACAACGAGCTGTTGAGCTTGACCCGGCCTGACGTGATTTCCGATATTCACGAAGGCTATCTGGCGGCAGGCGCCGATATCATCGAGACGAACACTTTCGGCGCTACCACCATAGCGCAGGAAGATTACGGGATGGCCGATCTCGCTGCAGAGATGAATGTGCAGTCGGCCCGGCTAGCGCGTGCCGCGTGCGACAAGTTCGGCACCAAAGAACATCCCCGGTTTGCTGCCGGCGCTCTGGGCCCTACGCCGAAGACGGCCAGCATAAGTCCTGAGGTGAACGATCCAGCCGCTAGAAACGTGACGTTCGAGCAGCTTCGGCAAGCGTATCTGGAGCAGGCGCTGGCGTTGGTCGAGGGCGGTGTGGACCTGTTCCTTGTGGAAACCATTTTCGACACGCTGAATGCCAAGGCCGCCCTATTTGCCATTGAGCAGTGCTTCGAGCAAACCGGGGAGCGGCTGCCCGTGATCATCAGCGGCACGGTAACAGACGCTTCAGGACGCATCCTGAGTGGGCAGACAGTTTCTGCCTTCTGGGCGAGCGTACGACATGCGCAGCCCCTGGCGGTCGGCTTGAATTGTGCCCTGGGCGCGGCGCTGATGAAGCCCTACATCCAGGAACTGGCTCGAATTGCACCGGAGACTTACATCAGTTGCTACCCCAATGCGGGCCTTCCCAATCCCATGAGCGAAACGGGCTTCGACGAAACACCAGCGGATACGTCTCGCTTGTTGCATGAGTTCGCCAAAGAGGGGCTGGTGAACATACTAGGGGGTTGTTGCGGTACCACCCCGGACCATATTGGTGCCATCCGTGGCGCGGTGTCTGGCAGGCAGCCCCGCCGTCTGTTCGAGTTTGCCTGACTCCCACCAAACTTTTCCGAAGTATGACCACGCCCACTCACCAGCTCGATGCCCTGAAGCAGTACACCACCGTGGTGGCGGATACAGGGGATTTTTTGCAGCTCGCGGCCTACCGTCCGCAGGATGCGACCACCAATCCTTCCCTGATTTTGAAATCTGTGCAGAAGCCCGAGTACGCACCTCTGTTGCGCCAGGTGGCCAGGGACTACACACACAGGCCACTGGATGAGCAGGTGGATCGTCTGCTGGTTCGCTTTGGATGTGAAATTTTGTCGGTGGTGCCGGGGCGTGTTTCCACCGAGGTGGACGCCCGCCTGAGTTTTGATGCCCAAGCCACCATGGCCCGTGCTCAGCGAATCATGGATCTGTACCAGGCCGAGGGTATAGGCGCGGAGAGGGTTTTGATCAAAGTGGCGGCCACCTGGGAGGGCATTCAGGCGGCAGTTGTTTTGCAGAGCCGTGGCATACAGACCAATTTGACTTTGCTGTTCACTTTTTGCCAGGCCGTCGCTTGCGGTGACGCCGGCGTGAAGCTGATCTCACCTTTCGTTGGACGCATTTACGACTGGTACAAGAAACAGGCCGGCGCAGCCTGGGATGAAGCGGCGATGGCAGGCCCACAGGACCCTGGGGTGCAGTCGGTTCGGCGCATCTACGGCTACTACAAGCGGTTCGGCATCGGCACAGAAATCATGGGCGCGAGCTTTCGGAACACCGGTCAGATCCTGGCGTTGGCCGGTTGCGATCTGCTCACGATCAGCCCCGATTTGTTGGCACAGTTGCAGCAGCAAGCGGTCGAGCAGGATCAGCCGCTGCGCCGCGCACTGGACCCCGTTGCCGCAGACGCGCTAGATGTGGCGCGCGTGCACTACAACGAGTCGGCTTTCCGGCTGGCCTTGAACGACGACGCGATGGCCACAGAAAAGCTGGCCGAAGGCATACGCGCCTTCTGCGCCGACGCCGTGAAACTGGAAGCCCTGCTGCAAGCCTGAGTTTTCAGCGCATGGCCAGGGCGGTGAAGTCCCGCTCAAAGCCACCCAGCGTGCCGACCGCATGTGCTTTCTGTTCGGGTTTCATCTGGTTGTGGAGTTCGGCGAACTGGATGCAGGCTTGTTGGCGCCACTGGCGTGAGTAGGCGAGGTAAGTCGGGTCGGGCGAAGTTTGTGCGCGCGCCCACACCGCGCGCAACACCGGCTCGGGTGCCGCACCCGATCGAATCTGCCGTATGGCGTCCAGAACGTCGGCCTGCCGGCGCTTGCGTTCTGCCAGCGTACGGCTGGCGTCGAAGCCGCCTTGCACCAAGCTCTGCATGAGCCAGTCGCGCTGGGGGGCTTCCAGCGTGCCGTAGAGCATTTCCGCCCGGCGAAGGCTGCGCTTCTGCCTTTCGGGTGTGACTGCGCCAGACGCCGATACAAAATCCTGTGCAAATTCGTCGTTCTGCTCCGCGTGGTAGCGCTGCAGGTTGGCGATCTGCTCATCGCTCAGAGTGGCTGCCAGACGCGCCAACAAGGGCAGACTTTGCTCGAACACCTCGCCGGCCATGGTCTGCAGTGTTTCAAACTGGCGGCACACCTGGGCCGCACTGAGCGGTCCCTGGGCCAACGCCTGCCAGGCTTGCAGAGTGTCTGCATACCGGGGAAGCTGTTCGCGGCGGTGCCAGTCGTGCAGAGCAACCAGACTTTCCCGCACCCAGGGTTGCTGTTCCGAGGTCAGCGACACCGCGCTGTCCAGACGCCAGTAAGCCAGCGTAGGCATACGGTTGTACGCCACGGTGAAAATGCTGCAACCCGTGAGCACCGCTGCCGCCAGTCCCGCGGCCAGCCACGGGATAATGCGGGGGCGCCGCCGCGGCGCAGCCAGTGGAGAGTTCATGAATTTACCCATCGATGTCGTGATCATGGCGGCCGGCAAAGGCACGCGCATGAAAAGTGCCCTGCCCAAAGTGTTGCACCGTTTGGGTGGACGTGCATTGCTGGAGCATGTGATCGACTGCGCCCGCGGGGTATCTGCCCGGCAGATGGTGGTGATCACCGGGCACGAGGCCGACGTGGTGGAGGAGTTTCTGAGCCAGCGGGCGGTGCCCGGACTGCGTTGTGTGCGCCAGATGCCCCAGCTGGGAACGGGCCACGCGGTGCAGCAGGCTGTGCCGGTGCTGTCGGACGATGGCATCACGCTGGTGCTGTCGGGGGATGTACCCCTGACCGAGGCCGAGACGTTGCGGCGGCTCCTCGAGGCGTGCCTGCATCCTTCGGGCCCTTGTCTGGCCCTGCTGACCCTGGACATGCCCGACCCCACCGGGTACGGTCGGATCGTGCGCAGCCCCGACGGGGCGGTGCAGGCCATCGTGGAGCAGCGCGACGCCAGTGAGGCGCAGCGCGCCATCACCGAAATCTACAGCGGCATCATGGCCGTACCCACCCGCTTGCTACGCGGCTGGCTGGGCCGGCTGGACAACCACAACGCCCAGCAAGAGTATTACCTGACGGATGTGGTGAAACTGGCTGTGGCCGATGGGACTCCGGTGCGGGCGCACCGCATTGCCGATGCGGTGCAGGTGGCGGGCGTGAACAGCCCGGCGCAACTGGCTGAACTGGAGCGCGCCTACCAGCTTCGTTGCGCGCATGCGCTCATGGCTCAGGGTGTGCGGCTGGCCGACCCGGCGCGGCTGGATGTTCGCGGCGTACTGCAGTGTGGGCAGGACGTGGAGATCGATGTGAACTGCGTGTTCCAGGGCCGCGTGGTGCTGGAGGATGGGGTGCGCATTGGCCCGCATTGCGTGATTGCCAACGCCCACATCGGCCAAGGTTCTGTGATTCAGGCGATGACCCACATCGACGGTGAGCGGGCAGGCGTGACGGTGGGCCAACACGCCGCCATCGGGCCCTTTGCCAGGCTGCGTCCGGGCGCGCAATTGGGCCGCGAAGTGCACATAGGCAACTTTGTGGAGGTGAAGAACTCCACCCTGGCCGACGGCGCCAAGGCCAACCATCTGGCCTACCTGGGCGATGCGACAGTGGGCGAACGGGTGAACTACGGGGCAGGGGCCATCACGGCGAACTACGACGGGGCGAACAAGCACCGCACCGTCATTGAGGCCGACGTGCACGTGGGCAGCAATTCTGTGCTGGTTGCGCCAGTGACCCTGGGTGCCGGCGGTACCGTGGGCGCCGGTAGCGTAGTGACCAAAGACGCTCCCCCGCAGGCGCTGACCGTGGTTCGGGGTAAGACGGTGACCGTGCCGGGCTGGGTACGGCCCCAGAAGAAGAAATAAGACGGACTGGCCTACAGGTCAAGCGGGCCTTACCAGCCCCAGAGCAGGGAGCGCGACACCCAGGCAATGCCCCCATTGGGCGCCCGCACACGCACCCAGTCGCCCTGGCGGGCCAGCGTGGGCAGTACTTCGCCGTAATCTGCCTTGCCCACCACCCGGTGGTTGGTGCCCGGGCCGGCACGCAGATTCACCACACGCCCTTTGACAATGTGGTGCGGGGTGTTGGTGACCACCTGCTGCGCTACCCAGCCTTCATCGCCTTCAAAATCCACGACGTTGAGCCAGCCGTTGCGGCGCTCCTTGACCTGCAGCGGATATCCACGCGCCAGTTCCCACAGCACCTCATGATTGGTGCCTGGCCCGGACCGCATGTTCACGGTATTGCCGCGGACGCTCACCATCTCTTGTGCCCACGCGGGCAAGACTGCGGCTACGGCAAGCAGCAAGGACAGGGCGAGGGATTTGGCGGCAGCCGGCATGAACATGCGAGACAACTCCTTGAATAGATTGGGTTTGTAGACGTAGCGCAAGCCTCATGTTAGCGCAGCCGCAGCGGGCAGCGGCAAGGCTGGCAAAAATTTGGAGCGATGGACGCTGAAAAAGGTTCGCACGTTGCGGACATTGGCGGTCTGTGTGAACAGACGCTGTGACGTGGTGTGGAACTGCTCCATATGCAGACAGGCCATCACCAGAATGAAGTCTGGCCCCGGACTGACCCGGTAGCACTGTTGGACGGAAGGGTCGGCGGTAACGAGGGCTTCGAACGCCTGCAGGTGCTCGGCGGCCTGCCGCTCCAGCGTCACTTCCACCAGCGCGGTGATGCCATGGCCCAGTTCCTGCGCCACCCTGTCGGGGCTGAGAATGGCCACGGTCCGCTCGATGAGACCCGCCTCCCGCATCTGGCGCACGCGGCGCGAGCTGGTGGCGGGTGATACCGCCGCCTGTTCTGCCAGTTCCTGGTTGGACGCGCTGGCGTCTTGCTGCAACAGGGCGAGCAGTTTGAGGTCGGTACGATCCAGATTCATTTTTCAATCAAAAAGTACTGCAGAACGAAATTATATTTTTACTGCAGTCTATAGTGAAATAAATCATCAAAAACAAAAGAAAAATGAAGGATAAAGTTTTCCCGAATGGCTAGTATTCCGGCATTGGGTTGTTCGCAGGGGACTGTGTATGTGTGGGATCGTGGCGGCAGTAGCGCGGCGCAATGTGGTGCCGGTGCTGGTACAGGGGTTGGAGCGGCTGGAATACCGGGGCTACGACTCTTGCGGTGTGGCGGTCCACCTGGGGGCCAGCGCGGGGGCAAGCAGCGCCCAACCGCTGCGTGGGCTGTTCCGCGCGCGCAGCACCGCCCGGGTGTCCGAACTGCGCGCGCAGACCGAGGCGGAGCGCCTGGAGGCAACCACAGGGATTGCGCACACCCGTTGGGCCACACACGGGGCTCCCGCCGTGCACAACGCGCACCCGCACTTCAGCCACGGGCCAGGGCCTGTGGCAACGCCCGCCGTGGCCCGAGTGGGCCTGGTGCACAACGGCATCATTGAAAACCACGACGAACTGCGCGCCGAACTGCAAGCCAAAGGCTATGTGTTCGAGAGCCAGACAGACACCGAAGTCATTGCCCACCTGGTGGATGCGCTGTACGACGGCGACCTGTGCACGGCCGTGGCCGCCGCGGTGGAGCGCCTGGATGGCGCGTATGCCATTGCGGTGTTCCACCGCGATGAGCCGCAGCGCGTGGTGGGTGCGCGGGCGGGCTCGCCGCTGGTGCTGGGTGTGGGGGCTCAGGAGGATGGCCTGTACACCGAGCTGTTCCTGGCCAGCGATGCCATGGCACTGGCGGGTGTGACCGACCAGATCGTGTACCTGGCCGAAGGCGACGTGGTGGACTTGCAGCCGGGCCGCTACTGGATTCTGGACAAGGCCCGCCGGGCGCTGGATGTGCAAGTGCGCCCAGTGCGGACTGTGCTGGCCCACAGCGGGGCTGCCGAGCTGGGCCCCTACCGCCATTACATGCAGAAGGAAATCTTCGAGCAGCCGCGCGCCATTGCCGACACCCTGGAAGGTGTGGAAGGCGTAGCCCCGGAACTGTTCGACGGGGAGCACGAAAGGCTGGACGGCACCACCACCCGCACTGCGGCATGGCGCGTATTCCAGGAAATAGACCGCGTGCTGATACTGGCCTGCGGTACCAGCTACTACAGTGGCTGCGTGGCCAAGTACTGGCTGGAGGACATTGCGCAAATGCCCACCCAGGTGGAAGTGGCCAGCGAGTACCGCTACCGCCAGAGCGTGCCCGACCCGCGCACGCTGGTGGTCACCATCAGCCAGAGCGGCGAGACCGCCGATACGCTGGCCGCCCTGCGCCACGCGCAGGGACTGGGCATGAAGCACACGCTGACCATTTGCAACGTGGCCACCAGTGCCATGGTGCGCGAGTGTGCGCTGGCTTACATCACCCGGGCGGGGGTGGAGATTGGCGTGGCCAGCACCAAGGCCTTCACCACCCAGTTGGCGGGCCTGTTCCTGCTGACGCTGGCGCTGGCGCAAGCCAAAGGCCGCCTGAGCGCCGAGCAAGAGGCCGAGCATTTGAAGGCCATGCGCCATCTGCCTGTGGCCCTGCAGGCGGTGCTGGCGCTGGAGCCGCAGGTGATACGCTGGTCGGAGGACTTTGCGCAGAAAGACAATGCGCTGTTTCTGGGCCGCGGCTTGCACTACCCCATTGCGCTGGAGGGTGCGCTCAAGCTCAAGGAGATCAGCTACATCCACGCCGAGGCCTACCCGGCCGGGGAGTTGAAGCATGGCCCGCTGGCGCTGGTGACCAGCGCCATGCCGGTGGTGACGGTGGCGCCCAACGACGCGCTGCTGGAAAAGCTGAAAAGCAATATGCAGGAGGTGCGTGCGCGCGGGGGCGTGCTGTACGTGCTGGCCGATGCGGACACGCACATCAAGGCGGGCGAGGGTTTGAATGTGATACGCCTGCCCGAGCATTACGGTGTGCTCAGCCCACTCCTGCACGTGGTGCCGCTGCAGCTGCTGGCCTACCACACGGCTTTGGCCAAGGGAACCGATGTGGACAAGCCGCGCAATCTGGCGAAGTCTGTGACCGTGGAGTAGCGGTGCAAAGCTCGTTCGTGGTGGAGGCCGAACTCTGGAAGTACCAAGGCCCAGCGGCCTGGTACTTTGTGTCCTTGCCCCGCGCGGTGGCCGACCAGATCCGCCCCCATGCGCCGAAGGTGGGGTTCGGCTCGGTGCGGGTGCAGGCCTGCATTGGCCAGACGCACTGGAAGACTTCCCTGTTCCCGGACAAATCCACCGGCTCTTACCTGCTGCCGGTCAAGGCCGATGTGCGTCGCCGGGAGTCCCTGCAGGAGGGTGCACAGGTGGTGCTGTTCCTGGAGCTGTAGCTCCAGCGCCAGCTTCCGCCCTTGCGGGCGCCGCGGAATCAGACCCGGAAGCGCTCCAGTTCGCCTTGCAGCAGCGCCGCCTGGTCTTTCAGGGAACTGGCGGTAGCACTGGTTTCTTCCACCAGGGCCGCGTTTTGCTGGGTGCTGGTGTCGAGCAACTGCACCGCCTGCGTCACTTGCTCCACGCCGGTGGTCTGCTCCCGGGCGGCCAGCGAGATTTCGGTCACATGCTGGTTGATCTGGCTGGCGTTGGTGACCAGTTCGGAGATGGACTTGCCCGCTTGCTCGACGGTTTGCACGCCCGTGTTGACCTGGTCGGTGCTGGTGGCAATGAGCGTCTTGATTTCGCGCGCCGCTTCGGCGCTGCGCTGCGCCAGCGAGCGCACCTCGGAGGCGACCACCGCGAAGCCGCGACCCGATTCGCCGGCCCGGGCGGCTTCCACCGCTGCGTTGAGCGCGAGAATGTTGGTCTGGAAAGCGATGCTGTCTATCAATCCGGTGATGTCGCCAATCTTGCTGGAGGACGCCTGGATGCCGCGCATGGTGTCTACCACGGTGCCGATGACCTCCCGGCTCTGGGAGGCCACATCCATGTTGGTGCGGGCAAATTCGGCGGCAATCTTGGCCCGCTGGGCGCTGTCGCTCACCTGGGCGCCAATCTGCTCCATGGCCGCCGCCTGCTGCTCCAGCGAGGCTGCGTTGGATTCGGTTCGTGCGGACAGATCGGCTGCGGCGTTGGAGATTTCGCTGCTGGTGACCACCAACTGCTGGGCGGACAGACGCACGCCCTGGATGAGGGAGTGCAGCGAGTCGTAGGCGCGGCGCAGGTCGATGATCACCTGGGCTGGCTCGTCCTTGCCCCAGGGCAGGGAGGGTGCACGGCGCAGGTCTCCTTCTGCCATTTCCGAGAGGTGCTCCCGGATCAGCCGCAGGCCGCCGCGCGTCACCAGGAAGAAGGCGAAGAAGAAGTAGAAAGCCGCCAGAACTGCCAGCAAGATGAAGGCCGTCTTGACCCACATGGAGAAGAACATCGCGTCGATGCGCTTCTCCAGCAGCCCGTCCAGCGTATCGAGCAGCTCGCCGACCAGTTGCGCCTGCCGCTGCAGCGCGGTGTCTGCCAGGCGGGCCAGTTCGGGCGCATCGGAAGGTTGCAACTCACGGCCGCTGAGCACGCGCTCGCTGACTTTGGCCGAAAAAGCCGCCAAGGCCTGTTCGGCGGGGGACAGATTGAACTGGCTGCGCAGATCGGGCGTCATGGCCAGAGACTTGTCCAGTCCGCCGCGCATATTGCTGGCATGAAAGTCCGAAATCGCGACCGAGCGGATCATCTCGTCATAGACCCGCGAGCTCAGTTCGCCCGTGCCCAGGGCCGCGGCGCTGGCCACGTCGAGCAGGGCGGTGCGTTCCATGAGGTCCGGAAGCCGGAACGCCACAGCGTCCATGACGTAGTACGAATCCACATCAGGGTCCAGAGTCAGGTTGGATGTGTCCGTGGCCTGCAACATGAGTGCAATCACAGCATGGGCCGCCTTGGTGTACTCCACGAACACCGCCTGAGGCTGACCCTGGAACGCCTCTGCGGCCTGAAGGCTGGCCTGTACCGCAGCGAACTGGGCGCTGGTCTGCAGTGGTTCGCCCAGCGCGGCCTGGGTTTCACCCAGGCTCTTCAAGGCAGACGCCAGGGTTTGCCGGGCTTGCGGCAGCTCCGGCGAGTTCAAGGTGGCGGCCTCGCGCACGGCGAGTACCGAGGTCAGTACCGGAAAGCCAGCCCTGAGGTAGGCAACGCCCGTTCGCTCTTTGGCCGAGAACGCAATATTGCCCAACTGCGCCGAGTAGTAGGAAAAAGCCAGTATGGCAATCGCCGCCAGAAACAGGGCGGTGATGATGAACGACTTGCTGCCGAACCCGATCCCCCGCATAAGAATGACGCCGGGCGCCATGAGCCCGTGCGCCGCGAAGGCGCTGCTGGGTGCGGGTAGGGATGCCGGGGGAAGAGCGGGAACAGGGCGGTTCATGGTGCGGAGCGGCCTCGTGAGATGACTTATCAATTTTCATTGATGCAGATATCAAACTAGGCGGTTTAACCCCGCAGTTCATGAGTTTATTAGCATATTGTGGCGTTTATGCCGAAGGGCCGCCGGCCCAAGCTTAGGCGGGGCTGGACCGCATTCCGTACGTTCTGCCGTTCAGGAACAGGTACTCCACCCGGCACAGCGCACTGCCCTTTTCTTCGATGAATGTGAAACCCACCATGGCCACGGGCATGCCTTCGGTGATCTCGGGTACCTGCCACTGGCCCATGCGGAACATGGGGGCCAGCTCGATCTCCCAGCGGGCGTCCCGCCGGGTGGGCAGGGTGGCTTTGGCCAGAATGCCTGCGCCGTCCACGTTGGCCGTCTGCGCTGGGACGGGGCGACTGGCCAAGTCGGCGGGGAGTTGCAGCGGGGTGGCCAGCTGCAGCACAAATTCGGCGTGGGGGTTGCGCCATTTCACCTCGGTGGCGCGGCCTTCCAGGTAGATGGGCCTCTGCTGGTCGAAGCTGCTCCAGCCATGGTGGGCGTGCGCGGGGCGGGGCCAGCCGGCCAGTGTGCCCAGGCCGAAGCTGGCGCCAAGGCCCAGCAGCAGGCCCGATTTGAGGGTGTCGCGTCGTTGCATGGAATGTCCTTTCCCAGTGTTACCAGTAAGCAATCCAGCGGCCGCAGGTGATGATGAGCAGCCACAGCAGAGTAGAGCTGAGCATGAGCACCTTGGCCGTGGTGTCCAGCCGCTGCAAGGATTGGCGCGCATGGAACCAGCCCGCGTTGCAGGCGGCCACGAAGAGCAGCAGCATCTTGAGTGTGAATGCGCGGTGTGCCAGCAGTTCCATGGGCTGGGTCATGAACATGAGCAAACCGCTCACCGCCGCCACGGTGAAGCCAATGGCTACCACGCTCAGGCTCAGGCGCGCCAGGGGCTCCACCGGCAGGCTGGGGCCCAGGCCCCAGACGCGCAATTCCAGCAGCACGAGATTGCCCAGCAGCAGCGCAATGCCCACGATATGCACCACCTCGAGCATGGGGTAGGCC
The DNA here is from genome assembly GCA_025458665.1 of Serpentinimonas sp. Taxonomy (GTDB): domain Bacteria; phylum Pseudomonadota; class Gammaproteobacteria; order Burkholderiales; family Burkholderiaceae_C; genus JALOSG01. The sequence goes on from JALOSG010000017.1 coordinate 11,004, forward strand.
CAGGGGTGGGCGGCAAGTCCGTCGAGCGTGGGAATCATGGGTGGGCAGGCAAAGCGTGTGGAGAGGCCAATACGGTTGAGCGAAGCTTCAGAAACTGGAACCCGGCTGCTGCAGAAATTCGATCTCTTCGGGCGTGGAAGTTCGCCCCAGGATGGCGTTCCTGTGCGGGTAGCGGCCAAATCGGGTGACGATGGCCTGGTGGCGCAGCTCGAAATCGTGGTTGTCGGGCAGCCCGTTCTGCCGGAAAAGGCGCTCGGCCTCCACATGGACCCGTGCCGACTCGCTGTGCATATAGGGCATGTAGAGGAAGGTCCGCTCCATGGGCTGGGCCAATGCCGCATCGTGGCCGCCCGCCACCGCTTCCTGGGCCAGCGCCAGGGCCAGCGCGTCCTGCGCAAAGGCGCCCGGCGTGTGGCGGTGCATGTTGCGCGAGAACTGGTCGAGGACAATGATTTCGGCCAGGCGCCCTGGCGGCGTGCTGCGCCAGGCCCACAGTTCGCAGGCCGAGGCCTGGGCGTGCAGCGCGCCGAAGCGCTGACGCAAGGCGGCATCGAAGTCAGGATCCACCTTCCACCATTGCTGGGGAGTGATTTCCTGGAACCAGAAACCGAGGACTTCTTCAATCATGGGTACCCCCTGCTAGTGTGGCCGGTATCATGACGCGGATGACCAAGTCCCTCAAGATAGATGTGGTGTCCGACGTGTCCTGCCCCTGGTGTGCGGTGGGCCTGGGCGCGCTGGAACAGGCCCTGGTGAAACTGCAGGGCGAGGTGCAAGCCACGCTGCGTTTCCAGCCTTTCGAATTGAACCCGCACATGGGCCCCGAAGGCGAAGATGTGGGCGAACACCTGACAAAGAAGTACGGCTCCACCGCCGAGCAGCAGGCGCAGATGCGCGAGGTGATACGCCAGCGCGGCGCGGAGGTGGGCTTCGAGTTCAACCCCGAAGGGCGCGGCCGGGTGTGGAACACCTTCGATGCGCACCGCCTGTTGCACTGGGCCGCCCAAGAGCACCCGCAGCAACAACGCGACCTGAAAATGGCCCTGTTGCTGGCCTGCCACCGCGACCGCGCCGAGATGGCCTCCCACGAGGTGCTGGTGCAGGCTGCAGAGCAGGCCGGACTGGACGCGGAGGCGGCGCGGGCCGTGCTGGCAAGCGGCCGGTTTGCGCAGGAGGTGCGCGAGGCCGAAGCGTTCTACCAACAGGCCGGCATCCACGCGGTGCCCGCCGTCATCATCAACGACCGGCACCTGATTTCCGGTGGGCAACCGGCCGATGTGTTCGAGCGTGTGCTGCGCCAGTTGGCGCAGGAGAACGCCTGAGGGGTTGGCCGGCTGCGGTTGTCTGCCGCGGTAGTCACTGCCCGGTCAGCCAGGGTGCGGCTACCGCTTCGTTGCCCTTCAGGCGCTCCCACAGCCACGGCAGGGCCGTGGCTATGTCCGGGCGCTGGCGCAAAAGCACGGCAGGCGGTGTCTGGGGTTCGTCCGGCCCCAGCGGCCGGTAGTCTTGTGCAGCCGCAGGGTCTGTGGGGCCCACATCGAAGCGGAAGGTGTAGAACGGTTCCTGCCCCATGCGCAGGTCGGTGACCTGCAGGCGGTCCTGGTTCTCTCCGCCAGCGCGCAGGCTGTAGAAACCGTGACTGAACGCTGCAATGCGCTGCACGCCCGGGTTGTTCCCGTGGGTGGCCAGCCACTGGGCGCCCCGGTCGTAGGCGCGCCAGGCTATGAGGTGGCGGGCCGCAGGCGCTGCGCCAGAGGTGCCGGTGGCACCAGCGGGCTGCGGTGCATCGAGCAGGGAATGGAAGCCCTCCAGGTACTGGGTGGGCGTCATGACCACCACCCGCCAGAGCACGGTATTGAAAGGCGATGGCGTGACCAGCACGCGCTCGGCCGCGATACCCTGGGCCTGCAGCGAAGCTTCCACTACGCGCGTGACGTGCTGCTGCGCCAGCACACTCCAGCCCATGTAGGCGGTGCTCAGCACCAGTCCGGCCACATTCCAGCGCAGGCCTGCATGCCCTTTGCGGAACATCACCACCAGCAGCCCGAACAGGAGTGGCAGGGTGTAGGCCGGATCGATGATGAAGATGCTGCCCACGCCATACGGGTGGCGGGTGAACGGCAGCCACAACTGCGTGCCGTACACCGTCATGGCATCGATGGCGGTGTGGGTGATGAAGATGAGCCAGGTGGCCAGCACCCAGCGCCAGAACAACGGAGGCCTCAGCCGTGCCGGCCACCCCGCCCGGGGTTCGAGCAGCGCCTGGCGCCAGCCCAGCAGCCAGGCGGCCAGCCAGGCAAACAGCGGTGCCGCCAGCGTGAGGTAGACCAGCGAATGCGTTTCCGCCCGGTGGCGGGTCATGTTGAGAATGGCATCGCCCTGGTCGATCAGGGCATCGAGGTCGGGGAGCGTACCGGCCACAGCGCCCCAGGCCGCAGCCTTCCACACGGCGGTGCGCCGGCCCATGACGGCCACGCCCACGGCCGAACCAAGCACGAGTTGTGTCAGGGAATCCATGATGCGCAGCTTAGCGGCTCCGTGTTAACCCTGAGTGACGGTGGGAACTGGCCCAGCCTACCGCAGGCGACAAGATGCGGCTGCAAAAACGCCTATGCTCTGCGCCCATGAGATCGAACCTGCTGGCGCTGGGCGCCATTGGCATGTGGGGCGCGTTGGCGGCGCTGGGTGTGGCGCTGAGCCACGTACCGCCTTTCCTGCTGACGGGGCTGGGCTTGCTGGTAGGCAGCCTGATTGCACTGCCGCTCTCGCGCTTCCAATGGGCTTTGTGGCGTGTGCCGCTGCCCACCCTCCTGCTGGGGGTGTACGGCCTGTTCGGGTTTCACTTTCTGCTCTTCGTGGCGCTGCGGCATGCGCCGGCGGTGGAGGCCAACCTCATCAACTATCTGTGGCCGCTGGGCATGGTGGTCATGGCCCCGCTGTTCCTGCCAGCGCTGCGCTTGCGCGGGGCGCACGTGGTGGCGGCGCTCCTGGGCTTTGCTGGCGCGGCGGTGGCCATACTGGGGCGTTCCGGGGCGGGCCTGGACGGCATGGCGCTGGAGTGGCACTGGGGTTATCTGCTGGCGCTGGCTTCGGCGTTTGTCTGGTCCAGCTATTCGCTGCTCACGCGCCGTGTGCCGCCTTTTCCTACCTCGGCCATTGGCGGTTTTGCGCTGGTGTCCGGGGTGCTGGCGCTGCTGTGCCACGCCTGGCTGGAGCCCCGCGTGGTGCTGTCGGGCACCGACTGGGCCTTGATTTTTCTGCTGGGGCTGGGCCCACTGGGCGGTGCGTTTTTTCTTTGGGACGCCGCGCTCAAGGCGGGCGATCCGCGCCGCATTGGTCTGCTGGCCTTCCTCACCCCCCTGCTATCGACCGCACTGCTCGTGGTCTTGAGCGGACAGCCGCTGCGCTGGAGCATTGCGCTGGCGGCCCTGATGATTGTGGGCGCTGCGGTACTGGGGAGCCGCAGCGGTGACTGAGGCCGCGCCTGGCTCCGCACGCCAGGCGGTAGCTGGCGACGCCACCGTGCCCCGCCATGTACTGCCGGTGTTGGTGCTGGCGCAATTCGCTGGCACGTCGCTGTGGTTTGCCATCAACGCCGTCATGCCCGACTTGCAGCGCGAGTTCGGCTGGGCGGTCACGGCGGTGGGCACCCTCACCTCGGCCTTGCAGTTTGGCTTCATTGCCGGGACGCTGGTGTTCGCGTTGCTGGCCATTGCCGACCGCTTCCGCCCCCGTCTGGTTTTTCTGGTGTGCGCACTCATGGGTGCGCTGTGCACCGTGGGTGCCTGGTGGCAGGTGGCCGACTTCCAGGCGCTGCTGGCCTGGCGCTTTGCCACCGGCTTCTTTCTTGCGGGCATTTACCCGGTGGGTATGAAGATCGCGTCGCAATGGTATTCCCGCGGGCTGGGTGCCGCCCTGGGGCTGTTGGTGGGCGCGCTGGTGCTGGGCTCGGCCAGTGCACACGCGTTGCGCGCGCTGGGCGATATTGGTGGCCACCTGCCCTGGCACGCGCTCATGCTGGGTGTGGCAGCCCTGGCGGCAGGCAGTGGCTTTCTGCTGTACTTCGGTCTGGGGGAGCCGCCTGCCGCCGCGCCGCGGGCAGCCGGATTGCAGTGGGGCGCGCTGTCCTCCATCTGGACCGACCAGCGGGTGCGCAGTTCGGTGCTGGGCTACTTTGGCCACATGTGGGAGCTCTACACCGTGTGGGTGCTGGTGCCCATCATTCTGCTCACGCGCCTGCAGGGTGTGGCCGTATCGTGGGCCGCTTTCGCGGTGCTGGGCGCGGGCATGCTGGGCTGCGTGGTGGGCGGCTGGGTGGCGCAGCGCTGGGGCAGCGCGCGCGTGGCTTCGGCGTTGCTGGCCACCAGCGGCCTGTGTTGCCTGCTGGCGCCGTGGGCGCTGAATGCGCCCGATGTGTGGTTTGGCCTGTGGCTGCTGGTGTGGGGCATCAGCGTGTCGGGAGACTCCCCGCAGTTCTCCACACTCACCGCCCGCAACGCACCGCCACAGGCGGTGGGCAGCGTACTCACGCTGGTCAACAGCATCGGGTTTGCGCTGTCGATTGCCAGCATCCTGCTGTTCGTGCACCTGTCGGACACGGTGTCGCTGGGGATTTTGCTGCCGTGGCTGGCCGTGGGGCCTGCGCTGGGGCTGTGGGCCATGCGTCCCCTGGTGCGGGAGGAGTTCAGGCGGTAGCTATCTCCTGCAGGCCCAGCTTTTCCACCATGGCCTTGCGCAGCAGGTACTTCTGGATCTTGCCCGTGATGGTCATGGGGAAGGCGTCCACAAACTCGATGTATTGCGGGATCTTGTAGTGCGCAATCTGGCCGCGCGCGAAGTCCTGCAGTTCGGCGGTTGTGGCGGTTTCGCCGGGCCGCAGCACCACACAGGCGCACAGCACTTCGGTGTACCGCGCGTCGGGCACGCCCACCACCTGCACATCCTGCACCTTGGGGTGGCGGTAGTAGAACTCCTCCACCTCGCGCGGATAGATGTTCTCTCCGCCGCGGATGACCAGGTCCTTGAGTCTGCCCGCAATATTCACGTAGCCGTCGGCGTCCATGGTGGCCAGGTCGCCGGTGTGCATCCAGCCCTGCTCGTCGATGGCTTCGCGGGTTTTGGCGGGATCTTCCCAGTAGCCCTTCATGACCGAGTAGCCGCGCGTGCACAACTCGCCCACCGTGCCGCGTGGCACAGGCTGGCCGTTGGCGTCAATGATCTGTATTTCTATGTGCGGCTGCACGCGCCCCACGGTGGAGACCCGCCGGTCGAGCGGGTCGTCCACTGCGCTCTGGGTGGAGACGGGCGCGGTTTCGGTCATGCCATAGGCAATGGTGACTTGCTCCATGTGCATCTGGGCCACCACGCGCTTCATGATCTCGATGGGGCAGGGCGAGCCGGCCATGATGCCCGTGCGCAGGCTGGACAGGTCGGTCTGGGCGAACTCGGGGTGGTCCAGCATGGCCATGAACATGGTGGGTACGCCGTACAGCGCGTTACACCGTTCGGCCGCCACCGTGCGCAGCACGGCCAGCGGGTCGAAGGCGTCGCAGGGGTAGACCATGGTGGCGCCGTGCGTCAGGCAGGCCAGGTTGCCCATCACCATGCCAAAGCAGTGGTACAGGGGAACTGGTATGCAAAGGCGGTCATCGGCCTGCAAACGTATGGCTTCTCCCACGAAAAAGCCGTTGTTCAGGATGTTGCGGTGGGTCAGTGTGGCACCTTTGGGGAAGCCCGTGGTGCCCGACGTGAACTGGATGTTGATGGCGTCCGTGGGCAGCAGCGTGGCGCCGATGGATTCCATTTGGCTGCGGTAAGTGCCGTCATCGCGTGTCGAAATATCATCAAAATTCAGCATTCCGGGTGTTTTTTCGGAACCCAGCCTGATGACCCACTTCAATTCCGGCAGCTGTGCGGCCTGCAGCTTGCCAGGGGTACTGTGGTCCAGTTCGGGTGCCACACTGCGCAAAATCTCGATGTAGTTGCTGGTCTTGAGTGCTGGAGCCAGCACCAGTGCCTTGCAGCCGACTTTGTTGAGTGCGTAGAGCAGTTCGCTGGATCGGTAGGCCGGGTTGATGTTGACCAGAATCACACCCATGCGCGCCGTGGCGAACTGCACAAGCGCCCATTCCGAACAGTTGGGTGCCCAGATGCCCAGGCGGTCGCCAGGCTGCAGCCCCAGAGACAGCAAGCCGGCCGCCAGTGCATCGGCGCGCTCCAGCAATTCGGCCCAGTTCCACCGCACGTTCTGGAATGGCACCACCAGAGCTTCGCGTTGGGCATGCAGGCGGGCGGCCTGTGCAAGCGCAGCCCCGATGGTGCAGTCCATCAGCGGCGGGCTGACGGCGCCGCGCGCGTAAGACAAGGCGGTGGATGGGGAAGTCTGGTCTTGGGGCATGGGTGTGAGAAGGTGGCGCAAATCAATCGGGAACCAACGGACAGGCGATAGGATAGCGCGCCAGACCCCTGCGTCCCACATTGTTTGAAAGACCGAAACATGACCCCGATTCCCAGTGCGTCCCTTGACCAACTGTTCTTCAACGCCCGCACCGCCAACGGTTTTCTGGACCAGCCGGTGTCCATCGACCTGCTGCGCCAGGTGTACGAGGCCGCGGCCATGGCGCCGACCTCCATGAACACCCAGCCCACACGCTATGTCTTCGTGAACACGCCCGAAGCCAAAGCGCGTCTGCTGCCCACACTCAGCCCTGGCAACGTGGAAAAAACCAGGTCGGCCCCAGTCACGGTGATCGTGGCCACCGACACGCGCTTTTTCGAACACATGCCGCAAATCTGGCACCAGCCGGGTGCCAGGGAGAATTTCGAGAACAACCCCGCCATGGCCGAAGCCATGGCCACACGCAACGGCACCCTGGGCGGGGCTTATTTCCTGCTGGCGGCGCGCGCCTACGGACTCGATTGCGGGCCCATGAGCGGGGTCGATCTGGCCAAGGTGAACGCGGAGTTCTTCCCCGACGGCCGCTACAAGGCCAATTTCCTCATCAACCTGGGCTACGGCGACACCACCAAGCTGTTCCCGCGCAACCCCCGCCTGTCTTTCGAGCAGGCGTGTCAGGTGCTGTAACGGGAAGCCGGGTTCAGACTTTCTCGATGACCAGGGCAATACCCTGGCCCACGCCGATGCACATGGTGCACAGCGCGTAACGGCCGCCATTGCGGTGCAGCTGGCTGGTGGCGGTGGTCACCAGCCGGGCGCCACTGGCCCCGAGCGGGTGGCCCAGCGCAATGGCCCCACCCCAGGGGTTCACACGCGGGTCGTCGTCCTGCAGGCCCAGCTGGCGCAGCACCGCCAGGCCCTGCGCGGCAAAGGCCTCGTTCAGTTCAATCACGTCCATCTGCGCCAGGGTCAGTCCGGTCTGGGCCAGCACCTTCTGGGTGGCTGGCGCCGGGCCTATGCCCATGATGCGCGGCGCCACGCCGGCCGTGGCCATGCCCACAATGCGGGCGCGCGGGGTCAGGCCATGGCGCCGGGCGGCGTCCTCGCTGGCTATGAGCAGGGCACACGCGCCATCGTTCACGCCGCTGGCGTTGCCGGCGGTCACGCTCCCGTCGGGCTTCACCACCCCCTTCAGGCGCGCCAGCGATTCCATGCTGGTGGCGCGTGGGTGCTCATCGGTGTCCACCACCACCGGGTCGCCCTTTTTCTGGGCGATGGTGACCGGCGTGATTTCCGCGGCCAGGTGGCCGGCCTGTTGTGCCGCCACGGCTTTGCTCTGGCTGGCCAATGCCATGCGGTCCTGCGCTTCCCGCCCGATGCCGAAATCGGTGGCCACGTTCTCGGCGGTTTCGGGCATGGAGTCCACGCCATACATCTCTTTCATGAGCCGGTTCACAAAGCGCCAGCCTATGGTGGTGTCGTACACCGCGTTGTTGCGGCTGAAGGCGGTGTCGGCCTTGGGCATGACGAAGGGCGCGCGGCTCATGCTTTCCACGCCACCGGCAATCATCAGGCTGGCTTCCCCGGCCCTGATGGCGCGGGCTGCCGTACCCACCGCGTCCATGCCCGAACCGCACAGGCGGTTGATGGTGGCCCCGGGCACGTCGATGGGCAGGCCGGCCAGCAGTGCCGCCATGCGGGCTACGTTGCGGTTGTCCTCGCCGGCCTGGTTGGCGCAGCCATAGAGCACATCGCTCACGGCGGCCCAGTCCACCCCGGGGTTGCGCTGCATGAGCGCCTTGATGGGTATGGCGCCCAGATCGTCGGTGCGCACGCTGGAGAGCGCGCCGCCGTAGCGGCCGAAGGGGGTGCGGATGGCGTCGCAGATGAAGGCTGGTGTCATGGGGGCTCTCTGGGGGGTCAGCGGGGGATCGAAAGAAACAGGCCCCGACGATAGCAAGCGGCAGGCATTGTGTCCGCAGCATGGGTGACAGCGGCACGGAGAACAGGGGCTTGGCGCATCAATGCTCCAGTGGCAGCGCGCTGGTGGCCTTGATTTCGTCCAGGCAGACGCTGGAACGCACGCCGTTGACGCCGGGCAACTGCATGAGCGTGCCCAGCAAAAAGTCCGACAGCGCCTTCAGGTCGCGCGCCACCACCTTGAGCACGTAATCGAAGTCGCCGGTCACGGCATAGCATTCCTGCACCTGCGTCAGGTCACCCACCAAGCCGCGGAACTTCAGGATATCGCGCATGTGGCCGCGCTCCATCGTTACGTGCACAAAGGCCAGCACACCCAGCCCCACGCGCGCGGAATCCAGCCGGGCCTCATAACGGCGAATCAGTCCGCGCTCCTCCAGACGGCGGTGCCTCCGGTTGCATTGCGCCGCCGACAGGTGCACCGCTTCGGCCAGTTCCAGGTTCGATGCGCGCCCATGCATTTGCAGGTAGGCCAGGATGCGGCGGTCGATTTGGTCCAGCCCCGCAGCGGCTGATGCCACGTCGACAGCGTTCGGGGCGGCATCGCCCGGTGCCCTGGCGGCAGGATGGGAGGTTGATTGCAAGATAATCTCGTGAAAGTGGAGAAAAGGGAGAAATAATTGTGAACTATAAGGAATTTGGTCTCGAAATTGCAAGCATTTTGCGGACCGCGCAGCGTACAGTGGTGCCACTGTCCAACCCAGCTGGAGCGCACCATGGCCGACCTTTTTGACAACCCGATGGGACTCTGCGGATTCGAATTCGTCGAGTTCGCCTCGCCCACCGCCGGCGTGCTGGAGCCCTTGTTCGAGCGCATGGGCTTCACCCTCATGGCGCGCCACCGTTCCAAGGACGTGGTGCTGTACCGCCAGGGCGGTATCAATTTCATCGTCAACCGCGAACCGCGCAGCCTGGCGGGCTACTTTGCCGCCGAGCACGGCCCCAGCGCCTGCGGGCTGGCCTTCCGCGTGAAAGATGCCCACAAGGCCTACGCCCGCGCGCTGGAACTCGGTGCCCAGCCGCTGGACATTCCCACCGGCCCCATGGAACTGCGCCTGCCCGCCATCAAGGGCATAGGCGGTGCGCCGCTCTACCTCATCGACCGGTTCGAGGACGGCAAGAGCATCTACGACATCGACTTCGAGTTCCTGCCCGGATTCGAAGACCCCGCCAGCCGCCACCCCGTGGGCCACGGCTTCAAAGTCATCGACCACCTGACGCACAACGTGTACCGCGGCCGCATGGCTTTCTGGAGCGCGTTCTACGAGCGCATCTTCAACTTCCGCGAGATCCGCTACTTCGACATCAAAGGCGCCCACACCGGCCTGACCAGCCGCGCCATGACCGCGCCCGACGGCA
>JALOSG010000163.1 GCA_025458665.1 Serpentinimonas sp.
CTCGAACATTTCGGGGCTCATACCTTGCGCGGCCAGCAGGCGGCGGTAGGCCTCCACGTCAAGGCGGCCTTCGGCGTCGCGCAGGGCGGCAATGTTGGGGTCGTTGGACAGTTCCCGGGCCAGCCGCTGGTCGGTGGTGAGGAAAAGACCCTCCTCGGCGGCCAGGGCCAGTACCCGGTCATTCACCATGCGCTCCAACGTGGCAAAGCGCGTCTCGGGCGTGTCCAGGAGGGAGCGGTCGATGTTGGGGAGGTCGCGCAGCGCGCGATCGATCTCGTTGCGGTGGGTGGTGTCCCATTCCTCACGCGTGACTTCGAGTTTGCCCACGCGGGCCACCACATCCTGGCTCCCCTGGAAGTTGGTGTAACCCTCGACTCCAAACAGCACGAAAGAAGGAATGATCAACAGCATTAGAAGCCCCATGAGGAACTTCATGTTGTTGCGGAAAAAATCGAACATGCTGGCCTTACCTGAAACGAAAAAGGCGAACCTGGGTTCGCCTTCGATCTGAGTGGTGGGTGGTGGGTGATGACGGGCTCGAACCGCCGACCTACGCCTTGTAAGGGCGCCGCTCTACCAACTGAGCTAATCACCCCACCGGAAAAAACTCTGTGCCACCGCTCCAGTGTGCTTACTTGATGGCGTCTTTCAACGCCTTGCCGGGACGGAAGCGGGGAATCTTGGCTGCCTTGATTTTAATCGCAGCGCCGGTGCGCGGGTTGCGGCCGGTGCGGGCGGCGCGCTTGGTCACGGAAAAGGAACCGAAACCCACCAGGGAAACGGTGCCGCCCTTCTTCAGGGTGGTGCGCACGGCACCCATGGTGGCTTCCAGAGCGCGCGCGGCCGCAGCCTTGGAAATGTCGGCGCTCTTGGCAATGTGTTCTACGAGTTCGGACTTGTTCACAAAATTTCCCCTCAAAAAATTTTGAATACCAGGTGTGTGTGTCTGTTGTCCGGGGTCGCCCGCTGGGGCAGTCGGACCTGGCACGTTCTCACCGGTGTGGTGTCTACGGATTGTTCCGCCCGCCACGGCTGTAAAGGCGCCCCGGTGGGGCTGGCTCGGCAGACAGGACGAGCCGATTCTAGAGGCTGGAATCCCAGTTTGACCCGGTTGCGCTGAAAAAAGCGGCTCCAGCCCCTGCAACGCAGCGCCCCGGCTACCGCTTCCGCCGGCTCAGCCTTGTGCAACCAGGGTTTGTGCTATGGCTTTCCCTACATCCTGTGTACTGGCGCGGCCGCCCAGATCGGGGGTCCGCGGCCCGCCCGACGCCGGATCGAGCACGGTTTCTATGGCCTGGAGCACCGCGTCGTGCGCCGCCTTGTGGCCCAGGAAGTCCAGCATCATGGCGCCACACCAGATCTGCCCGATGGGGTTGGCGATGCCCTTGCCCGCAATGTCCGGCGCCGAGCCGTGCACCGGCTCGAACAGCGAAGGCATGGCACGCGTGGGGTTCAGGTTGGCGCTGGGCGCAATGCCTATGGTGCCGGTGCAGGCGGGGCCCAGGTCGCTCAGGATGTCCCCGAACAGGTTGCTGGCCACCACCACATCGAAAAAGTCGGGGCGCTGCACAAAGTGGGCGGTCAGGATGTCGATGTGGAACTTGTCGACCTTCACGTCCGGGTAGGCCTTGGCCATCTCGGCCACACGCTCGTCCCAGTAGGGCATGGTGATGGCAATGCCGTTGCTCTTGGTTGCGCTGGTGAGGTGCTTCTTGGGCCGCGACTGGGCCAGCTCGAACGCGAACTTCAGCACCCGGTCCACGCCCACGCGGGACATCACGGTTTCCTGCATCACGATCTCGCGCTCGGTGCCCGGGTACATACGCCCACCGATGCTGGAGTACTCGCCTTCCGTGTTTTCTCGCACGATGTACATGTCGATTTCGCCCGCCTGGCGCGCACTGCCATCGCGGCGCACCACCGGCGCGATCACGCCAGGCATGAGGCGCGCGGGCCGCAGGTTCACGTACTGGTCGAACTCGCGGCGGAACAGCAGCAGGGAGCCCCACAGGGACACGTGGTCTGGGATTTTGTCGGGCCAGCCCACGGCGCCGAAGTAAATGGCGTCGTGCCCGCCTATCTGTTCCTTCCAGTTGTCGGGCAGCATCTGGCCGTGCTTTTCGTAGTAGGCCCAGGAGGAGAAGTCGAAATGGTCGAAGTGCAGGTCGATATTGAAGCGGCTCGCGGCCGCCTCCATGACGCGGATGCCTTCGGGCATGACTTCGGTGCCTATGCCGTCACCGGCAATGACGGCAATGCGGTGTTTGCTCATGGTGTGCTCCTTGTTGTCCTGTAGAAAAATCAGCCTGCAGGCTTGGATGCAGGCCGGGGAGTGGTGGCACGCACCACCAGCGCCACACCGACGGCGGTGAGTGCGACGCCCACCAGCGTGGCGGTGGTGATGGGCTCGCCAAAAAGCAGCCACGCCAGCATGGCCGTGCAAGGCGGCACCAGGTACATGAGGCTGCTCACGGTGGCCGCTGCACCGCGCTGGATGAGCATGTACAGCAGCGAACTGCCGCCCAGCGTGAGCACCAGCACCGACCACGCCAGCGCCCCCAGCGACTCGGCGTTCCAGACCATGGGACCGGTCTCCAGCAGGGCCAGCGGGAGGGTCACCACCAGCGCCGCGCCCAGTTGCACCGCGTTGGCGGAGCGTACATCGCAGGGCTTCACAAAGCGCTTCTGGTACAGCGTACCGGCGGTGATGCTGAACAGCGCAATGACAGCAAACGACAGGTTGAGCCAGGTGGCGGTGTCACCCGGGCCGCCCGATTCGAACTTGTGCGACACCACCAGCACCAGACCGGCAAAGCCCAGCAGCAGGCCACCCCACTGGCGCGGTGTGATCTGCGCGGCCGTTGCCGGCCCACGGCTGGCCATGGCCGACACCCACAGCGCCGTGAGCACGGGTTGCAAGCCCACCACCAGCGCCGACAGCCCAGAGCCCATACCGGCCTTCACGGCCACCCACACGCCGCCCAGGTAACCGGCATGCATGAGGATGCCCAGCACGGCCAGATGGCCCCACTGGGCGCGCTCTTTGGGCCACTGCACGCCCATCCACCAAATCCAGAGCAGGAAGCAGGCAATGGAGAGCGCGTAACGCACCGACAGAAAGCTCAGCGGCGGGCTGTGCGGCATGGCATAACGCGCCACGATGAAGCCCGTACTCCAGATAAGTACGAAGACCCAGGGCATGGCGCGCAGCCAGCCGTTGGTGGTAACGGGAGCGTTCATCGGGGAAGAAGAAAAAAAGAGTCAGCGCGCCTTGGCCCGGATTTCGGGCAGGGCCTTCTGCAGGTAGTACACCATGGACCACACCGTGAGCACAGCTGCAGCCCAGATGAGCACTGTGCCCCAGAGGTGGGTGTCCAGCAGGCCCAGCAGCACGCCGTCGTACAACAGGAAAGGAATGGCCACCATCTGCACGGTGGTTTTGACTTTGCCCAGCATGTGCACAGCCACACTGCGGTTGGCACCAATCATGGCCATCCATTCGCGCAGGGCGGAAATGGCAATCTCGCGGCCAATGATGATGAGGGCCACGAAGACATCGGCCCGGTCCAGATGCACCAGCACCAGCACGCAGGCGCAGACCAGGAACTTGTCGGCCACGGGGTCGAGGAAGGCCCCGAAAGACGAGGTCTGGTTCATCTTGCGGGCCAGGTAACCATCGGCCCAGTCGGTCAGCGCAAACACCACGAACAACACGGTGGCCACGAGGTTCTGTGTGGCCGCAGGCACCCCCTCCCAATAGAACACCGCCACGATGAGTGGAATGGCCACAATGCGTGCCCAGGTGAACAGGGTGGGGATGTTGAAGAACATGCGCCGATTATGCGTTGCCCTGCAGGGTAATTTTTCCGGGCGTTCAGTGCAGCGCGCGGTAGATGGTCTCGGCGAGTTCTTCCGAGATGCCTTCCACCGTGGCCAGGTCCTGCACGCTGGCGCTGGCCACGCCGCGCACACCGCCAAAGCGTTGCAACAGGCGGGCGCGCTTCTTGGGGCCCACGCCGGGTATGTCTTCCAGCTTGCTGCCCCCGGTGCGGGTGCGGGCGCGCTGCGCACGCATGCCGGTAATGGCAAAGCGGTGGGCTTCGTCCCGGATCTGCGCTACCAACAGCAAGGCGGCGGAATCGGCACCGAGGTAGATTTTTTCGCGTCCGTCGGCAAACACCAGTTCTTCCAGGCCCACCTTGCGGCCCTCGCCCTTCTCCACGCCCACGATGCGGCCCAGGTCCAGGCCCAGGGACTCGAACACCTCCCGGGCCACGCCCACCTGGCCCTTGCCGCCATCAATCAGCACGAGGTCGGGCAGGCGCTGGGAGGACTTGGCCGGGGCGGGCTCGGCAGCTCCCGTGGTTTCGGGGGCTACGGTGGCGTCGGCGGGGGGCGCCAGCTTGCCGTAGCGGCGTTGCAGCGCCTGGCGCATGGCGGCGTAATCGTCCCCCGGGGTGATGCCGTCGATGTTGTAGCGGCGGTACTGGCTGCTCTGCATCTTGTGTCCCTCGAACACCACGCAGGACGCCACAGTCGATTCGCCGGCAGTGTGGGAGATATCGAAACACTCGATGCGCAGGGCCTCCAGCTGGTCGTCGGGCAGATCCAGCGCCTGCACCAGGGCGCGGGTGCGGGCCTGCTGCGAGCCTTCTTCAGAGAGCAGTTGCGCCAGCTTGATGTCGGCGTTCTTCTGCGCCATGTCGAGCCACGCGCGGCGGTGTTCGCGCGGCTGGAATACGGTGTGCAGGCGTATGCCCGTCTGCTCGGTGAGCGCGTCGATGAGGCGCGGGTTCACCGGCGCACCCAGCACCAGCACGGGAGGCGGCACGGTGTCGGTGTAGTGCTGGGCGATGAAGGCTTCCAGCACACGCTGTTCCACGGTGGTGGGGGTGGCGCTGTCTGACGCATTGTCTGACGCGTTTTCTGTATCTGGCTCGCTGTCCATGCTGGCCAGCACGGCGCCATCTTCCACGTGGCTGGGGAAGAAGGGCCGGTCGCCCAGGTGGCGCCCGCCGCGCACCATGGCCAGGTTCACGCAGGCGCGGCCACCCTGGAAGCGCACCGCCAGAATGTCCACATCCTGGTCGGTGGTGCTTTCCATGGATTGCTGGTGCAGCACGCGGGACAAGGCCGTCATCTGGTTGCGCACCTCGGCGGCCTGCTCGAACTCCAGCTTGTCCGAGTGCGCCATCATGCGCTGCTCCAGTTCGTCGAGCACGGCCTGGGTCTCGCCGCGCAGGAACGCCGAGGCGCTGCGCACGTCCTGCGCGTAGTCGGCCGGGGACACGAAGCCCACGCACGGCCCCGAACAGCGCTTGATCTGGTAGAGCAGGCAAGGCCGAGTGCGGTGGTTGAAGACGGTGTCCTCGCAGGTACGCAGACGGAACACCTTTTGCAGCAGCTGTATGGTTTCCTTCACCGCCCAGGCGCTGGGGTAAGGGCCAAAGTACTGGTGCTTTTTTTCCACCGCGCCGCGGTAGTAAGCCATGCGAGGGAACCACTGCGGGTTGTGGTCGGCGGGTGCGGCGGGCGCTGCGCCACTGGCAGAGGCTGCCGCGGCAGGCTTGAGGCTGAGCGCGGGGGTCCAGCTGCTGGCACCCAGGCGCAGGTAGGGGTAGCTCTTGTCGTCCCGGAACAGGATGTTGAAGCGCGGCTGCAGCGTCTTGATGAGGTTGTTTTCCAGCAGCAAGGCCTCGGCCTCGGAGCGCACCACGGTGGTCTCCAGCCGCACGATCTTGCTCACCATGTGGCCGATACGGGTGCCGCCATGCGTTTTCTGGAAGTAGCTGGACACGCGCTTCTTCAGGTCGCGCGCCTTGCCCACGTAGAGCAGCATGCCTTGCGCATCGAAATAGCGGTAGACGCCGGGCAGGCTGGGCAGCGCAGCCACGTCCTGCAAAAGCTCGGGCGGATGGGCAGCGGCTGGCGACTGAACCGACCCGGCGGGGTCGGTGGGGTCGGTGGGCTCGGCGGGCTCTGGTTT
>JALOSG010000164.1 GCA_025458665.1 Serpentinimonas sp.
GGTGCGGCTCCGCGCTCAGGCGGCCCCAGGAGGACACCGGCTTCACGTGGCCTCCGCTCGGAAGACGTAGCGTTTGTCCAGCTGGTACTTCACCACGTAGCCTATAGCCAGTCCGATGACACCGCCCAGGTAGCGCATTTCCTTGCTGCCAAACAGGTAGTGGAAGGAGAACTCGAAGCCCCAGAAGATGAAAGTGGTCACCAGGCCCATGGCCGTGTAGAGGGCAAACGTGCGCGAGTCGTGCGCCAGGTTGCGGGTGTGGAAGCGGAAGATGTAGTGCTTGTCGAGCAGGTACTTCACCACCAGCCCCACCGCCGTGCCCACCATCACGGAGATAAACAGCGCCCCGGCGCCACCGTACACGCGGATGGTGAGGTCCTGGGTGCCAATATTGGCCGCAGTGGCGAGGAGCGCGAAGGCCGCGTAACGGACCACCAGCTGGGCGGGGGCAAGCATCAATCCGGGCGCCAATAGAGGGAAGGCCGAATGATAGCCCAAGGCTCCCCGTGGAACTGGGCAGGCGCTGCCAGCCTCCTCGGACTAAAGGATACCGAGATACTCCATGGGGCTTCCCACACTGTGGCTCGTTGGAAAATGGATTCAAAAACAAAAAAAGCCAATTGATTTCGTGCAATTTTCCCATTCATATGCTAGTTTTGCGGTATTCGGTAATTTTGCAATTGGACACTGAGTCACATGAACGTACATGCGCATATGGACGGACGCTTGGTACTGGGTTTTCTGGACGAGCGGGCTTTGTCTGCCCAACCCATCCACTACTGGGTGGCACATGAGCATCTGCTGGGCTCCAACGAGGCGCTGAGTCAGGCGGTGCACTCGGCGCAGGCCGAAGGCCGGACCCTGGACACTTACTTGGTGCAGCAGTGGTACGACGAGCACATAGCAGGGCATGCCTTCCGCCAGATGCAAGGCATGAGCGACGGCATGGCGCGCCTCTTTGGCGGGCTGATGGAAAGCTTGCGCGAAGCCGACCAGCAATCTGCCGACTTTCAAGGCGAACTGCATGCCAACATTGCGGAACTGGGCCATGTGCAGGACCCGGCTGCGCTCCAGGAGGTGGCCCAGAACCTGCTGAAAGCGGCCATGACGGCCAATGTGCACAGCCGTTCGCTCCAGAAGAGCCTGGAGAAAACTGAGCAGGAGGCCCGCCAGCTGCGTGCCGAACTGGACGCCCACCGCAAACAGGCCATGACCGATCCCCTCACGGGGCTGCTCAACCGGCGGGGGATGGCCCACGAGATGGGCCGTTGGTTCGCCGACGGCGCGGTGGCCACCACGGGAATGGCCATGCTGGTGCTGGACATCGACCACTTCAAGCGCATCAACGACGATTACGGGCATGCCGTGGGTGACGTGGTGATACGCCGCGTGGCCGAGGTGTTCGGTTCCGTGGTGCCAGAGGCTGCCATGACGGCCCGTTTTGGCGGTGAGGAATTTGTGGTGCTGGTCCCGCAGACCACGTCGCAGCAAGCCATGGGTCTGGCCGAGCGGATACGGCAGACCATCGAGAAAATGCGCCTGGTGCGCCGCCAGGACCGGCAAGTCATTGCGCCTTTCACCATTTCGGTGGGGCTGGCCATGCGCAGCGTCAGCGACACTCTGGAGACCCTTTTCGAGCGCGCCGACCAGGCGCTGTATCAGGCCAAGAGCGGGGGGCGAAACCGCGTGGTGGCCAGTCAGCCTGCGGCCTGACCGCAGCGCGGCTCAAGCCAGGGCCGCGATCCACTGGGTGGCACCGCGCAACTTGTCGGCCAGGTCGCGAGACAGGTTTTCCAGCAGCACTATCTTGATGCGTGGCGAGGCGGCGGCCAGCGCCTCGAAATCGGTCACGGTGAATTCCCTGCAGCGCACGTCGGTATCGGCCACCACCGTGGCACTGCGCTGCTGCGCGCCCAGCAAGGCCATTTCGCCAAAGCTCAGCCCTGCACCCAGCGAAGCAATGCGCTGGTGAGCACCGCCTTGCAGCGGGACCAGCACGCTCACCTGTCCGCTCTCGATCACGAATACCCGCCCGTCTCCCGCATCGCCTGCCCGCAGAATCTGCTCTCCGGCGCTGTAGTGCCGGGTCTGGCAAATGGCGTTGAGCCGCTGCTGCAACTCCGCCTCCAGTCCGCGCAGCAGCACCGACTCGGTCGCGGGCGTCTCTTCGGGAGGCATGGCGGGAGAGAGCGACTCGGCCAGCCGGTTCTCGCACCACTCGACCGCCAGGTCGTTGTCCTCGAAGCTAAGGTAGCCCCTGTCATTGCCGCGCGCAGCCCGGCTCAGCGGACCAGCGATCGACTGGCGGCCTTGAATGCGGGAGAACACCAGCGCGATGCCTTCGCGCATGAGTTCCAGGCGCGTCTGGTTCAGCAACCGGGCGGCGCTGTCTGAAATGCCCTCTACCTGGTGCATGTCCAGGATGAAGCTGTGCGTGGTTACCGTCATGGCCGCCATGCGGCGGATGATGTATTCGGCGCCATCGACAGCCAGATAGCCTTGCAGGCACAGGTACTTGATGCGGCTGGCCTCCTCCATGAGCAGGCGGCGCAGGTGGGCTCCCGGCCTGCGGCGTGAGGGCGCATCTGCACCGCTGTAGACACGCACCAGCGCCTGGCTGGGCTGGCTGTTCTGGCTGAAGGCGTGCAGGTTGAAATCCCTCGAGATCCGTCGGCATGCTTCAATGCCGCGCACGCTGTTGCCTTTGCTGTCAAGCGGCGGGGAATACACCGCCACACCCAGGCGGCCCTGCAATACGGCGATCACTCCACCGGCAACGCCACTTTTGGCGGGCATGCCGATTTCGTACAGCCAACTGCCGGCATAGTCGTACATGCCGCAGGTGGCCATGACGCTGAGCACGCGCTGCACATGGTCGGCAGGCAGCGCGCGTTGCCCCGTTTGCGGGTGTACGCCGCCGTTGGCCAGCGTGGCTGCCATGAAGGCAAGATCCTGGCAGTGGACTTGCACCGAGCATTGGCGGAAATAGTTCTCGAGGGCGGCCATGGGGTCGCCATCGATCACATTGAAATTCTTCAACATCCACGCAATCGCGCGGTTGCGAAAGCCCGTGCTGCTCTCGCTCAGGTACACCGCTTCATCAACGGGAAGGGCACGGCCCGCAAAATCGGACAAGACCTGCAGAATGCGGCTCCATTGTTCGGCCGCCGTAGCGCCTGCCACGAGGCTGGTGGTGGCAATGGCACCTGCGTTGATCATCGGGTTGCGGGGCGTGCCAGTGGCCGGGTTCAAGCTGATGGAATTGAAGGCGTCCCCGCTGGGCTCCACCCCCACTCGCTGACCGACCAGATCATCCCCGCGGTCTGCCAGTGCAGCGCCGAATACGAATGGCTTGGAGATGGACTGGATGGTGAACAGGGTATCGGTATCGCCTGCACCGTACACCTCGCCGTCCATGGTCACCATACAAATGCCTAGGGAGTCCGGGCAGGCTTTGGTGAGTTCGGGGATGTAGTCAGCGAGCTTGCCGTCGCTGATCTTCTGGAGTTCCCCGTGCAGTGTCTCCAGGTAGGTCTTGATGGGATGTTGCATGGAAGCAAGGCTCTTGATTTACCCCCGAGAGTAAGCAATCTCCGTACCAAAGTGCATAATTTCTTACTTGTGAGCCAAAGCGGGAAACCAAAAATTCCGTGCTAGAATACGAGGCTTAGCGGCTGTAGCTCAGTTGGATAGAGTACTTGGCTACGAACCAAGGGGTCGTGGGTTCGAATCCTGCCAGCCGCACCAACCAAAAAGAAAAACCTGCTGCCTTTCAAGGCTGCAGGTTTTTTTCATTCCAGCGACACCCGTGAGCAAGGCATTCACCAAGGAAGCGGACCCGCAGGACGAGGACGACGACCTCGATGAAATGGGCGCTGCGCCCATTCCGCGCGGCAGCAAGAACTACATGACGCGCCCTGGGCACGACCGCCTGCGCGCCGAACTCCTTCACCTGCTGGATGAGGAGCGCCCCCGCGTGGTGGAAGTGGTGCACTGGGCCGCCAGCAACGGGGACCGTTCCGAGAACGGCGACTACCTCTATGGCAAGAAGCGGCTGCGCGAAATTGACCGGCGCATCCGTTTCCTCACCCGCCGGCTCGATGTGGCCGAGGTGGTGAATCCGGCCGTGCACCACGGCTCCGACCAGGTGTTCTTTGGCGCCACTGTCACGTTTGCCCGAGAGGATGGCTCGGAAGAAACCGTGACCATCCTGGGCATCGACGAGGCCGATACCAGCCAGGCGCAGGTAAGCTGGGTATCGCCCGTGGCGCAGGCCTTGCTCAAGGCGCGGGTGGGCGACGAGGTGAAGCTGCGTACGCCGGGAGGCGTGCAGTTGCTGGAAGTGCTGGCGGTGGCATACCCTGCCCCCGAGGCCTGAAACCCCGGAAACCTAACCCTCAGCTGCTTTTCTGCCCTGGCTTGCTGCGCTGGGCACGCAACACGGAAGGGGTCCGCTTCAGGCCGCGCAGCACCTGCGCGAGGTGCACCCGGTCGCGCACGGCCACGGTGAACATCAGGTCGGTGGTGCTCTGGGCCGCTTCCTCGCCCATGTGCACGTGCGTGATGTCGGCTTCCGCCGAAGCCAGCGCTGCCGCCACTTTGGCCAGCACGCCCTTGCCGTTGTTCACGGTCACCGTCACTGTGGTGTCGAAGGTGCGGGTGGGCTCGTCGGACCATTCCACTTCCAGGAAGCGCTCCGCGTCGCGGTGCAGCAGGCGGCGCCCCACCGGGCAGTCCTCGGTGTGCACCACCAGGCCTTCGCCACGGCCCAGGTAGCCCACGATACGGTCGCCAGGAATGGGGCGGCAGCAGGGAGCGAACTGCACCGAGGCGCCCTCGCTGCCATCGAGAGTGACCACGCCCTGGCTGGGCTGGTCTTCGGTGGCGCTGCTGTAGCGCTCCTGGCTGATGAGCAGCACATCGGGTTTGAGCCCGGCTTCGCTCAGCAACACGGCCAGCTTTTTGCCCACCATGCTGGCAATCCGGCGGCCCTGGCCGATGTCGGTCAGGAGCTCGTCACGGTCGCGGTTGCCGCTGAAGCGCAACACCTTGTCCCACACCGCGCGCTCTGGCCCGTCGGCTGCAGGCAGCGCTGCCATGCCCTCGGCGCGCACGGCCTGCAGCAGCAAGCGCTCGCCCAGCTGCCGCGACTCCTCCACCGCCATGGTTTTCAGGTGGTGGCGGATCTTGGAGCGGGCTTTGCCGGTTTTCACAAAGCCCAGCCAGCTGGGGTTGGGCCGGGCATGCGGCGAGGTGACGATTTCCACCACATCGCCATTGTTCAGTTCGGTGCGCAGGGCCACCTGTTCGCCGTTCACCTTGGCGCCGATGGCGCGGTGCCCCACATCGCTGTGGATGGAATAGGCAAAGTCCACCACCGTGGCACCCCGGGGCATGGCCATGATCTTGCTCTTGGGCGTGAACACATAGACCGCGTCGGGGAAGAGGTCGATCTTGATGTGGTCCCAGAACTCGGCCGCATCGTGGGTTTCCTGCTGGATATCGAGCAAGGACTGCAGCCACTGCGTGTTCAGATCTTGCGAGGCAGGGCTGTTGGGGTCGCTGGCTTTGTAGAGCCAGTGTGCCGCCACCCCGGACTCGGCCACCACATCCATGGTGTGGGTGCGCAGCTGGAATTCGATGTTGGTGCCGAACGGACCCACCAGCGTGGTGTGCAGGGACTGGTAGCCGTTCACCTTGGGAATGGCAATGTAGTCGCGGAACTTGCCCGGCAGCGGCTTGTAGAGCTGGTGCAGCAGGCCGACCGCGGTGTAGCAGTCGATCATGTCGTCCATGATGATGCGAAAGCCGTAGATGTCGGTCACCTGCGCGAAGGACAGGTGCTTCAGGTCCATCTTGCGGTAGACCGAGTACAGC
>JALOSG010000165.1 GCA_025458665.1 Serpentinimonas sp.
GGCTCGAAAGACTTGGGCAGGGCCTCCAGGCCGGGTTGGTGCGGTGCGTCGGACATGTGGTTGGCTTCAGTGGGTTCCCAAGGGGCGAAATTCTACCGGTCGGGGTGGGTCGGGGTGGGCGGGCGCCCTGGCCGGCCGCAACGCGCAGACTGGACGGTCGCATTTTGGTGCGAATAGTTCTCAATATCAATACTATCGGTTCGATAGGAAAAGTTTATTTGTCATATTGGCCAGAACAATTGGACTTGCTGTGAGTGCTGGCGGTAAGGTTTGTTTGTCCGTGGGTTCGGTTTGGTCCGAATTGCGTGGCGTTTTCTACTAACCTGAACAGGAGATACACATGCCTCAACTGAAAGGTAGCAAGACCGAAGAGTGCCTGAAAGAAGCATTCGCCGGTGAGTCGCAAGCCAACCGCCGTTACCTGTACTTCGCGAACAAGGCCGACGTAGAGGGCCAGAACGACGTGGCAGCGCTGTTCCGCTCCACCGCCGAAGGCGAGACCGGCCACGCACACGGCCACCTGGAGTTCCTGGAGCAGTCTGGCGACCCCGCCACCGGCCTGCCCATTGGCAGCACCCGCCAGAACCTGGAGTCTGCAGTGGCTGGTGAAACGCACGAGTACACCGACATGTACCCCGGCATGGCCAAGACCGCCCGCGAAGAAGGCTTCGACGAGATCGCCGACTGGTTCGAGACCCTGGCCAAGGCCGAGCGTTCGCACGCCAACCGCTACGCCAAGGCGCTGGCCGAGCTGGTGGACTGAGTTATTCGCCCGCGGTAAGAGCCGTCGGCATCAGGCGCTGGTCCAGGCCAGCGCCTTTTGCCGACTGTTTTTTGTGACCATCTCACCAAGCGCCCCACCGAACGGCACAGCGGTTACGTCCGCCCAAGCCATCCCACCAGAAGGAGAGACATATGGCCAAAGAAGGCAACCTCGAAGCCCCCACCCGGCACCCGCTGGATTGGAAAAACCCCGACTTCTACAACGAAGAGAAGTGCTTCGAGGAACTGGAACGGATTTTTGACATTTGCCACGGCTGCCGCCGCTGCGTGAGCCTGTGCGGTTCCTTCCCCACACTGTTCGACCTGGTGGACGAAAGCGCCACCATGGAGGTGGACGGGGTGGACAAGAAGGACTACTGGAAGGTGGTGGACCAGTGCTACATGTGCGACCTGTGCTACCTGACCAAGTGCCCCTACACCCCGCCGCATGAGTGGAACCTGGATTTCCCGCACACCATGCTGCGCGCCAAGGCCATCAAGTTCAAGAAGGGCGAGGTGAAGTCGGCCGAGAAATTCCTGGCATCCACCGACACCCACGGCTCTTTTGCTGGCATTCCCGTGGTGGTGCAGGTGGCCAACGCGCTGAACAAGAACAAGACGGCCCGCGGCATCATGGAAAACGTGCTGGGCGTGCACAAAGACGCCTGGCTGCCTGAACTGGCTACGCAGAAATTCCGTTCTGGCGCGGCCACAGCCCAGGCCACCGAAGTGAAAGACGGCGAGAAGACCCCCGGCAAAGTGGCCATCTTCTCTACCTGCTACGTGAACTACAACGAGCCCGGCATTGGCCACGACCTGCTGAAAATCCTCGACCACAACGACATTCCGTATGTGATTGTGGAGAAGGAAAAATGCTGCGGCATGCCCAAGCTGGAGCTGGGTGATCTGGACGCTGTGCAGGAGTCCAAGGAAGCGAACATTCCGGTGCTGGCGAAATACGCCAAGGACGGCTTCGCCATTCTGAGCGCGGTGCCCAGCTGCACCCTGATGTTCAAGCAGGAAATCCCGCTCATGTTCCCCAAGGATGCCGACACCCAGCTGGTGAAGGAATCCATGTGGGACCCGTTCGAATACCTCATGGCCCGCAAGCGCGATGGCCTGCTGAAGACCGATTTCCCGCAGAAGCTGGGCAACATCAGCTACCAGATCCCATGCCACGGCCGGGTGCAGAACATTGGCAAGAAGACCGAAGAGATGCTCAAGATGATCCCCGAGACCACGGTGAACACCATCGAGCGCTGTTCGGGCCACGCCGGAACTTTCGGCGTGAAGAAGGACTACCACGAGATGTCCATGAAGATAGGCAAACCCGTCTTCAAGGCCATGGCCAGCATGAAGGACGGCAGCAAGCCCGACTACATCAGCTCGGACTGCCCGCTGGGTGGACACCACATTGCGCAGGGTTTTGAAGTCAACAAGCTGGGCGAGCCGACGCTGGCGCATCCGCTCACGCTGGTTCGTACCGCCTACGGATTGAAGTAAAGGAGCACACCATGCAAGTGACAGGCCACATCACTGCCGACAGCCTCATGACGCTGGAGGCTTACAGCAAATGGCGCAAGACGCACAAGGCTGAAATCATTGCGCACAGAAAGCTGCGCACCGTGTACCTGGGCGAGCACGTGTCCATGCAGTTCGAGAGCGAACTGAGCATGCGCTACCAGATCCAGGAGATGTTGCGCATAGAGAAAATCTTTGAAGAGGAAGCCATCCAGGAAGAGATCGATGCCTACGCGCCACTGGTGCCCGATGGCACCAACTGGAAGGCCACCATGCTCATCGAGTACACCGACATCAATGAGCGCAAGCGCGAGCTGGCCCGCCTGATTGGCATCGAGGACCGCATGTTCGTGGAAGTGGAAGGCCACCCGCGCGTGTACGCCATTGCCGACGAGGACCTGGACCGCGAGACCGACGAAAAAACCTCGGCCGTGCACTTCGTGCGCTTCCAGCTCACCGAGGGCATGCGCGCTGCCGTGAAGGCGGGTGCTGCCGTGAAACTGGGCTGTGACCACACCAACTACCCGGCGCACGTGCAGATTTCCCACGAGACGCTGGCCAGCATGGCCGGAGACCTGAAGTAAGGCCGCGTCCTTGTCCATAATCAAGGCTTCCTTCGCGAAGCCTTTTTTCATTGTTGCGCCCCATGCTGTTCCTGCTTTCCCCCGCCAAGGCCCTGGACTACGAGACGCCCCCGGTCACGCCGCGCCACACCCAGCCGCTGTTTGTGCCGCAGGCCGAGACACTGATTGGTGTGCTGCGCCAGAAGTCCCCCCAGGAGGTGGCCAGCCTCATGGACCTGAGCGATGCGCTGGCCGCACTCAACGTGGGCCGCTACCAGGCGTGGGAGCCGCGCTTCACCCCCAACAACGCCAAGCAGGCGGCGCTGGCCTTCAATGGCGACGTGTACGAGGGGCTGGACGCCAAGACCCTGAGCGCCGAGGAGCTGGACTGGGCGCAGGACCATGTGTGCATACTGAGCGGCCTGTACGGCGTGCTGCGTCCGCTGGACCTCATGCAGCCCTACCGGCTGGAAATGGGCACGCGGCTGGAAACCGCCCAAGGCAAAAACCTGTACCAGTTCTGGGGCAGCCAGATTGCCGACTATTTGAACCAGCGCGCCGCCGCCGACAAGACCCCGGTGGTGGTGAACCTGGCGAGCGAGGAATACTTCAAATCGGTGGACAAAAAGGCACTCAAGCCCCGTGTGGTGACGTGCGCCTTTGAAGAGCTCAAAGCAGGCCAGTACAAGGTCATCAGCTTCATGGCCAAACGCGCGCGCGGTCTGATGGCGCGTTATGCCGTGCAACAGCGTGTGAACACGGTGGAGCAACTCAAGAAGTTCAACCTGGAGGGCTACCGCTTCGATGCGGCGGCCTCTGAAACCGACCGGCTGGTATTCCGCCGCGATGCCAAGGTGTGAGCTCCCATGGCGCAGACCGTCACCACAGAACTCCGCCGCTGGATCATTGAGCAGGCCTGTAGCGGCTGCTCGGCCGAGTCGGTGCTCAAGGCCATGAAAGACGCCGGCTGGGAAGAGGAAGTGGCGCTGGACGCGCTGGAGGTTACCCTGCGCCAGCATCTGGGCGTGGGTGCGGAGGCTGGCGATGCAGCGCAGCTCTCGCAGGCTACCCAACTGGCTGCTGCGGCGGAGCGGGTGTCGGCTTCGGGCCGGCCTGCGCGGCGGGCTTTGCCCGAACCCAGCCTGAGCGGCTCGCCCCGCCAGGTAGACGCTGGCGACCGCATGGTCGATGTGCTGGTGAGCCTGAGCTCGCCGCGGCTGGTGGTGTTTGGCAACTTGCTGTCGGACGAAGAGTGCGATGCGCTGATGGCTGCGGCCCGGCCACGGCTGAGCCGTTCGCTCACGGTGCAGACGGACACCGGCGGCGAAGAAATGAACGCCGACCGCACCAGCCAGGGCATGTTTTTCCGCCGGGGCGAGCTGGAAGTGGTGTCCCGCGTGGAAGCGCGGCTGGCGCGCCTGCTGAACTGGCCGGTGGAAAACGGCGAAGGCCTGCAGGTGCTGTGCTACAAACCCGGCGCCGAATACAAGCCGCACTACGACTACTTTGACCCCGGCGAGGCTGGCACGCCCAACATCGTGAAGCGCGGCGGGCAGCGCCTGGCCACCATCGTGATGTACCTGAACGAGCCCAGCCGGGGCGGCGGCACCACCTTCCCCGACATTGGCCTGGAAGTGGCGCCACAGCGCGGCCATGCGGTGTTCTTTTCCTACGACCGGCCCCACCCGGCCACCCGCACCCTGCATGGTGGCGCGCCGGTGATAGAGGGCGAAAAATGGGTGGCCACCAAGTGGCTGCGCGAACGCGAGTTTTCATGAACACCAACATCCAGCCCGCCGTCCAGCCAGAACACTCCCCGCTGGGCAAAGCCGCCAACTACCAGGACCACTACGACGCGGGCCTGCTGTTCCCGCTGCCCCGCCTAGCCAAGCGCGAGGAAATTGGCCTGAGCGGCGCATTGCCCTTCATGGGCGCCGATTTCTGGACCGCCTTCGAGCTCAGCTGGCTCAACCTGCGCGGCAAGCCGCAGGTGGCCATTGCGCACATCACCGTGCCGTGCGAAACGCCGAACATTGTGGAGAGCAAGTCCTTCAA
Organism: Serpentinimonas sp.; assembly: GCA_025458665.1. Taxonomy (GTDB): domain Bacteria; phylum Pseudomonadota; class Gammaproteobacteria; order Burkholderiales; family Burkholderiaceae_C; genus JALOSG01. The sequence goes on from JALOSG010000165.1 coordinate 4,902, forward strand.
GCTCTACCTCAACAGCTTCAACAACACGCCGTTTGCCGACCTCCAGACCGTGCAGGACACCCTGAAGCGCGACCTGACCGAAGCCGTGTGGCGCGGCAGCGAGCCGCGCGGCAGCGTGGGCGTGAAGCTGCTCATGCCTTCGCAGTTTGCAACTGAGCAGGTGCAAGACCTGGAGGGCCTGAGCCTGGACCGGCTGGACGTGGAATGCGACCGCTACACCCCGGCGCCCGAACTCCTGAGCGCCGACACCACCCAGAGCGCCGTGACCGAAATCCTCACCAGCGACTTGCTCAAGAGCAACTGCCTGGTCACTGGCCAGCCGGACTGGGGCAGCGTGCGCATTGCCTACAGCGGCGCGCCCATCGACCAGGCGGGCCTGTTGCGCTACCTGGTGAGCTTTCGCAACCACAACGAATTCCACGAGCAGTGCGTAGAGCGCATCTACATGGATGTGTGGACGCGCTGCAAGCCCACGCGCCTGAGTGTGTACGCGCGCTACACGCGGCGCGGCGGGCTCGATATCAACCCCTGGCGCACCAGCCACCCGCAGGCGGCACCCGCCAACATCAGGACGGCGCGGCAGTAGGCACCAGCTTGCCCACCCGCACGCCCAGCAGGCGCAGGCGGCGGCCCAGGTCCACCCGCTTCAGGCACAGCCCGGCCACCCGCCGAATCTCGCCCGCGTTGTGCGTGGCTTCCGGCAGGGTGTGGTCGCGCGTCACGCTCTGGAAGTTGTCGTAACGCAGCTTGATGCCGATGGTGTGCCCCGCGTAGCCCTTGCGCTGCAGGTCGGCGGCCACCTGCTCGCACAGCCGTGTGAAGATCGCGCCCAGCTCGGCGCGGTCGCGCACGGCGTGCAGGTCGCGCTCGAAGGTGGTCTCGCGGCTCATGCTCACCGGCTCGCTCTCGGTTTGCACCGGCCGCGTATCCCGGCCCCAGGCGGCTTCGTGCAGCCAGGCGCCGTAGCTC
>JALOSG010000166.1 GCA_025458665.1 Serpentinimonas sp.
TCATGGGGTCCTGCAGCTTCATGGGGCTGTGGCAGGGGTCGTGGTACAGGTAGGCGCCCTTGCTGGGCAGCACAATGCCTTTTTCCAGCAGGTACTCGTGGATGTCGATGATGCGGCAGCCCGGGAAAATCTTGTCGAACTCGTAGCCCTGCAGCTGGTCGTAGCAGGTGCCGCAACTCACCACCACGGTTTTGATGTCCAGGTAGTTCAGCGTGTTGGCCACGCGGTGGAACAGCACCCGGTTGTCGGTGATGATTTTTTCCGCTTTGTCGAACTGCCCGGAGCCGCGCTGCGGGTAGCCACAGCACAGGTAGCCCGGCGGCAACACCGTCTGCACGCCGGCGTGCCACAGCATGGCCTGGGTGGCCAGCCCCACCTGGCTGAACAGGCGCTCGGAGCCGCAGCCCGGGAAGTAGAACACCGCCTCGGTGTCGCTGCTGGTGGCGCGCGGGTCGCGGATGATGGGGACGTAGTCCTTGTTCTCGATGTCGAGCAGGGCGCGCGCGGTCTTCTTGGGCAGGCCCGCCGGCATCTTCTTGTTGATGAAGTGAATGACCTGCTCCTTGATGGGAGCGGGCCCCAGCGTGGCAGGCGGTTTGGCCGTCTGCTTGCGCGCCACGCGCTTCAACACGTCGTGGGCGAGGCGCTGGGCCTTGAAACCCACGCCGACCATGGCCGTGCGCATGGTCTTGATGGTTTGCGGGTTGGTGGCGTTGAGGAACAACATGGCCGCCGCATTGCCCGGTCGCCAGCTCTTCTGCCCCATCTTGCGCAACAGGTTGCGCATGTTCATGGAGACTTCGCCAAAGTCGATGTTCACCGGGCACGGCGTCAGGCACTTGTGGCACACGGTGCAGTGGTCGGCCACGTCCTCGAACTCTTCCCAATGCCGGATGCTGATGCCACGGCGCGTCTGCTCTTCGTACAGGAAGGCCTCCACCAGCAGGGAGGTGGCCAGGATCTTGTTGCGCGGGCTGTAGAGCAGGTTGGCGCGCGGCACATGGGTGGCGCACACCGGTTTGCACTTGCCGCAGCGCAGGCAGTCCTTCACCGAATCGGCAATGGCGCCAATGTCGCTCTGCTGCATGATGAGCGACTCGTAGCCCATGAGCCCGAAGCTGGGGGTGTAGGCCTGGCTCAGGTCGGCGGCGCGCTGGTCGGGCTGGCCAAACACCGGGCTGCTGCGCAGCAGCTTCCCTTTGTTGAAGCGGCCTTCGGGGTCTATGCGCTGCTTGTAGTCGGCAAACGGGGCCAGTTCGGCATCGGTCAGGTATTCCAGCTTGGTAATGCCTATGCCGTGCTCGCCCGAAATCACGCCATCCAGGCTGCGCGCCAGCGCCATGATGCGGTCCACCGCTTCGTGGGCGGTCTGCAGCATGTCGTAGTCGTCGCTGTTCACTGGCAGGTTGGTGTGTACGTTGCCATCGCCGGCGTGCATGTGCAGCGCCGCCCACACGCGGCCCTTGAGCACGCGCTGGTGTATGGCCTGGCACTCGGCCAGGATGGGCGCGTAAGCCGAACCACTGAAGATGCCCGCCAGCGGCGCGCGCAATTGGGTTTTCCAGCTGGCGCGCAGGGTATGGTCCTGCAACTGCGGGAACAGCACATCCATGCCCTGCAACCAGCCGGCCCACAGTTCGCGCACTTCCTGCACCAGCGCCAGCGCGCGGTCCACGCGCTCCTGCAGTTGCTCGGGGCTGGGGACTTCGGTGGCGTCCTCGCTCTTGCCCAGCGGCAGGTTGCCGCGCTGGAGGAACACCTGCAACTCATCGCACAGCTTGATCTTGTTGCGCAGGCTCAGGTCGATGTTGATGCGCTCGATGCCCTCGGTGTACTCACCCATGCGGGGCAGCGGAATCACCACGTCTTCGTTGATCTTGAAGGCGTTGGTGTGCTTGCTGATGGCCGCCGTGCGCTTCCTGTCGGCCCAGAATTTCTTGCGCGCCTCGGGGCTCACGGCGGTGAAGCCTTCGCCCGAACGGGCGTTGGCCATGCGCACCACCTCGCTGGCGGCGTGGGCCACGGCGTCGGGGTTGTCGCCTACGATGTCGCCAATCAGCACCATCTTGGGCAGCGTGCCGCGCTTGCTCTTGGTGCTGTAGCCCACCGCACGCAGGTAGCGGTCGTCCAGGTGCTCCAGGCCCGCCAGCAGGGTGCCGGTGCGGGTCTGTTCGGCGAACATGAAGTCCTTGATCTCCACGATGCTGGGCACCGCGTCCTTGGGGTTGCCAAAGAACTCCAGGCACACCGTGCGGGTGTGCGCGGGCATGCGGTGCACCACCCAGCGTGCGCTGGTGATGAGGCCGTCGCAGCCTTCTTTCTGTATGCCCGGCAACCCGCTGAGGAATTTGTCGGTCACGTCCTTGCCCAGGCCTTCTTTGCGGAAGGTCTTGCCGGGAATATCCAGCCGCTCGGTGCGGATCAGGGTCTTGCCATCGGCACGGAAGTACTGCAGCTCGAAGCTGGCCACCTCGGCGTCGTGGATCTTGCCCATGTTGTGCCCGATGCGGCGCACTTCCAGCCACTCCGCCTGCGGCGTCACCATGCGCCAGCTGGCCAGGTTATCGAGCGCGGTGCCCCACAGCACCGCCTTCTTGCCGCCGGCGTTCATGGCAATGTTGCCACCCACACAAGAGGCTTCGGCGGAGGTGGGGTCCACCGCGAACACGTAGCCGCCGCGTTCGGCTGCATCGGCCACGCGCTGCGTCACCACGCCGGCCTCTGTATATATGGTGGCTACCGGTTCCGCCATGCCGGGCAGCTGCACCATTTCCACTTCGGTCATGGCCTCGAGCTTTTCGGTGTTGATCACCGCGCTCTTCCATGTCAGGGGGATGGCACCGCCGGTGTAGCCGGTACCGCCCCCGCGGGGAACGATGGTCAGCCCCAGTTCTATGCAGGCCTGCACCAGACCCGCCATCTCGGCTTCGGTGTCGGGGCACAGCACCACGAAGGGGTATTCCACGCGCCAGTCGGTGGCGTCGGTCACGTGGCTCACGCGGCTCAGGCCGTCGAACTTGATGTTGTCGGCCGCCGTGCAGCGGCGCAGTGCCTTGCGGGCGCGCTGGCGCAGGCGGGCCATGTCCTCGAAGGCTGCAGCGAACTGGCGCACGGCGCCCCGCGCCGCCTCCAGCAACTCGGACACCAGCGCATCACGGACCCCATCGGTCTGGGGCTGGCGCCGTTTGTCCACCTCGCCCAGGCGGTGTTCCATGGCACCCACCAGGGCCAGGCGGCGCTTGGGGTTGTCCAGCAGGTCGTCGTGCAGGTAGGGGTTGCGCTGCACCACCCAGATGTCGCCCAGCACCTCGTAGAGCATGCGGGCAGAGCGGCCGGTGTGCCGCTCACTGCGCAGTTGCTCCAGCACCTCCCAGGCACGCCCGCCCAGCAACCGGATGACGATTTCCCGGTCGGAGAACGACGTGTAGTTGTAGGGAATTTCGCGCAGGCGCGGCGCGCCATCGGTGGCGGCAACAAGGAGCGACAGCGGGGTAGGAGCGTTCATGTAAGTAGTCGCAGCGCCGGGGCTGGCGCAGGGTCGGTAATGGTACCGCAGTGCACCATACACCCACCTCCATCATGGAAACCCTGATTGTCACGTTCGAGGAATCCGGGTGAAATATTTTTGTCACAATCCCCGGCTACCTTACAGAGTCCGACAACGCATCACGGAGAACCTATGCAAAAACGTCTCGCCCCTTTCGCCAGCGCTCTGGCACTGGCCGCCCTCATGAGCGGCACGGCACATGCCCAGATCGAAATACAGTGGTGGCACTCCATGGGCGGCGCGCTTGGCGAGTGGGTCAATGACCACGCCAAAGATTTCAACGCCAGCCAGACTCAGTACAAAGTCGTACCGACCTTCAAAGGCAGCTACGACGAGTCGATGACGGCGGCCATTGCCGCTTTCCGCTCTGGCAATGCACCGCACATCCTGCAGGTGTTTGAAGTCGGTACCGCAACGATGATGGCCAGCAAGGGCGCCATCGTCCCCGTGGGCAAGATCATGCAGGACGCCGGCGTCCCCTTCAACCCGGCCAACTACGTGCCGGCCGTGGCAGGTTATTACACCGCTCCCAATGGCCAGATGCTGAGCTTCCCGTTCAACAGCTCCACCACGGTCTTCCACTACAACAAGGACGCGTTCAAGGCCGCTGGCCTGGACCCCGAGAAGCCGCCCACCACCTGGCCTGAAGTGGCCCGTGCGGCCGCGGTGCTGAAAGCATCGGGCCACGCTTGCCCGTTCACCACCAGCTGGGTCAGCTGGACGCAGCTGGAGAGCTTCTCGGCCTGGCACAACACCGAATTTGCCACGCTGGGCAACGGTATGCGCGGCCTCGACGCCCGCCTGACCTTCAACAGCCCGCTGCACGTGCGCCACATCGAAAACCTGGCCAACATGGCCAAAACCGGCCTGTTCGTCTACAAGGGTCGGGGCAACGCGGCCGACGCCACTTTCGTCTCTGGCGAGTGCGCCATGACCACCGGCTCCTCGGCGCTGTACGGCAACATCAAGCGCAACGCCAAGTTCGCCAGCGGCATTGGCGCCCTGCCCTACTACCCGGATGTACCCGGCGCGCCGCAGAACACCGTGATCGGTGGCGCCAGCCTGTGGGTCATGGCGGGCAAGAAGCCCGAAGAGTACAAGGGCGTGGCCCAGTTCTTCGCCCACCTGTCCAAGCCCGAAGTGGACGCACGCAGCCACCAGCGCACCGGCTACCTGCCCCTCACACCGGCCTCGTTCGAGCTGACCGAGAAGAGCGGCTTCTACAAGCAGAACCCGGGTACCGATGTGTCGGTGAACCAGATGATCCGCAAGACCACCGACAAGTCCCGAGGCATCCGTCTGGGTAACTTCGTACAGATCCGCACCATCAACGACGAGGAACTCGAACAAGTGTGGGCGGGCCGCAAGTCGGCCAAGGAAGCGCTGGACAGCGCTGTGCGCCGCGGCAACGAGCAGCTGGAGCGCTTCCAGCGCGCCAACCGCCCCTGATGCGGACTCCGCCGGCCTGACGCACCGTTGGCCTCGGGCCAACGCGCCGCTGGCCGACCCTCCACCGCCCCTGGGCGCCCCTGGCGTCCGGGGCGGTTTTCATTGAGAGAACCGTATGGAAAAGCGCGTCCGATTCAAATCCGCCTGGCTGCCGTGGGCGCTGGTGGCACCGCAAATGGCGGTGGTGCTGGTGTTTTTCTTCTGGCCCGCCGCACAGGCGCTCTACCAGAGCCTGCTCACCCAGGACCCGTTCGGTCTGTCCACCGAGTTCGTGGGCATGGAAAACTTCCAGCGTCTGATTGACGACGAGACCTACCTGGCCTCATTCAAGACCACGGCGGTGTTCTCGCTGCTGGTGGCGGTCATCGGCCTGGCCATCGCGCTGCTGCTGGCGGTCATGGCCGACCGGGTGCTCAAGGGCTCGGGCATCTACAAGACGCTGCTCATCTGGCCTTATGCCGTAGCCCCTGTGGTGGCGGGCGTGCTGTGGCTCTTCATGTTCGCCTCGCCCATGGGCGTCATTGCCTACTACCTGCGCGACATGGGCATCGAGTGGAACCACCTGCTCAACTCCGACCATGCCATGGCACTGATTGTGGCGGCGGCCGTCTGGAAGCAGATTTCCTACAACTTCCTGTTCTTCCTGGCGGGGCTTCAGTCCATTCCCAAGTCGCTCATCGAGGCGGCCGCTAT
>JALOSG010000018.1 GCA_025458665.1 Serpentinimonas sp.
CGGCCAGGTGCCTCGAAACGTTCCGCCTGGTTACTGAAGCGCGCTGTCGATCAGGCCCATGTCGGAGCTGCTCATGAGTGCCTCGATGTCCATGAGAATCAACATGCGGTCTCCCACACTGGCAATACCGGTGATGAAGGCGGTGTCCACGGAGGTACTCATCTCGGGCGAAGGCTTGATCTCGGAACGTGGCAGCTCCAGCACATCGGAGACCGAATCGACCACCGCCCCGACCACGCGGCCCTTGACGTTGAGCACGATCACGACAGTGAAGCCGTTGTACTCGATGGTTTCACAGCCCAGCTTGATGCGCAGATCGACCACAGGGACAATCACACCACGCAGATTCACCACCCCTTTGATGAAGGACGGCGAGTTGGCGATGCGGGTGGGCTCTTCGTAGGAACGGATCTCCTGGACCCGCAGGATATCGATGCCATATTCCTCGGCCCCCAGGCGGAAAGTCAGGAACTCCGCACTGCCCTGAGCAGCAGCGCCTGCGGTGTCTTTGCCGCGGCCAGCCTGGGCAGATGAAACAGACATAGTCATGGTCGGCTCCAAAAAAGTGAACTCAGTCTGAAGTATCTGACAAAACAGCGCAGTTGATCTGAGTAAATGCACTAGACGTGCAGGCTTTGACCAGATTCCTCTTTGACCGCCCGCCCAGGATTGCCCAGTTTGTCGTGCTTGCGTTTGCGCAGCCGGGCGTTTGCTTCACAATGTTGGTTTTTCGCAGCGTGGAGCGCGGCCTATGAATCCCCAGCTTTCGTTCTGGAAACGCCTGTTCGGGCGGGGCATCTTGCAGCGGGACGCCCACAACCCCAAGGGTGGCGCAGAACGCCGGCAGTCGTCGGCCACGGGTGGCCCGCTCGGGGCTGGCAAACCGGGCTCCGAGACCCCGGCGGGTACCCTCAAAGCGCTGCGCGCCAGCCGGCGCGAGCAACTGTTCGCCCTGGTACGGGAGAACATGGTACGCGCTGGCGTGTTGCCTTCGGCCTACAAGTTCAAGATCCTCACGCTGGACCGGCAGGCGCTGGACTTCATCGTGCTGTGCGACATCCAGCCATCGGCGTTCGACAGCCACCCTAACGTGCTCGCGCGGCTGGAGAGTTCCCTCAAGGATCTGGCGCAAGAACGCATGAATGTGGGCGTGCGCAGCGTGTATTGGCGGCACGCGGAGGTCATAGCACGCAGCCACCACGCAGAAAAATCGCCTGTTCCGGCTGTGGCTGCCAGCGAGGATGCGGTCACTGAGGAGGAGGTCCTGGCGCTGAAGCGTGCATTGCACGCAGCCCAGCCTGGCGGCATAGGGGTAGCCCCCAGGGCCGTGGCCCATGTAGCAAATGCTGCCCCGGCAGCCCCATCGGCCCCATCGGCCCCGCTGGCATCTACTGGCCCGGCCGGCCCAACCAGCCCGGCGGCAGCCCACAGGGCGCCCGGCCCCGCAGCAGCCAGGGCCAGCATCTCCACCGGTAACGTGCCCGAGTGGAAGCGGCGTGACTTTGCTCCCACGCAACCCATGGCAGACGACGAGGACGACAGCCTCTACATGCCCCTGAGCGAGACCCAGCTGGGCCGGCTGGACTGAGACTAACGGCGTCGGGGTCAGTGCCCCGCGAAATCCACCAGCGTGAACAGCGCCAGCCCCGACTCGCGCAGCTTGCGCGAGCCGTTCAGCTCGGGCAAATCCACAATGGCAGCGCCTTCGGTCACGGTGGCACCCAGCTTTTCCAGCAGCTTCTTGCCCGCCATCATGGTGCCGCCGGTGGCTATCAGGTCGTCGATCAACAGCACCTTGTCGCCGGGGCGCACGGCGTCGGTGTGCAGTTCCACGGTGGCGCTGCCGTACTCCAGCTCGTAGGTTTCGGCCACGGTGGTGAAGGGCAGCTTGCCCTTCTTCCGTATGGGCACAAAGCCCACCCCCAGTTCGTAGGCCAGCACGGAACCGATGATGAATCCCCGGGCATCCAGCCCCGCCACCACAGTGGGGCGCAAAGCTGGGTCCATGTAGCGGTGCACGAACGCGTCAATGAGGACGCGGAACACCTTGGGGTCCTGCAACAGCGGGGTGATGTCGCGGAACTGCACACCCGGAGCCGGCCAGTCGGGCACGGTCCGGATGTGGGCTTTGAGGTAGGCAGAGGTGTCCATGCCCACCATTATCGCCGCGGGCTATGGCCTGTTCAGGCGGCCGGCACGAACTGGTAGCCGTTGCCCGCGGCCTGGAAGGTCCCCATGGACGGGAAGGGGAAGTGGAAGCCACCCACCATCATCTTCTGGCTCACCACGCGCTGGAACACGGCACGGCGGGTTTCGCGGGCCTTGGCGGCATCCATATCGAAAGCCACAGCCCAGTCGGGGTTGCGGGCAAACAGTGCGGGCACGTTGGTCAGGTCGGCCAGGTACATGAAGGACTGGCCTTCGGACTGGGCCGTCACCATGGTCATGCCCGGGGTGTGGCCAAAGGCGGCCATGGTGCCAATGCCAGGGGCCAGCTCGGTGCCCGGCTGGAAGATGTTGAGCTTGCTGCCCGACAGGTCACCCAGCGAACGGCGGGCGGCCATGAAGGCACCGCGCATGGCTTCGGGGGCGGCGTTCATGCGGGCATCGTCGGTCCAGAAAGCGTGTTCCGGTGCCGGCACGTGCACGGTGGCGTTGGGGTACACCAGCGAGCCGTCCTTGTTGCGCAGGCCCAGGATGTGGTCGCCGTGGTAGTGGCTGATGATGACGTGGTTGATGTCGGTGGGCTGCAGACCGGCAGCCGCCATGTTGGCGCGCAGGCGGCCGGTGGTGGGCGGGCCGTTGTCCGCAAAACCGGTGTCGATGAGGAAGCGCTGGCCGCCGCTCACGATCACGAAGGGGTTGAACGGGATGTCGATGTAGTCGGTAGGCAGGTTCTGCGAGGTCAGCAGCGCCTTGACTTCTTCCAGCGCGGCGTTGGTGACGAACTCGGCGCCCAGCGGCCGGCGCACGGCACCGTCGTTCAGCGCGATGATTTCCATGGCGCCCAGCTTGAACTTCTTGAACCCGACGGCGGGCGGCGTGGGCGCGCCGAAGTTGGGGGCGTTCTGGGCCCACAGGTGCGGCCAGGCCAGGGCGGACATGCCGGCAAAGCCAGCGCCAAGGAAAGTACGGCGGTGCATCATGGAAAGTCTCCGAAAGGAATAAAGAGTCTGGATTAGATATTTATCAGTTACGTTTTGAACTGTGCAGACATATTTCCGTTGTCAATTCCAGGTTATTGCGCGCGCCAACGGCTGGGCCGGTCCCCACATTCCCGGGCTGGCCCGCCCCTGACCGATAATGCGCCCATGCAACCCCACCAAGCTCTGGACGCCGCCCACACGCTGGCGCTGGCCCGCGAAGCGCTGGCCATTGAAGCCAGCGCCGTGCAGGCCATGGGCGACCGGCTGGACCAGCAGTTCGTTCGGGCGGTGGAACGTGCGCTGGCCTGCACCGGCCGTGTGGTGGTGACGGGCATGGGCAAGAGCGGCCATGTGGGGCGCAAGATTGCCGCCACGCTGGCTTCCACCGGCACGCCCGCCCTGTTCATGCACCCCGCAGAAGCCAGCCACGGCGACCTGGGCATGATCACCCGCGCCGATGTGGTGCTGGCCATCAGCAACAGCGGCGAGAGCGAAGAACTCACCGCCATCCTGCCGCTTATCAAGCGCATGGGCGTGCCGCTGCTGGCCATGACCGGCAAGCTGCAATCCAGCCTGGCGCGCCACGCCGACGTGCTGCTGGACACCAGCGTGGCCAAGGAAGCGTGCCCGCACAACCTGGCACCCACCGCCAGCACCACGGCACAACTGGCCATGGGCGATGCGCTGGCCGTGGCCCTGCTGCACGCCCGCGGCTTCAAGGCCGACGACTTTGCCCGCTCCCACCCGGGCGGCGCCCTGGGCCGCAAGCTGCTCACGCTGGTGAGCGATGTGATGCGCCCGAGTGAGCAGGCGCCCCGCGTGGGGCTGAATGCCACACTGCCAGACATGATGCGCGAGATCAGCGCCAAAGGCCTGGGCGCCACCGCCGTGGTGGACGACGCTGGCCGCCCCGTGGGCATATTCACCGACGGCGACTTGCGCCGGCTGATTGAAAAGCAGACCGACCTGCACAGCGTGGTGGCGCAAGCCGTCATGCACCCGGCCCCGCGCACCGTAGCGCCGGACGCACTGGCGGTGGAAGCGGCAGAACTCATGGAGGCGCACCGCATCAACAGCGTGCTGGTGGTGGATGCCAGCGGCGTGCTGTGCGGGGCGCTGAACAACCACGACCTGATGCGGGCCAAGGTGATCTGATGGGCCAGTCCCCTGCCCCCAGCCCCGTGCTGAACTTCTCCCCCGAACTGCTGCTGCAGGCGCAGGACATCAAGGTGGCGTTTTTCGATGTGGACGGCGTGCTCACCGACGGTGGCCTGTACTTCACCGAGCAGGGCGAAACCATGAAGCGCTTCCATACCCTCGACGGGCATGGCCTGAAGCTGCTGCGGCAGGCCGGCATAGAGCCAGCGGTAGTGACGGGGCGCGACAGCGCTGCCCTGCGGGTGCGCCTGCAGGCGCTGGGCGTGGTGCACGTGCGTTACGGCACCGAAGACAAAGGCCCGGCGGCGGAATCGATATTGGCCGAACTGGGCCTGGGCTGGCACCAGGCCGCTGCCATGGGCGACGACTGGCCCGACCTGGCCATGCTGCAGCGGGCACACCTGGCCGTGGCCCCGCCGCAGGCCCACCCGGAAGTGCGCGCGCTCTCACACCACATCACCCAGGCTGCGGGCGGGCAAGGTGCCGTGCGCGAATGCTGCGATCTGCTGCTGGTGGCCAGCGGGCACTACCGCCGGCTGCTGGAGGCCGCCTGCGCATGAGCACCCATACCGCGGCGCCGCTGCGCCCGCTGCCACCGCTTCCGCCTTCAGGTGCGCCTCCTCCGGCGAAACGTTCCCGCCGGTCGGCATGGCAATGGCTGTGGCGCCTCTGGGACGGCGCATCCATCTACCTGCCCGTGCTCCTCATGGGACTGCTGGCGCTGGGCAGCTACTGGCTCCTGCGCGCGGCCCCCGCCCCGGCCGAGCCGCGGCCCCCTGCTACCGCGTCCGACGAACCCGATTACTACATGCGGGGTTTCTCGGTGAAGTCCTTCAGCCCTGGCGGTCAGCTGGTGTCGGAGTTGCGCGGATCGGAAATCCGCCATTACCCCGCGAGGGACGAGCTGGAGGTGGACAACGCCCGCATCCGCTCTGTGGCCAGCACCGGCGCTGTCACGACCGCGCAGGCGCGTCGGCTGGTTTCCAATGGCGCCCAAACCGAATACCTGCTGGACGGCGACGCCGTGGTGGTGCGTACTCCGGCACAGGCCGGCGCGCCACGCATCGAGTTCCGTGGCGAGCAGTTGCGCGTGCTGGTGGAGGAAGACCGGCTGGAGTCCGATCTGCCGGTGCTGCTGATCCGGGGCGATGACCGCGTGGTGGCCAACCGCATGCGCTACAGCGATGCTACCGGTGTGGCCGAACTGCAAGGCCGTGTGCGCGCCACGCTGGCCGCGCGGCCCTGACCGCTGCTGGACTGGTACCGCACATGCTCGATATTGTGGTTCTGTTCTTCCTGCTGGGTGTATTTGCGCGGCTGGTGAAAAGCGACTTGCGCCTGCCCGAACCGCTGTACGAAACCCTGTCCATCTATTTGCTGCTGGCCATCGGCCTGAAAGGCGGCGTGGAACTGAGCAAGCAACCCATGCTCGACCTGCTGCCGCAAATGCTGGCCTGCATGGCACTGGGCTTTGCCATTCCTTTCGTGCTGGTGCCGGTGTTGCGGCTGCTGGGCCTGTCGCGGGTGGATGCAGCGGCCATGGCGGCGCACTATGGTTCGGTCAGTGTGGTGACCTTTGCCGTGGCCAGCGCCTATCTGGCGCGCCAGGGTGTGCCGTTCGAGGCGCACGCCGCCCTGTGGGTAGCCATCATGGAGGCACCAGGGATAGTGGCGGGCATTCTGCTGGCGCGCATGGGGGCCGGCGGTGCCAGCCAGATCCAGTGGAAAGAACTGGCCCACGATGTGTTCTTTGGCAAGTCGGTGCTGCTGCTGGCCGGCGGGCTGATCATCGGTACCGTCATGGGCGAGGCGGGCACAGCGCCCATCGATGCGGTGTTCGTCACGCCGTTCAAGGGCGTACTGGCCCTGTTCCTGCTGGAGCTTGGCCTGGTGGCGGGCGGGCGGCTGGGTGACCTGAAGCGCTACGGCGTCCGGTTGATGGGTTTTGCCGTGGCCGCACCCGTGGTGCTGGGACTCGCGGGTGCGCTGGTGGGTTCGCTGCTGGGCCTGAGTACCGGGGGTGTGGCCATCATCGCCACGCTGGCGGCCAGCGCCAGCTACATTGCTGCGCCCACGGCCATGCGCATGGCGGTGCCCGAGGCCAACGCGGCCCTGTCCATCACTGCGGCGCTGGGCGTGACCTTCCCGTTCAACATCGTGCTGGGTGTGCCGCTGTACCTGGAAATGGCCCGCTGGATGAACGGCTGAGCCAGGCTGCAACCCCATCCCCACAGAACCCGCCGCAGTGTGTTCCCGCAGGAGCTCTAGCCATGAACCCCACGCCCTCTCCCCTCACAAGCAACACCCAGGGCACCGCTGGCGTCTCCGGCGTCTCCGCCGCCCCCGGGGCTCCTGCGCCAGCTCACCACGCGGCCAAGAAACTGCTGGTCCTGATTGCCGAAGCTGCGCTGGAGAAGCGCCTGGTGGCCGATGCACTGCGCCTGGGCGCCCACGGCTACACCGTGCACGATGTGCGGGGTGGTGGGCGGATGGGCCCGCGCGAAGCACTCTGGGAGGCTGACAAGAGCGTGGAGATCAAGGTGGTTTGTGAGCCCGCCGTGGCCGACACCATCGGACGGCATGTGCTCAACGCCTACGCCGCCAACTACAGCATCACGCTGTACTTTGCCGATGTGGGCGTGCTGCGTGCGGAGAAGTTCTGACCCAGGGGCGCTAACGTTCCGGGCTTTCCGGGCTTTGCGGGCATTTCAGGACCTACAGGCTCCCTGCGCACCCCGATACCGCTGCCAAAAACGCAACCGCCTCGCCCGGCTGTCCTGAAACAGGACCTCCGGCGAGGCAGTTGGGAGCCTAAAAGGCTGGGGAGTCTGGGGAGGTATCAGTAGCCGCCGCGGCCACCGCCGCCGCCTTCGCGACGACCGCCACCGCCGTAGGGGCTGCGGAAACCACCGTCACCGCCGCCGCCACCACCGCCACCGTAGCCACCTTCACGGCGGCCACCACCGAAACCACCGCCGCCGCTGCGCGGGGGACGCGGCTCCATGGGGCGGGCTTCGTTCACCACCAGGCTGCGACCGCCCAGCATCTGGCCGTTCATGCCGTTGATGGCCGATTGGGCCTCGGCGTCGCTGCCCATTTCCACGAAACCAAAGCCTTTGGAGCGGCCGGTATCGCGTTCCATCATGACCTTGGCGCTGCTGACCTGGCCGAATTCGCCAAAAGCCTGCTGCAGGTCTTCGTCACGCACAGAGTACGGCAGATTGCCGACGTACAGTTTGTTGCCCATTACGGGACTCCTCGGAGAAAAATAAAACGATAGCGATGGAGCCCCGGTATCACAACAAAACTGATGGGCCGCTGTGGCGCGCGAAACTGTCCGATCACCTGTCTCTGTGCAACCGGGCATTTCAGACCCAGTTACACCATTCCATTATCGACCTAGGCCCTAATGCGCGGCAGCTTTTTACGCTTTGCAACCTGCCGGAGCGTGGCCTGTTGCTCCCTCGCAACATTCCAGGCACGCTCTGGCCTGCCTGCACAGCGCGGACTTCACTCCCTCGGCTGGCCGCGCCGGTAGATCACGTAGTAGCTCAGGCCCACCAGCACACTGCCGCCCACCAGGTTGCCAGCAATCACCGGAAGCCAGTTGCCCAGCATGCCGCTCCAGGTCACGGCCTGAGCCACCGGAACACCACCAAACTGCTGGATGAGCCAGGCCAGCGGCATGAAGTACATATTGGCAATGCTGTGCTCGAAGCCTGCTGCCACGAACGCGCTGATGGGAAAAACGATGGCCACCGCCTTGTCGGCCACACTGCGACCGGCCATGGCCATCCACACCGCCAGGCACACCAGCACGTTGCACAGCACGCCACGGAAGAAGGCCTCGGCGGTGCCCAGGTTCTGCTTGGCCAGGGCCACGCGCACCACCTGTTCGCCCATGGCACCCCCGTTCATGTGCCAATGCCCGCTCAGGAACACCAGCACCGCCAGACCCACCGCCCCCACGAAGTTGGCCAGGCACACCAGCACCCAGTTGCGCAGCACCTCGGCGCTGCTCACCCTGCCATCGGCCCAGGCCATGGCCAGCAGGTTGTTGCCGGTGAACAGTTCGGCGCCGGCCACCACCACCAGCAGCAAGCCCAGTGAAAACACCAGCCCGCCCAGCACCTGGGAGGCCGCAAAACCCAGCGTGGGGTCGGACTTCACGATGATGAAGAACAGCCCGCCCAGCCCGATGAACGCACCGGCCAGCATGCCCAGCATGAGCAGCGGCAAGGTGCCCAGCCGCGCCTTGGCCACCCCCACGTTTTCCACCCGCTGGGCCACTTCGCGCGGGGCGTAGGCATCGAGCCCGTAGATTTCCGACATGGCGTTGTCCTCCTGCTGGCAATGGACCTATACTAGCTACCCAGCGCCGATTTGAATCCAGATTGCGGGCGCATTAGAAATGCCGCTAAACAGGAGACACCCGGTCCCGCACCCCGTCTCTGAAATCCCGACGGTCTGGCGGCGCCGGGTTTTTTTGTGGACTTTGCTTCCGTGTTGATTGCCACTCCGCAAACCATGGGTTTCGCGCAGGCCTTGCCGCTGAAAAGTGGCGCGGTGCTGCCCAGCTACGAGCTGGTCTACGAAACCTACGGCACGCTCAACGCCGACCGCAGCAACGCGGTGCTGGTGTGCCATGCCCTGAACGCGTCTCACCATGTGGCCGGTTACCACGCCGATGCGCAGGGCCAGCCGCTGCCCAAAAGCGCAGGCTGGTGGGACAACCTCATTGGCCCGGGCAAGCCGGTGGATACCGACCGCTTCTTCGTCATTGGCGTGAACAACCTGGGCTCGTGCTTTGGCAGCAGCGGGCCGACCCATGTGAACCCGGCCACTGGCCAGCCCTGGGGCGCCGATTTCCCGGTGGTCACGGTGGAGGACTGGGTGAACGCCCAGGCCCGCCTGCTGGACGCGCTGGGCATAGAGCAGCTGGCTGCCGTGCTGGGTGGCAGCCTGGGCGGCATGCAGACGCTGTCCTGGACGCTGCAATACCCCGAGCGCGTGCGCCATGCGGTGGTGGTGGCCAGCGCGCCCAACCTCACGGCCGAGAACATCGCCTTCAACGAAGTGGCGCGCCGCGCCATCGTGACCGACCCCGACTTCCACGGTGGCCACTACCTGCGCCACGGCACCCTGCCCCGCCGCGGCCTGCGCATTGCCCGCATGATTGGCCACATCACCTACCTGAGCGACGACGTGATGAACGAGAAGTTCGGCCGCCAGCTGCGGGCCTCCAGCGAACAGGGGCTGGATGCGCTGGAACAGGCCCTGGCGCCGGTGGCACCGCTGGCCTACCGCTACACCACGCAGGACGTGGAGTTCCAGATAGAGAGCTACCTGCGCTACCAGGGCGACAAGTTCAGCGAGTATTTCGATGCCAACACCTACCTGCTCATCACGCGGGCGCTGGACTATTTCGACCCGGCGCGCGAGTACGACGGGCAACTGAGTGCGGCGCTGGCACGCGCCCGGGCACGCTTCCTGGTGGTGAGCTTCACCACCGACTGGCGCTTCTCTCCCGCACGCAGCCGCGAGATGGTGAAAGCACTGCTGGAGAACCGCCGCGACGTGAGCTACGCGGAAATAGACGCACCCCACGGCCACGACGCCTTCCTGCTGGACGACCCGCGCTACCACGCGGCCGTTCGCGCCTACTTCGAGCGGGAGGTGGCGGCATGAGCGAGCGCAGCCTGATGGATTCCATGGCCCGGCTGGTACCCGACGGAGCGCGGGTGCTGGACCTGGGTTGCGGCGATGGCGCCCTGCTGGCCCACCTGCAGCACACCAAAGGTTGTACCGGCTATGGCGTGGAGATTGACGACGCCAAGGTGCTGGCCTGCCTGCAGCGCGGTGTGAATGTGCTGCAGCTCAACCTGGACGAAGGCTTGAGCATGTTCGGGAACAACAGCTTCGATGTGGTGCTGCAGATAGACACGCTGCAACACCTGCGCAACGTGGAGACCATGCTGCGCGAGACCGCGCGCGTGGGCCGCACGGCCATTGTGGCCTTCCCCAACTTTGCCCACTGGCCCAACCGCCTGAGCGTGCTGCGCGGGCGCATGCCCGTGACCCGCCGCCTGCCCTACCAGTGGTACGACACGCCCAACATCCGCGTGGGTACCTACGCCGACTTTGAGGTGCTGGCCGAGCGCAACGGCCTGACCATCACCGACAGTTTTGGCCTGCAGGATGGGCAGGAGCAGCGCCTCTGGCCCAACCTGCTGGCTGGTACGGCCGTGTTCAAGCTCAGCCAGGGCTGAAAACCAGCGCAGGGGCTTTCACTACCCGCCCGTGGCGCGGGTAGTGGTCAATACCCGCCCGTGGCGCGGGTAGTGTTCAATACCCGCCCGTGGCGCGGTAGAGGTCCACGCGGTTCTGCGCCAGGGCAAAGCGGGTCTGCAGCAAGGCCTGCTGCGCCGCGAACAGGCTGCGCTGCGCATCCAGCACCTCCAGCTGGCTGGCCACGCCTTCGCGCAGGCGCAACTCCGACAGGCGCAGCCGCTCCGACTCGGCGTTGGCCAGCGCCTGCTGCGCGCGCAATTCCTCTTCCAGCGCACCGCGGCCCATGAGGGCATCGTTCACTTCGCGGAATGCACTCTGTATGGCGCGCTCGTACTGCGCCACCGCCAGTTCCCGGCCAGCCTGGGCAGACTCCAGCCCGGCACGGTTGGCGCCGCCATCGAACAGCGGCAGCAGGGCTTGTGGCGCCAGCGCCCAGCCCCAGGAGCCGCCGCGCAACAAGCCCGACAGTTCGCTGCTGGCCGAACCGAAGCTGGCGGTGAGGGAGATGCGTGGGAAGAAGGCTGCGCGGGCCGCGCCTATCTGTGCGTTGGCGGCCATGAGCTGCTGCTCGGCCGCGCGGATATCGGGCCGCTCCAGCAACACCACCGAGGGCAGGCCCACCGGCACTTCGGCCACTGCGGCCAGTGCATCGCCTTGCGGCTGCAGTGCCTGCGCGGGCAGCGCTTCGTTCAGTGGCTGACCCACCAGCAGGGTGAGTGCGTTCACTTGCTGCGCGCGCTGGCGCTGCTGCTGGGCCAGGGCCACGCGGGCGGTTTCGGCCAGTGATTCGGCCTGGCGCAGATCCAGCGCCGAAGCCGCGCCGTTGTCGTAGCGCAGGCGCACCAGGCGCAGCGCCTCTTCGCGGCTGGCCAGCGTCTGGCGGGTGAGTGCCAGCTGCGCATCGGTGGCTTGCAGGCCCAGCCAGCCCGATGCCACCGAGGACACCAGGCTCAGCTGCGCGCTGCGCACCGCTTCTTCGCTGGCCAGGTACTGACCGAGCGCCGCATCGCGCAGGCTGGCCAGTCGGCCAAAGAAATCGATTTCCCAGCTGGGTACCTGGAGGCCGGCCGTGTACTCGCTGCGCAGGGGCTCGTTCTCGCCCACGGTCTGGCGGCTGCCGGTGACGCCGGCGTTCACGGACGGCAGGCGTGCGGCTTCGCGGATCTGCAACTGCGCCTGCAGCTGGCGCGCCTGTAGCGCTGCAATGCGGGCGTCGCGGTTATTGGCCAGCGCGCTGTCCACCAGCGTGCGCAGGCGCGCATCGGTGATCCAGTCTTGCCAGCGCAAGGCCTGCGGCGTTCCGCTGGCAGACGCAGCGCCGGGCACCGCCACCACCGGCGCGGTGGGCCAGGCAGTGGGCAATGCATCGGGGCTCGCGCTGGCGGGGCGCTGGTAGGGCTCCATCTGCGAGCAGCCAGCCAGAAACAGCAGGGCGCTGGCGGTGGCCAACGCACGCAGGCGCAAGCCTTTGGGCCGCCCGGGTGCGGCCAGGCGAACAGGAACTCGGTCAGTCATGCGTGTGCACTCCCAGGTGTTCGGCGTCGTGGCGGTGTACGTCCTGCTGGCGCGCACTGCCCTTGAACAGGGAGCGCACCACCACGAAGAACACCGGTACAAAAATCACAGCCAGCAAGGTGCCCGTCACCATACCGCCAATCACGCCAGTGCCAATGGCGCGCTGGCTGGCAGAGCCCGCACCCGAGGCAATGGCCAGCGGAATGACGCCTGCGGTGAACGCCAGCGACGTCATGATGATGGGGCGGAAGCGCAGGTGGGCAGCCTCCAGCGCCGACTCGATCAGGCTCTTGCCCTGGGCCTGCAGGTCCTTGGCAAATTCAATGATCAGGATGGCGTTCTTGGCCGACAGCCCGATGATGGTGATGAGACCCACCTGGAAGTACACGTCGTTGTCGAGCCCGCGCAGCAAGGTGGCACCCAGCACCCCCACCACGCCCAGCGGCACCACCAGAATCACGGCCAGCGGAATGGTCCAGCTTTCGTACAGCGCGGCCAGGCACAGGAACACCGCCAGAATGGCAAACGCGTAGACGATGTAGGCCTGCGCCCCGGCCAGTTTTTCCTCGCGGGACTGGCCGGTCCATTCGTAGCCAAAGCCCGGTGGCAGCTGGGCGGCCAGGCGCTCCATCTCGGCCAGCGCGTCGCCCGAGCTGAAGCCGGGTGCGGCGCTGCCGTTGATGCGCATGGCAGGGTAGCCGTTGTAGCGCACGGTCTGCATGGGGCCGATGACCCAGCGCGTACTGGCGAACGAGGCGAAGGGCACCGCCTGCCCACGCGCGTTGATGGCGGTCAGGCGCATGAGGTCGTCGGGCTGCATGCGCGCGGGTGCATCGGCCTGCACCACCACGCGCTGCAGCCGCCCGGCGTTGGGAAAGTCGTTCACGTAGGTGGAGCCCAGTGCCGTGCCCAGCGCGCTGGCAATGGCATCGAAACCCACGCCCAGCGCAGCCGCTTTTTCGCGGTCTATGTCCACCTGCAACTGCGGCGCGTCTTCCAGGCCATCGGGGCGCAGGCCAGTCAGCACCTTGCTCTGCGAGGCCATGCCCAGCAACTGGTTGCGCGCAGCCAGCAAGGCGTCGTGCCCCAGGCCGGCACGGTCCTGCAAGCGGAAGGTGAAGCCCGAGGCCGAACCGAGTTCGGGAATGGGCGGCGGGCTGAGCGGGAAGATGAACGCATCGCGTATGCCAGCCAGCCCGCCAAAGGCGCGGCCTGCCAGGGCCTGTGCGCTGTTGCCAGGTTCCGGGCGTTCGCTCCAGTCTTTCAGCGTCACGAAAGCCAGGGCGGCGTTCTGGCCCTGCCCGGAAAAGCTGAAGCCCAGCACGCCCACCATGCTCTGCACTTCGGGCTGGGCCAGCATGAAGGTTTCCACCTGCTCCATGACCGCGCGGGTGCGCTCCTGCGTGGCGCCCGGCGGCAGCTGCACGTTCACCAGCATGGTGCCCTGGTCTTCGTTGGGCAGGAAGGAGGTGGGCAGACGCTGGTACATGACCACCACCGCACCCACCACCGCCAGATAAATCACCAGGCTGCGCCCGGCGCGCGGGAGCAGCCAGGCCAGTCCGCTCTCGTAGCCTTGGGTGGTGCGCCGGAAGCCGCGGTTGAAGGCGCCAAAAAAGCCTTTCTTCTCCTCGTGGTGACCCGCTTTCACGGGCTTGAGCAGCGTGGCGCACAGCGCAGGCGTGAGCGAGAGCGCAAAGAACGCAGAGAACGCGATGGACACGCTCATGACCGCGGCGAACTGGCGGTAGATGTTGCCCACGGCCCCACTGAAGAAGGCCAGCGGCACGAACACCGAAATGAGCACCACGGTGATGCCGATGATGGCGCCCGAGATCTGCCCCATGGCCTTGCGCGTGGCCTCGCGCGGGGGCAGGCCTTCCTCGCTCATGATGCGCTCAACGTTCTCCACCACCACGATGGCGTCGTCCACCACGATACCGATCACCAGCACCATGCCGAACATGGTGAGCACGTTGATGGAGAAGCCCAGCGCCAGCAACACGCCAAACGTGCCCAGCAGCGCGATGGGCACCACGATGGTGGGGATGATGGTGTAGCGCCAGTTCTGCAGGAACAGAAACATGACCAGGAACACCAGCAGAACCGCTTCGGCCAGGGTGATGGCCACCTGCTGGATGGATATCTGCACAAACCGCGAGCTGTCGTAGGGGATGTTCCAGCTCATACCTTCGGGGAAGAAGCCTTCCAGCTCGGTCATCTTGGCGCGGATGGCGCGCGCCGTGGCCAGTGCGTTGCCGTCCGGGGACAGCTGCACGCCAATGCCGGTGGAGGGCTGGCCATTCAGGCGCGCACTGGTGGCGTACAGCTGCCCGCCCAGCTCCACCCGGGCCACATCGCCCAGGCGCACGGTGGAGCCGTCGGGGTTGGCGCGCAGCACCAGCTGGCGGAACTGGTCGGCGTTCTGCAACTGGCCGTCCACCCGCACGGTGGCGGCAATGCCCTGCCCGGCCACGTTGGGCAGGCTGCCAATTTCACCGGCCGAGACCTGCACGTTCTGCGCGCGGATGGCGTTGGTCACATCGGCCGCGCTCATGCCATAGCCCTGCAGGCGCGCCGGGTCTATCCAGACGCGCATGGCGCGCTCGGTACCGAACAGCTGCACCTGGCCCACGCCCGATACGCGCTGCAGTTCAGGCACCACGTTGCGCGAGGCATAGTCGCCCAGCGCCACCGGGTCCCAGGCGGGGTCGGTGGAGGACAGGATGGCAAAGAGCAGGAAGTTGGAGCGCGCCTTGTCCACCCGCACACCCTGCTGCACCACCGCCGAAGGCAGGCGCGGCGTGGCACGGCTCAGGCGGTTCTGCACATCCACCTGGGCCAGTTCGGCGTTGGTGCCGGGCTCAAAGCTCAGGGTGATGTTGCCGGTGCCGTTGGCCTGCGCCACCGACTCCATATAGATAAGGCCCGGCGAGCCGTTCATTTCCCGTTCGATGACGGAGAGCACCGCGTCGTCCAGCGTCTGCGCCGATGCGCCCGGGTAGGTGGCCGCAATGACGATGGAGGGCGGCGCCACTGGCGGGTACTGCGCCACCGGCAGCTGGGTGATGGAGACCACGCCCAGCACCATGACGAAGAGCGCAATCACCCACGCAAAGATGGGCCGGTTGATGAAGAACTGTGCCATGGGCTTACCTCGTGGCTGCTGCGGGCTGGGCCGGCGCGTTGGCCGGGCTACCTGCGGCCGGCGTACCCGGCGCCTGCCACGGTACGGGCTTTACTGGCGCATTGCCGCGCAGCTTCTGGAACCCGTCCACCATGACCTGCTCGCCAGCCTCCAAGCCCGAGAGCACCACCCAGCGCCCGCCCTGCTGGTTGCCCAGCTGCACGGTGCGCTGGCTGACCTGTCCATCGGCGGCCACCACCATGACGTGGTCGCCCTGCGGTGTGCGCATGACGGCCTGCTGCGGCAACGCCACGGCGTTGCTGGCCTCGGCCTGCGCCAGCCGCACCCGCACGTACAGGCCGGGCAACAGCCTGCCGCTGGGGTTGGGCACTTCGGCGCGCAGCGTCACTTGTCCGCTGGTGGTGTCCACCGTGAGGTCGGAGAACAGCAGCTTGCCTTTCTGGGGGTGCACGGTGCCGTCGTCCAGCACCACCTCCACCTCACCGGCGCCACGCGCGTTGGCCAGCTGCCCAGCTTCCACCGCACGCGCCAGGCGCAGCGCCTCGGTGGCCGGCTGGGTGAAGTTCACGAACAGCGGATCGATCTGCTGCACCACGGCCAGCGCGGTGGCGTCTCCCTGCCCCACCAGCGCCCCTTCGGTCACCAGAGCCCGGCCAATGCGGCCGGAAATGGGCGAGGTCACATCGGCGTATGCGCGCTGGATGGCCGCTGTCTGCACGGCGGCCTGGGTCAGGGCCACATCGGCGGCGGCCTGCTGCACGGCAATCTGGGCGTTCTCGAAATCCTGCCGGCTGATGGCGCGGTCCTCCAGCAGCGGCGTGTAGCGGGCCAGCAGCGCGCGGGCCTGCGCCAGCTGGGCTTCGGCCCGGGCCTGTTGCGCGCGGGCGCTGGCCAGGGCGGCGTCGAGCGGGGCTGGGTCGATGCGGAACAGCGGCTGGCCGGCCCGCACATCGCTGCCTTCGCGGAACAGGCGGGTTTGCAGAATGCCGCTCGCCCGGGCGCGCACCTGCGCCACGCGGGAAGCCTCCAGCCGGCCTGGCAGTTCCGTCACCAGCGGCAGTGCGCCGGGCTCCACGGTGACCACGCCCACTTCGGCCGGTGGCATGCCGCCACCGGGTGGACCACCGGCGCCCTGGCCCTCCTGCTGGCCACCGCAGGCGGACAGCAGCAGGGCAGCGCCCAGCGCCATGGTCGGTAGCGCCAGCGGGAGGCGGCGCCGCGAAGCCGCAAGCCCAGCACGCGGGTGAAGGGTGAATAAAGTGGACGCCATGGGAATGCCTCGCCGGAAGTAGGTGATAAACGGTGACCCTATGCCGCGCACGAGGGGTCATGTACCCTGTGGATAAACGTGTGGGCAGCCGGTGCACAAGCAGGGTCCGGGAATTTCCCGACCCGATCCGATGGCGTACTATACCTACAATTGTGAATGTATAAAGACAGCCTGCTGTAAACACCCATGGCCCGCCGCACCAAAGCCGAAGCCGAGCAGACGCGCCACAGCCTCCTCGATGCTGCAGAAACGCTGTTTCTGCGACAGGGCGTCTCGCGCACGTCCTTGCACGAGATTGCCCAGGAAGCCGGCACCACACGCGGCGCCATTTACTGGCATTTCAAAGACAAGGCCGATCTGTTCAACGCCATGATGGACCGCGTGACCCTGCCGCTGGAACACACGCTGCAGGAAGCCGGCCGCCCCCAGGGGCCCGGGGATGAGGCACTGCGTCAGTTGCTGCGGGCCTTCATGGATGCGCTGCACGCCACGGTGCACGACCCGCAAACCCGCCGGGTTTTCCACATCGCCATCCACAAGGTGGAATACGTGGACGAGCTGCAAGCGGTGGCAGACCGGCGGCTGCAGGCCATGCGCGGCATCCTGCAGGCCACCGAATCGGCCATGCTGCACAGTGCCGCTCAGCAGCGCCTCACGCTGCCCATGCCGGTAGCCACCGCCGCGCTCGGGTTGCACATGCTGATCGATGGACTCATCACCCACTGGCTGATGGAGCCCGATTCGTTCAATCTGGAGAACACCGGGCGCCTGACACTGACGAATTACCTGTGCGGCCTGGGGTTTTCCCGCGACCTGCTCTGACTGCCCCCGGGCTCGGGGTGGCGGCTGGCCCTCAGGCCACCACCACCAGCGGGAACTCGGCGCGCCATTCGGGGATGCTGCTTGCCGACGGCACGCGCTGGAAGGGCACCGTGAGAGCGCGGCGACCTTCGGCGTTCAGGCGGCGCCAGAGGAAATCGCGCTCGTTGCCAGGGTCGCCCTCCACGTACATCTGCGTGGTGAGCAGGTGGTGGCGGCCCAACACCACCTTGAAGTGGATGTGCGGTGTGCGCCCACTGTAGGGCGCCGGGCGGATGGTGCGAAAACGGTAGCGACCGTCCTGTCCCACCACCGCCCGCCCAAAGCCCTGGAAGGCCGGGTCTGCGCGCGCGCCGTCGCCGGGATGGTGGTAGTGGCCCTGGGCGTCGCACTGCCAGATCTGTACCTCCGCACCGCTCACCGGTACCCCATCCACATCGCGCAGGGTGCCCTCCACCCAGGCCGGCTGCCCCTGGGCGTAGTTCAGTGTGCCGGCACGCAGGAGGTCGGCGTCGTGGTCGGCGGGCAGCGCCACAGGGTAGAACGGGCCTTCGGACTGCGAGGGCGTGGGCACCAGAGGGTTGCCACGCTGCGCCCAGGCGGGGCGGGTCCAGACCGCCGCCACGCCGACGGAGGCGGCGGCCATGACCGCAGCAGCGGCGCTGGCGCCACCCAGCAACAGCCGGCGGCGGGCTGGCAAAAGCCCTGGCGCAGGGCAGGAGGAAACCGGTGATTGAAGGTGCTTCATGAGGCTAAAGAGACTGTCTGGCGCATAAAGTGCCCGGCCGATGCCTGCAGAATCGAAGAATAACTCCCCGTTTTGGGGCGGCTTGGGGGAAATAAAGCGGGCAGCCAGCGCCGATTGCCCCCACAGAATGATAAAAATCGTACTGCGTTCACAGCCGCCTAAGAAAAATGCCCAGACCCAGCACCCTCTCTGTCGCCTGCGCGGTCCTGACCGCCCTGGTGCTGTCGGCGCTGGGCGTGGCGTTCTGGCATTCCCGCGTACAAGCCAACGACCTGCAGACGCAGCGCAACATCGAAACCAAAAACCAGGAGCTGGCCGCAGCGGTCATGGGCAAGCTGCGCAGTTACGAGCTGGTGCTGCGGGGTGTCAAGGGATTTGTGGAGGGCTCCACCGAGATCACTGCCACGGAATTCAGCGCCTTTGCCCTGTCGCAGGCGATTGATCGCACGGCAGTGGGGCTTCAAGGGATTGCGCTGGCGCTGCATGTGCCCGAGACCGGGAAGGCGGCGCTGGAGTTGCGCCAGCGGGCCACACTGGACCCCGCCTTCACCGTACGCCCTGCGGGTACCCGGGCTGCCTACGCACCCATTGTGTTCATAGAACCACTGACAGCAGTGAACCGCTCCGCGCTCGGCCTGGACCTGTACCAGGTGGAACGCGCCCGGGCGGCGCTGGAAGCTTCGCGCGACACGGCGCAGCCCATGCTCAGCGGGGTACTGACGCTGGCACAGGACGGCGACAACAGCCGGACCGCCAGCTTCGTGATGTACCTGCCCATTTACCGCGATGCCCGGCCGGGAGACCCAGCCAGCATGGAGGCGCGCCGTGCGCTGATCGTGGGCTGGGCCGACGGACCGTTCCGCCTGCGCGACATGCTCCTGCCGCTGGCCACGTCGGTCACGCCGGGGGTGCGGGTGCAGGTCTTCCAGGGCAATTCCACACGGGCCGAAGACCTGCTGTTCGCCATGCTCGACGGTCAGGAGACCACCTACGCCAGCCCCGACGAGGAACGCTTCACCGCCCGCGGTCAGATTGAGTTTGGCGGGCAGACATGGACACTGGCCACCGACGCCACGCCCGCCTACGTGGCGCGGCAGGTGAACCGGGAAAACCACCTGTTTGTGGTGCTGTCGGTGCTGGCCTCCATGGCGGCGGGCTGGATCGTGTGGCTGATGATGTCGGCCCACCAGCGCGTGCAGGCCGCGGCCACGCGCATGACTGCCGAGGTGCGCGCCTTGTCCGACGACATGGACGGCACGCTCAGCGCCATCCCGGATTTGCTGTTCGACATCGACCTGAAAGGCCACTTGCACGCCTGCCGCACGAACACCCCCGAGTTGCTGCCCGTACTGCCGCAACAACTGGTGGGCCAGACCGTGCAAAGCGCCCTGCCACCCGATGCCAGCCGCGCCATCATGGCTGCGCTGCACGAGGCACAGGCCCGCGGCCATTCGGTGGGCCAGCAGCTGGCGCTGGACGTGCGTGGCCAGCGCCTGTGGTT
>JALOSG010000167.1 GCA_025458665.1 Serpentinimonas sp.
CCCGATGTGGCCGTGTTTGCGCCCCATGTGCAGGCCGTTTTTGGCCGTTTTGCGCCAGGCCAGCCGCGCCACATTCCCTTCAGCGTGGCCGATGTGGGGCAGCGGGACAGCCCCCTGGCGCTGGCCGTGGCGCAGCTGCTGGAATTGCCGTCTTCCCCGGTGGCGCTGAGTGAGTGGGCCGCGCTGTTCGATGTGCCCGCCGTGCGCCAGCGCTTCGGCCTTGCCGAGGCGGAAGTGGCCACGCTGCAACACTGGCTGCACGAGGCCGGCGTGCGCTGGGGCCTGGACGCCGCGCACCGGCAGCGCTGGGGCTGGCAGCCCGACCTGCCAGACGTGGCGCAGAACACCTGGTCGTTCGGCTTGCGCCGCTTGTTGCTGGGTCATGCCATGGGCACGGCGGGGGTGTGGTGTGGTGTGGCGGCGCTGCCGGCCAGCACCAGCCTGTCGGTGCGCCTGCTGGACGCATTGGTTCAGTGGCTGGACGCCATGGACGAGACGTTGCAGGTGCTGCTGCAGCCGCACAGCCCGGAAGCATGGCTGCGGCATCTGCGCGCCATGCTGGAGCGTTTCCTGCTGCCGCTCACCGAGCCCGAACAACGCCAGATGGAGCGCCTGCTGCAGCCGCTGCAGCGCTGGCATGCCGACTGCGCGGCCGTGGACCTGACAGAACCCGTAGCCCTGGAAGTGGTGCGCGACCACTGGACCGCGCAATGGAGCGCGCCCACCCTGAGCCAGCGTTTTTTTGGTGGCGGCGTGCAGTTCGCCACCCTCATGCCCATGCGCACCATCCCGTTCCGCGTGGTGTGCCTGCTGGGCATGAACGACGGCGACTACCCGCGCCGGGTCAGCCCGCGCGATTTCGACCTCATGGCGCGCCAGATGCGCCCCGGCGACCGCTCCCGCCGCGAGGACGACCGCTACCTCTTTCTGGAAGCGCTGCTCAGCGCCCGCGAGCGCTTCTACCTCAGCTGGCAAGGCCGCGACGCCAGCGACGACACGCTGCGCCCGCCCTCGGTGCTGGTGGCGCAACTGATGGACGCGCTGGGGCAGTACTGGACGCCCCGGCCTGAGGCGCGGCTCTACCCGCTGCAGCCGTTCTCCGCGCGCGCCTTCCAGGCGCCAGGGAGCTATGCGGACGATTGGGCTGCGCTGTACCGTCGGCCCGAAGAGTCTCCGGTGCTTGTGCCCGATCTTCCACCCGATGCCGTGCCCAGCAGCCCCGTCGGCGAACTGCAACGGGTCACGCTGGCCGAACTGGAGCGCTTCGTCCGCGAGCCTGCCGAATGGACGTTGCGCGATGGCTTGCAGGTGTGGCTCGCCGAGCCCGAAGGCGCCGACGACGACGCCGAGTCCTTCGGCCTGTCTGCGCTGGACCTGCACGCCACCGTGCGGCGGCTGGTGGAGGCTGCGGTGGCGCAGCAGGTGCTGGAAGCGCCAGAGAGCACCAGCGGCTGTCCTGACTGGCCCCCGCTGCTGGACGCACTGCAGGCCGAAGGTGTCTTGCCGCTGGCCGGTTTCGGGGCAGCCGCACGCGGTACGCTGGCGCACACGGCCCAGCAGCTGCTGGACCGGCTGGCGCCATGGAGGCGGCTTTTCCCCGGCACAGCCACGGAGCCGCTGCACGCGGAGGTACGGCTGGATGCATCCGTTGCCCACGGGGATGCAGCCGGCTCCACCATCGCCGGCGCCGTGGGCGGGCTCTGGTGCACGCCCGGTGGCATCCAGCCCAGCAGCGCGGCCCGTTGGCTCCAGTGGGCAGTGTGGCCCACCGAGCTGGTGAAAAACTACCCGGATGGTGGCCGGCGGGTACCCCGCCTTGACACACTGCGGGCGCTGTGGGTGCGGCATGTGTGGCTGTCGGCGGCGGGGCAAGAGGTCACCACGGTCATGGTGGCGCCCCGGCACCATCTGGAGCTTGCCCCGCTGGGCGTTGCTGCAGCGCGCCAGCAACTGGCCGACTGGCTGGCAGCCATGGCGACCGCGCGCCACCAGCCGTTGTGCCTGAGTGCCAAGGTGGCGCTGCGCTATCTGCAGGAGGGTGCCCGCGGCCTGGACTTTGCACGCAAAGCCTTTCAGGGCCAGGCGTCCAGCGCCGAAACGGAACTGAGTTTCAGTGCCTTGAAGGCGGGGTCGGGCGGTAACAGCAACCACGGGGAGCGTGCGCGTTCGGCCTATCTGTACCGTCTGGCCGATGACTTTGCCCCCATGGCGGAAGCGCTTCCTCTGTGGGCGCCGCGCCTGTACGGGCTGCTGGTTTCACACGCCAGCCTGAAACTGCCGCAAGCGGGCCCCACCCCGCCGGACAGCGAAGGAACGCCATGAGTACCGACATCGGCACCGACATCGACATCGGCACCCCCGAACGCCTGGGCCTGCCGCTGCGCGGCCAGCAAGTCATAGAGGCCAGCGCCGGCACCGGCAAAACCTACACCCTGGCTGCCCTATACGTACGGCTGGTGCTGGGCCACGGCCGGGCCATGCCGCTGTTGCCGCCGCAGATTCTGGTCATGACCTTCACCGAGGCGGCCACGGCCGAGTTGCGCGCCCGCATCCGCGACCGGCTGGCCGGCGCCAGCGCGTTCTTCCGTGCCTCTGCGCTGGGTGCGGAGCCTGCCAGCGCGGACGATTTTCTGCTCCGCCTGCGGGGCAGCATCCCGGACACCGACTGGCTGGATGCCGCCCACCGCCTGGCCCTGGCCGCGCAATGGATGGACGATGCCGCCGTGTTCACCATCCACGGCTGGAGCCAGCGCATGTTGCGCGAGCACGCATTCGAAAGCGCCAGCCTGTTCGATCAGGAAGTGCTGACCGACCCCTCGGACCTGCACCGCGCTGTGGCGCGCGACTACTGGCGCCGCTGGATGTACCCCATGCCGCCCGATGCCGTGGCGCTGGTGCAGAAAGTGGCCGCCGACCCCGATGCGCTGTTGAAGAAAGTGCTGCCCTTGTGGCAGCAATGGGCGCGCCAACCCACAGGCGTACCGGCGGGCGGTGGCACCACCTCGGGCACCACCCCAGCCACCCTGGCCCAGGCCGCCGCTGTCTGGATGAATGAGGAACGCCGCCTGGATGCGCTGGCCCGTGCTGCCTTCACGCCGGCGTGGCGCACGGCGGTGGGCCATGCCGCCGCCGCCAAGGGCCTCAAGGGCTACGCCGCCAACCACCTCGTGGGCTGGCTGCAAAAGCTGGACGACTGGATGGCCGGTGGCGACATCGACCCCAAGACCCTGGAGCGCTTTGGCCACGACAAGCTCGCCCAAGCCTGGAAGAACCCGCCCCCCGATCTGGACTTCTCCACCCTGACCCCGCTGGACGACTGGGTTTCCCACCGGAACCAGCCGCCCAGTATCGAGCCCGACCTGCTGGCCCATGCCGCCCACGCCATGCGGCAGGATGTGCAGCGCCACAAGGACGCGCAGGCACAGTTCGGATTCGACGATCTGCTGCAACGGCTCTACCACGCGGTGCGCCAGCCCGATGGCGCCATGGCCGCCGCCATACGCCGCCAGTACCCGGTCGCGCTGGTGGACGAGTTCCAGGACACCGATCCGTGGCAGTACGGTGCGCTGGAAGTGATTTATGGCGGTGCCCCTGAAACCGGGGGTGATGCCCCCGACACCCCCACGCTGCTCATGATCGGCGACCCCAAACAGGCCATCTACAGCTTCCGCGGGGCCGATCTGCCCACCTACCTGCGGGCCCGCGACCAGGCCGCCGGCATCCACACCCTGAGCGACAACTTCCGGTCCGCGCCGCCCGT
This sequence comes from Serpentinimonas sp., assembly GCA_025458665.1. Taxonomy (GTDB): domain Bacteria; phylum Pseudomonadota; class Gammaproteobacteria; order Burkholderiales; family Burkholderiaceae_C; genus JALOSG01. Next base: position 3,761 of record JALOSG010000167.1, read on the forward strand.
GGTGGAGGCCGTGAACCACATCTTCCTGCACGCCAGCCAGCCCTTTGGCCGCGTGCCTTACGTGGAGGTGAACGCGCGCCGCACCGAGCTGGAGCTGCTGGAGTATCCCGATGGCACCCGCGCGCCCGCGCTGACGGTGTGGCACCCCGAAGGCTGTGAGGAGCTCACCCAGCCACAGTACCAGCAGCTGATGGCGCGCCACTGCGCCGAGCGCATGGCCAACTGGGTGCAGGCCGGCAAGGCGCAGCCCGGCGACATGGCGGTGCTGGTGCGCAGTGGCACCGAAGCGCAGGTGGTGCGCCGGGCGTTGGCTGCTGCCGGCTTGCGCAGCGTGTTCCTGTCCGAGAAGCGCAGCGTGTTTGCCACCCGCGAGGCCGAGGACCTGTGGCGCTTCCTGCGTGCCGTGCACGCGGCGCACACCGGGGAAGCCGGCCTGGCCCTGCGCGCCGCACTGGCCACCCGTACCTGGGGCCTTTCGTGGCCGGCGCTGCACGCACTACAGACCGACGAACCCGCCTGGGAGCGCCGGCTGGAGCAACTGCAGCAGTGGCAAGCCTGCTGGCAGCAGCAGGGCGTGCTGGCACTCGTTGTCCGCTGGCTGCACGATGAGAACCTGCCGGTGCAGCTGTTCCAGCGCGCGCCCCAGCACGCCGAAAGGCGGCTCACCAACCTGCTGCAGCTGGCCGAGCTGTTGCAGCAAGCAGCCGTGCAGTTGCACGGGCCGGCTGCGCTGTTGCGCCACCTGGAGCGTCTGCTGCAAGACCCTGCCAGCGCCGGAGACAGCGCGCCACTGCGGCTGGAAAGCGACGAGCAGCTGGTCCAGGTCATCACCATGCACAAAAGCAAGGGCCTGGAGTACCCGCTGGTGTTCGTGCCCTTCGCGTCGGGCTTCCACAAGAACGATGGCGCCCCCGCTGCAGGGGACGGCAGCCACGGCCCGGACCGCGACGGTAGCGGCGAGGGCGGTGGCCAGCGGGATAGAGACGCCGACAGCGAATCGGCCGCAGACCCCGATGGGGCAACGCTGCCGGAGGCCGACGGCGAAGGCATCCGCCTGCTGTACGTGGCCCTGACGCGGGCGCAGCGCGGCATCTGGATGGGGGTAGCGCCCCTGAAGAACGACTTCAGGAAAGACGCCACACAGGGCAAGAGCGCTCTGTCGCGCTTGCTGGGCCGCCAGAGCGCCCAGGACCTGCCCGCTTGCCTGGCGGGCTGGGCGGCCTGTGCCCACATACGCCTGGAGCCGGTGCCCACCGATGCGCTGGCTGCGCCCGACCGTGGCGCTCCAACTGCCTTGGCGGAGGTTTTAAAGCCGGCCCCCGTCCAGCACTTCATCCAGGCCCCTCTACAGGCCCATCTACAGGCCCTCGTTCCCCAGCGCCGCCACCGCAGCCGCAGCTGGACGGCCAGCTTCAGCGCGCTGGTGCGACCCAACGCCACCCCAACGGCCGATGTGCCTGCCGCGCAAGACTGGCAGGACCAGCGCTGGGACGATGCGCTGCAGGACGCGGGGCCTGCCGCCGAGGCCGCCGCCAGCGCACCTGCCGCCGTGCCCGTCGATGTGCCCGCCGATGTGCGCTGGAACGCTTTCCCCGCCGGCGCCCGTTACGGCACGTTGCTGCACGACCTGCTGGAGTGGCAGGCGCGGGAGGGCTGGCCGCTGGCGCAACCCGGCACCTCCCTACCAGACCCCAGCCAGGCCCAGCGCTGGCAGCAACTGCTGGCCGACAAAGCCCTGGCCTGCCAGCTCTCCGAGGCAGATACCGCCTTGCTGCAGGCGTGGTTGCCGCGCATCGTGTCCCACCCAGCCACTGTGCCCCCACAGGCCCAGGCGTTTTCGCTGCAGCATCTGCAGCCTGGGCGTTTCTGGCCTGAAATGGCCTTTACCTTTGCCGCCAGCCAGCTGGAGGCGAGCACGCTGGACCACACCCTGCGCCAGCAACTGCGCTTCACGCCCGAACTGCGCCAGCCTTTGCCGTCGCGGCGCCTGCAAGGCTGGCTCACCGGCTTCATGGACCTGGTGTTCGAGCAGGGCGGGCGCTATTACGTGCTCGACTACAAATCGAACCGGCTGGCCCGCTACGACACTGCCGCGCTGGAGCAGGCTATCCAGGAGCACCGCTACGACGTGCAGTTGGTGCTCTACGTGCTGGCCCTGCACCGGCTGCTGCGCGCGCGCCTGCCGCACTACCACTATGACCAGCACATGGGCGGCGGACTCTATTGGTTCGTTCGCGGCATCGATGCCCCTGGGGCTGGCCTGTGGCACGCGCTGCCTCCCCACGCCCTGATCGATGCGCTGGACCGCCAGTTTGCCGCCCGCACAGAGGAGCCGGCATGACGCTTCCTGCATCCCGGCCATATCCGCAGCCTGCGGCGTTCGGCCCCGCCGACCGGGCGCTCAGCCGCCTCCTGCAGCAGCTGCACCCCATCCCCGCCGCCGAGCCCCGGCGCGACCTCATGCCCAGGCTGGCCGAAATGGCCAGTGCCCAGTTCGGGCGCGGCCACGCCTGTGTCGATCTCACCCTGGCCGGTAACGCCAGCCCGGAAGAACCCACTGCCCTCATGGATGCAGCCAGCCGCCTGCCCTGGGCCGGGCCGGGTGGCCCCCTGGTGCTCACCGGCCACCACGGGCCGGAGCGCCTCTATCTGCGCCGTGCCTGGCAGGCGGAGCAGGTGATCCGCCGCGCCATGCAGGAGCGGTTGTTGCGCGTGCCGCAGGCCGCGAACCCCGATCAGGCCGCCAGCCTGGCCGCGGAGCTGGCCCAACTGTTCCCCGAACCCGGTGTGGACTGGCAGAAAACCGCGTGTGCTCTGGCGGCGCGGGCTCCTTTGCTGCTGCTCACGGGCGGCCCGGGCACCGGGAAAACCACCACGGTGGGGCGCCTGCTGGCCCTCCTGCAAAGCCGTGCACTGGCAGCCGGGGAGGCGCTGCGCATCCACCTGGCGGCGCCCACCGGCAAGGCGGCGGCGCGCATGAACGAGTCCCTGGCCGGCGCACTCGCCAGCCTGCCCGAACCCTTCCGCCAGCAGTTGCACAGCCACCCGCCAGCCCCGGCGCAAACGCTGCACCGTCTGCTTCGGCTGCACCCCGATGGCTTGCAGCGCCCGCCGGAACCCATCGATACCGACCTGCTGGTGGTGGACGAAGCCTCCATGATCGACCTGGAAACCCTGGCGCGCCTGTTCCAGAGCGTTCCCGCCAGCGCCACGCTGGTGCTGCTGGGCGACCGCGACCAGTTGGCCTCGGTGGAGGCCGGCTCTGCCTGGGCGCAGCTGTGTGAAGGCGCAGAGCAGGGCGCCTACAGCGCTGCTGCGCGCCAGTGGCTGGGCGCAGCAGGGGTGGAACTGCCGCCCGCTGGCGAGTTGCAGGAAGGCTCTTCGTCCAGCGCGCCATCGCCGTGGGCCGATGCCACCGTCATGCTGCGCGTGTCCCGCCGCTTCGACGCCGCCAGCACCATCGGGCAATGGGCCGCAGCCATCAACACCGGCATCAACACCGGCAACACCGCCGGCAACACCGCCGGCAACACCTCCGGTCTGGCTCCCCTGCTGCAAGCCGTTCCGCAGGCCACAGTGGTCTGGAACGGGCTGTTCGGCAGCGCTGCGCCAAGCGGCGCCTGGGCCGAGTTCCGCCAGCGGCTGGCCCACCTACAGGGCTCGCCCGGCCAACCGGGCGCCACCGTCCACCCCGATGCAGACGACCCCACCGCGCAGGCGCTTCTTGCTGCACTGGGCCGCTTCCAGGTGCTGTGCGCCGTGCGCGAAGGGCCCTGGGGCGTGCACCACATGAACCGCCGCATTGCCCGCGCCCTGGGCCTGCCCTCCGAGGGTTGGTACACCGGGCGCGCCGTCATGGTCACCCGCAACGACCCCGCGCTCCACCTCATGAATGGCGATGTGGGCCTGTGCCTCTGGCGCGACGGCGCGTGGCGCGTGGCGTTTCCGCGCACGCCGGCGCAGCCCGGCAGTGCGTCGGGGCCGGGTATCCACTGGGTTGCGGCATCGCGGTTGCCGGAAGTGGAAACCGCTTTTGCCATGACCATCCACAAATCGCAGGGCTCCGAGTTCGATGAGGTGCTGCTGGTGCTGCCCGAGGAAGCCGGCCCCATTCTCACCCGCGAGCTGCTCTACACCGG
>JALOSG010000168.1 GCA_025458665.1 Serpentinimonas sp.
ACTTGTGCGCGGCCACCGCCGCCCACACCGCCAGATGGCCCGCCTGCGTTTCCTTGCCGCCAAATCCTCCCCCCATGCGCCGGCATTCCACGCGGACGCGGTGGCTGTCCAGCCCCAGGGCGTGGGCCACCCAGTGCTGCACCTCGCCGGGGTGCTGGGTGCTGGAATACACCAGCCACTGGCGCTGTTCCTGGGGCACAGCGTAGGCCACTTGCCCTTCCAGGTAGAAGTGTTCCTGGCCGCCCACCTCGAAGGAGCCGCTCAGCTGGTGCGGGGCGCGTTGCAGCGCAGCGGCCGCATCGCCGCGGCGCACGTGCACCGGCGGCAAGACGTAGCTGGCCTGCGCGTGGGCGCTGCGCGGGTCGAGCAGGGCGGGGAGGGGTTCGATCTGCAGCTTCACGCGGCGGGCTGCGCGCCGGGCCGCCATCACGCTGCTGGCCAGCACCAGGCCCACCACCTGGCCCACGTGCTGCACGGTGTCCTGCGCAAAAATGGGCTCATCGTGCGCAAAGGCCGCCAGAATGGGGCTGCCCGGAATATCGGCGGCCAGCACCACGCCGTGCACGCCGGGCATGGCCAGCGCGGCGCTGCTGTCCACACCCAGCAGACGCCCATGCGCCACGGTGGAGGTGATGGGCGCGGCGAACAGCGTGCCCTGGATCTCGGGGATGTCGTCCACATAGGTCACGGCGCCCATGACCTGGGCGCGCGCGCTTTCGTGGGGCAGGGAGGTGCCGCAGGCGGTGGGGGCAGGGGCGGCTTTCATGGGGCCACCTCCAGCATCTGCAGGCCGTTGAGGCGCAGTGGGGCTACGCCGCTGTGGTCTGTACCTCCAGGGCCGGCGGTCTCTAGCCAGAAGCGCTGCACCAGGGCGCCCAGCAAGGTGCTGCGGTAGGCGGCGCTGGCGCGCATGTCGGAGATGGGCTGGAACTCGGCCTGCAGGGCGGCGGCTGCGGCCAGCGCGGTGGCTTCGGTCCACGGCTGGCCGAGCAGGGCCGCTTCGGTCTGGCGGGCGCGAGCGGGCGTGGCCGCCACACCGCCAGCGCCTATCCGGGCAGCACGCACCACGCCAGCTTGCACCTGCAGGTTCAACGCCAGGCACACCGCAGAAATGTCGTCATCGAACCGCTTGGACACTTTGTATACCCGCAGCGTTTCGTGCCGTGTGGGGCGGGGCACTTTCACCCAGGCCAGCAGTTCGTCCGGGCGCAGCACATTCTGCCGGTAGCCGGTGTAGAAATCTTCCAGCGCCAGTTCGCGCCAGGCCACCTTCTGGCCGGCTTTGCCGCGCGGGTTCCAGCGCATGAGCACCAGGCTGGCGCCCAGGGCCAGCAGCAAGGGCATGGAATCTCCAATGGGCGAGCCGTTGGCGATGTTTCCGCCCAGGGTGCCCGAATGGCGCACCGGCAAGCCTGCAAAGCGGTGGGCAAATTCGGCCAGTTGCGGCCGTTCGGCCACCAGCGCGGCGTAGGCGTCCTCCAGGTTCACTGCGGCCCCTATGGCCACGTGGTGGGGGTAGCGTTCCACGGCGCGCAGTTCGGCGGCGCGCGTCACATCGAGCACCTGGGTGTAGCGCTGGTGCCCTTTGTTGATCCAGAGCCCCACATCGGTGCAGCCGGCCACCACCTGGGCGCTGGGGTACTCCTGGCGGGCTCGCAGCAGGGCTTCCAGCGTGGTGGGGGCCAGGTAGCTGGCGGCGCTGCCCCTGCGGGCGGATGCCATGGTTGGGGTGGTGGGGCTGCCCTCCGCCTCTTTCAGCAGGCGGCGCAGCGGGGCTGCGTCTACCCGCACCGGTGGCAGGCTGGCCATGCGTTCGGCGGCATCCAGCAGGGGCCGGTAGCCCGTGCAGCGGCACAGGTTGCCCGAGAGGTCCTGCTGCGCCTGTTCGCGGGTCATGGGTACCGGCTGCGCTTTCCCGCCGCTCGGGCATACCCGGTTCTGGTAGCTGTTGAACAGGCTCATGACAAAGCCTGGCGTGCAGAAGCCGCACTGGGAACCGTGGCAGTCCAGCACGGCTTGCTGCGCCGGGTGCAGCGGTGGCTGCGCCGCCGTGGTCTGGGCCGCCTCCGTGCGCACCAGCAGCGGGTCGGTACTCAGGTCTTCCACCGTCCAGAGCGCCCGGCCCTGGGCCGAATGCGCCAGCCGTATGCAGCTGTTCACCGATTGGAACCGCACGCCGCCCGGCTGGCAGGGGTCCAGTTCGCCCAGCACCACGGTGCAGGCGCCGCAATCGCCTTCGTTGCAGCCTTCCTTGGTGCCGCACAGGTGCAGGTCCTCGCGCAGCACCTCCAGCAGGGTTTTGTCGGGTGGTACATTCTCCAGCGCGCGCAGGGCGCCCCGGTGCACCAGCCGGATCGGTTGATACTGGGCCGAAGGGGAAGCAGAAAAATCGGGAGTGGTCATGCGCGTGAGGGTAGCTGTGGCTGCCAGTGTGCAACATATGTGCCACGCTATGAAGACCATGCAGGCAGCGGTATGAAGGACCAGACCCTTTTCGACAAGATCGATCTCCATCTCATCCGGGTTCTTCATACCGTGCTCACCGAACGCAGCGTTTCCCGCACCGCCGTCCGCCTGGGCATGCACCAGCCGGCTGTGAGCGCAGCCCTGCGCCGCCTGCGCGAACTGGCCAACGACCCGCTGCTGGTGCGTTCTGGCGGCGGCATGGTGCCTACCGCCGTGGCGCTGCGCATGATCGAGCCGGCCGGGCATATTCTGCGCAGCGCCGAAGTGCTGTTTTCCGCCAGCGACTACCTCGACCCGCTGTTCCTGCCCCGGCTGGTGGCCCGCCTGAAGGCCGAAGCGCCGCTGTGCCCTATCGAAATCAGGCCGCTCTCCGCCGATTCCGACTACCAGCGCCGGCTGGCCGAAGGCGAGGTGGATGTGGTGATAGGCAACTGGCCGCAGCCGCCCGAAGACCTGCACCTCGGCCGCCTGTTCGGCGACGAAGTGGTGTCCCTGGTGGCGCAGCACCACCCGGCGGTGCGGCGCGGCTGGGATGCGCAAGCCTGGCTGCAGGCCGAGCACATTGCCCCCACGCCCACCCATCCCGGCGCCCGCGGCGTCATCGACGACCACCTCGCCTCCCAGGGCCTGTCGCGCCACATTGCCGCACGCTGCCCGCATTTCGGGCTGATTCCGGCCATGGTGGCATCGAGTTTGCTTGTGCTCACCACGGGGCGCCAGTACTGCGAGCGTTTCCTGAACCAGCTGCCGCTGGCCATTCTTCCCTGTCCGGTGCCCTTTCCCCGCATGATGTACTACCAGCTCTGGCACGAACGCAGCCACGCCTCGCCCGCCGCGCAGTGGTTGCGCCAGTGCATCAAGCAGGTGGCCTCGGAACTGGTACACACTCCCACCCCATGACCGCACGACTCGAACTCACCCAGGTCACCAAGCGTTACCCCGGCGTGGTGGCCAACGACAACGTCTCGCTCCGGGTGGAGCCGGGCAGCATCCACGCCGTACTGGGTGAAAACGGGGCTGGCAAGTCCACCCTCATGAAGATCATCTACGGCTCGGTGAAGCCCGACGATGGCGCCATGCTCTTCAACGGAGCGCCGGTACACATCAAGAACCCGCAGGAGGCGCGCGCCCTGGGTATCAGCATGGTGTTCCAGCACTTCAGCCTGTTCGACACCCTGAGCGTGGCCGAGAACGTGTGGCTGGGGCTGGACAAATCGCTCTCGCTGCGCGAGGTGAGCGAGAGCATCAGCCTGAAGGCACGCGAATACGGCCTCGACGTGGACCCCGAGCGGCCCGTGCACAGCCTGAGCGTGGGCGAGATGCAGCGGGTGGAAATCATCCGTGCGCTGCTCACCAGCCCGCAACTGCTCATTCTGGATGAGCCGACCTCCGTGCTGACCCCGCAGGCGGTGGACAAGCTCTTCGTGGTGCTGAGGAAGCTGGCCGCCGAGGGCTGCAGCATCCTCTACATCAGCCACAAGCTGCACGAGATCCGCGCGCTGTGCGACGCCTGCACCGTGTTGCGGGGCGGCAAAGTCACCGGGGTGTGCGACCCGCGCGAGGAAAGCAACGCCTCGCTCAGCCGCATGATGATTGGTTCGGAGCCGCCAGTGCTGGCCGCACGCGAGCACCGTCCGGGCGGGCTGGTGTTGCAGGTGCAGCAGCTGGACTTGCCGCGTGAGCACCCTTTTGGCACCGACCTGCACGACCTGTCCTTGCAGGTGCATGCCGGAGAGGTGGTGGGCATTGCCGGGGTGTCGGGCAACGGCCAGAGCGAGTTGCTGCTGGCCCTGTCGGGCGAGAGCCGCACCGCGCCGGTAGGTAGCATCGAGTTGCTGGGCACCGATGTGTCGCGGGCCGGCCCGGGGCAGCGGCGCAAGCTGGGCCTGCACTTTGTGCCCGAGGAGCGCCTGGGCCGTGGCGCCGTGCCCACGCTCAGCCTGGCGCAGAACCTGCTGCTGTCGCGCAACGATGCCATTGGCCCGCTGGGCTGGCTGCGGCTGGGGCAGTTGCGCACGCAGGCCGCCGGCATCATCGAGCGCTACAAGGTCAAGGCCAACGGGCCCGACGCAGCGGCCAAGTCGCTCTCGGGCGGCAACCTGCAGAAATTCATCGTGGGCCGTGAAATTGAAGCCCAGCCCCGCCTGCTCATCGTGAGCCAGCCCACCTGGGGGGTGGATGTGGGCGCCGCCGCCCAGATACGCGGCGAAATCCTGGCCCTGCGCGACGCCGGTTGCGCCGTGCTGGTGGTGAGCGAGGAGCTCGACGAACTGTTCGAGATTTGCGACCGGCTGCATGTCATTGCCAAGGGGCGGCTTTCTCCCAGCGTGCTGCGCGCCGAGGCGTCCGTTTCCACCATTGGGGAATGGATGTCGGGCCTGTGGGAGCAGGCCACGCCGGAACAGACCACGCCACCGCATTCAGAGACGACCGCCCATGCTCAAGCTTGAAGTCCGTCCCCAGCCTTCGCGCTGGTGGAGTTACGCATCGCCCTTGCTGGCGCTGGCGCTCACCCTGGTCATTGGCGTGGTGCTGTTCGTCGCGCTGGACAAAGACCCGGTGCGCGGCCTGCAGATGTTTTTCTGGGAGCCGATCAAAACGCCGTACGCCTGGGGCGAACTCATGGTCAAGGCCACGCCGCTGCTGCTCATAGGCCTGGGGCTGGCGGTGTGTTTCCGCTCCAACGTCTGGAACATCGGCGCCGAGGGGCAGTTCGTCATGGGCGCCATATTCGCCGGGGGCGTGGCGCTCACCGCAGGGCCATCGACGGGCTCCTGGATGGTGGTGGCAGTGCTGCTGGCCGGTTTGCTGGGCGGCATGTTCTGGGCCGCCACCACGGCGTTGCTGCGCGACCGCTTCAACGCCAACGAAATCCTGGTCAGCCTCATGCTGGTGTACGTGGCCGTGCAGGTGCTCAATTACCTGGTCTACGGCCCCTGGAAAGACCCGCAGGGCTTCAACTTCCCGCAAACCAAGACCTTCGAGAGCGCCGCCCAGATGCCGCGCCTGTTCGACGGCATGCGGGCCAACATCGGGGTGGTCATTGCGCTGGCGGCCGCCGCGCTGGGCTGGCTGTACCTGTTCCGCACCCACTCGGGCTATGCGCAGCAGGTGGGCGGTCTGGCGCCCATGGCGGCCCGTTACGCCGGGTTTTCCTCGCGCCGTGCACTGTGGATAGCGCTGCTGGTATCCGGCGGCGCGGCGGGCGTGGCGGGTGCGCTGGAAGTGGCGGGCCCCATTGGCCAGCTCACGCCGCACGTGCCAGCCGGCTACGGCTTTGCGGCCATCATTGTGGCGTTCGTGGGGCGCCTGCACCCGGTGGGCATTGTGTTTTCGGCGCTGCTCATGAGCATGTTCTACATCGGCGGGGAACTGGCCCAGAGCCGGCTGGGCCTGCCCAAGGCCATCACCGGGGTGTTCCAGGGCTTGCTGCTGTTTGCGCTGCTGGCCTGCGACACGCTCATTGCCTACCGCATCAAGTGGCGCCGCTGAAGGAAGAGACCCCACCATGGATTCGATTGCACTCCTCCTGGCCGCTTCGCTGAACGCGGGCACGGTGCTGGCCATTGCAGCGCTGGGCCTGCTCATCAACGAGAAAGCCGGCATTGTGAACCTGGGCGCCGAAGGCCTGATGCTGTGCGGCGCGCTGGCTGGTTTTGCGGCGGTGGCCCACTTTGGTGTGTCCTGGCCCGGCTTCCTGGCCGGCATGGGTGCGGCAGCGGTCCTGTCGCTCATCTTTGGCTGGCTGGTCATCTGGCTCAACACCAACCAGTACGCCACCGGGCTGGCGCTCAGCCTGTTCGGGGCGGGGTTTTCGGCCTTTGCCGGCTCGGCCTACACCCGCATCAAGCTGCGCGACCCCGAGCCCTGGGCCGTGCCGTTTCTGTCCGACATCCCATTCCTCGGCCCAGCGCTGTTCCGCCAGCACCCCATGGTGTACTTCGCCGTGGCCCTCACCGTGGGCCTGATCTGGTTCCTCTACCGCACCCGCTCCGGGCTGGTGCTGCGCAGCGTGGGGGAGAGCCCCGAATCGGCCCATGCGCTGGGCTATCCGGTGCGCTGGATCCGGCTGTTGGCCGTGGTGGTGGGCGGTTCGCTGTGCGGTCTCGCGGGCGCCTATGTGTCCACCATCTACACGCCGCTGTGGGTGGAAGGCATGATTGCGGGCAAGGGCTGGATTGCCTTGGCCCTGACCACTTTTGCCACCTGGCGGCCGGCACGGGTGCTGCTTGGCGCCTACCTGTTCGGCGGGCTGACCATGGTGCAGTTCCACCTGCAGGGCGCAGGCGTGAATGTGCCCAGTCAGGTGCTGACCATGCTGCCCTACCTGGCCACCATCGTGGTGCTGGTGCTCATTTCCCGCAATCCCCTGTGGATCCGTACCAACATGCCACAGTCCATCGGAAAGCCGTTCTATCCGGGTTCCTGAGTGCGTGCAGATCGCCAGTTTGGTCCCGCGCCAGCGCATAATTTCGGTTTGTCGTTTTTTGCCCGTTTCATCTCGTCACCAACCGGTTTTTCAACAGGAGTCTTCATGACCGACTTTTCCAAACGCAAGCTCATCACCACCGCCCTCGCGGGCGTGGTGGTGTCCGCAGCCCTGGTGGGCTGTGGCAAGAAAGAAGAAGCACCGGCACCTGCCGCTGCGGCCCCTGCAGCAGCTCCCGCGCCGGCACCCACCAAAGCCGCCTGGGTGTATGTGGGCCCGGTGGGTGACGCCGGCTGGAGTTTTGCCCATGACCTGGGCCGCAAAGCCGTGGAAGCCCACTTCGGCGACCAGGTGCAGACCACCTTCGTGGAAAACGTGCCCGAAGGTGCCGACGCCGAGCGCGTGATCCGCGACCTGGCGCAGCAAGGCAACGACATCATCTTCGCTACGTCCTTTGGCTTCATGGAGCCCATGTTGCGCGTGGCCGCCGACTTCCCCAACGTGAAGTTCGAGCACGCCACGGGCTACAAGACGGCGCCCAACATGCGCATCTACGACGCGTCCTTCTACCAGGACACGTACATGGCCGGTGTCATCGCCGGCACGATGACCAAGACCAACACGCTCGGCTTCGTGGGCTCCTTCCCGATCCCCGAGGTGCTGCGCAACATCAACTCGTTCACCCTGGGTGCCCAGTCGGTGAACCCGAAGATCAAGACCAAGGTGGTCTGGGTGAACACCTGGTTCGACCCGCCGAAGGAATCCGACGCCGCCCAGAGCCTGATCAACCAGGGTGCCGACGTCCTGCTGCAGAACACCGACTCCACCGCGGTGCTGCAGACCGCCGAGAAGAACGGCAAGTTCGCCTTCGGCTGGGACAGCGACATGTCCGCCTTCGCGCCCAAGGCCCACCTGGCCAGCGCCATCGTCGACTGGGGCCCGTACTACATCAAGGCCATCGAGGACGTGAAGAACGGCACCTGGAAGACCGAGCGCACGGTCTGGGGCGTCAAGGAAGGCACGAACGACCTGATCAAGATCGCCGACGTCGTCCCCGAGGACGCGAAGAAGCGTGTCGAGGAGATCAAGGCCGGCCTGAAGGACGGCAGCTTCGAGCCGTTCACCGGCCCGGTCGTCGACAACACCGGCAAGGAGCGCCTGGCCAAGGACGCCAAGGCCGACCGCGAGTGGAAGGACAAGGTCGACTTCTTCGTCAAGGGCGTCGAAGGCAAGGTCCCGGCTGCCGGCAAGTGACGGCACCGGCCTGAGCGCGTCGCCTGCGGCGATGCGATCGTGAGACCCCACACGCCGCCCGGCGCAAGCCCGGCGGCGTGTGTTCTTTCGGGAGCGCGGACATGTGGGAATCGACGGGTCCGGCCGAGGCCGCCGGATGGTGGCCGGTGGCCCTGGCCGACGCGGCGCTCGACAGGCGGCC
>JALOSG010000169.1 GCA_025458665.1 Serpentinimonas sp.
GTTGGTGCTGTAGGTGATGTAAGGGATCGTGTCTTCATATCCGGTACCCGTCCCGACCAGGGCGGTTCTTTGGCGAGGTGTGCTTCCATCGCGAAACCGGATCACACGGTCTTCTGAGGTGCTGGTGGGTGCGGGTCCTGTGCTGGAGTGCAGATTGCTGCTGCTGTCGTGAATCACAGGGTTGGCAATGATCGTCGTTTGCTCATTACTCAGCGCATCCATCTGCACCCCTGCCGCAGTTGCCTGGTTGACCATCCACACCAGCGCCACCTTGGCCAGGTCGCCATCGGCAAAGCTGCCGCCAATATCGCTGTGTGCACCCAGGAAACCTCGCTCAATGCGAACCTGCCCTGGAACAGGAAAGGCACTCAATTGCTCCTGGGCGATGGACTCCACCGGAAAAAGGTTGCGGTATTCGTTCATCGCCACCGCATGCGCCACATGACCGAAGGCCTCGGGTATGCCCAGGTTGTAAGACCCACGGTGCACGCTGAGTACCGTGTCAAACAGACCCATGAAGCGCAGGTTCACCCGCTGGCACTGGTTTGCCCCTGCTTCATCGGTGTATTCGTACCAGTTGTTCCTGGTGGCACTGGCAACCTGGTTGGCAAAGTCCCGCGCCTGAGCCGCACCGCGGCTGAACCCCACGACGTCGATGTCGATGACTGTTTCGTCTGGGGTGTCGTCGGCTTGCCGTCGCAGGTCGTTGACCAGGAACGCAATCCGATCTTTCCCGGTGAAAGAGGCCCCGGCGTCCACCAGATTTCCGCCGAGGTACCACGGGTGTTGAATGCCGCTTCTCGGGTCTTCGGTTCCCGGGCCGGTGATATAGAAAAACTGGACATCACTATTCTCATCCTTGTACAAGTCCCGAAACCGAACCACATTCGTCAGAGTGTTCGGATTGCTTTCGTCATTCCCCGTCCCATCAAACGCAAACAGAATCAACCCATCCGGGTCGATGTTCGTGAGCGGATTGAACGCCACATACGCATACGGATTCGGCCCATCCGGCGTGCCGAGCGGGTCGGGCGTGAGGTACTGGCCGTGCTCGGGGTCGTAGTAGCGTTGGCGGTTGTATATTGCCGGGTGATACGGCCCTGGGCGTTGAGCTCGGCCAGGGGTTGGCGGGACTCGTCGTAGAGGGTGTGGGTGGTTGTGGTCTGGGTGGTTTGCTTCTCCACCTGTTTGCCAATGCGCAGGCCCCGGTGGTCGTACTGGTAGCGGGCCAGCGGCCTAGACTCTTCGCGGACCTCGATCAATCGACCCAGCGCATCCCACACCAACTCGCGCTTGCCCAGGTGCCCGGGCTTGGGGATGACGGTCACCCAGGTCAATCGGGAAACTTTCCGTCGGGCAAAAAGACACTTTGCCATCTCCCCCTCCCTGCTTCTCATTACGACTCAACGCAGGGTACGCTCTCAAGGCTTAGAAAGGAAGATACGGATTAACCGCCTGTCCACTCACACATCAATCTCCACCGCATACCCGCGCAGCTCCATCAGCTCGCGGCGCGCGGCCGCCTCGCCTTTGCCCATGAGCTGGGCCCCCAGGCCCTTGAAGCGGCTGATGGGGCACTTCTCGCGCGGCACGCCGTCTTTGGCACATTTGTCCAGTATGGCCACCAGCTCGCCTTCGTCGAGCACGTAGAACTTGGTGGCGGGCTTCTTGCCGCGGGCGGGCCACGTACACATGCCCCGCCTCAATGAGCTTGGGAAAGTGCCGGAAAAACAGCGTCAGCAGCAGCATCTGGATGTGCGATCCGTCCACATCGGCATCGCTCAGTAAGCACACCTTGCCGTAGCGCAGGCCGCTCAGGTCCGGGCTTACTTCAAGCGGTCTGCAATGGCCTGGTTCACGGTGGCCAGGCCCTGCAGAGAAAGGCGTGCCATGGCGGGGCCGTCAATGTCCACCGCCTTTTCCACCTTCACGGTTTTGTTCGCGCCTTGTCCCATCATGTTCTGCATGACCCCGATGGCGCGCATGGTGGCGTCCTTGTCGCTGTCGTAGGTGCTCACGGTGCGGAAGTTGGCAAAGGCACCTGGCACGGTAACGGGCCGCGTCATCTTCATCAGGCCGCCGCCGGCGTGCATCTGGATGAGGAATTCGCTGGGCGGGTTACCTACCGTCATCTCGGAAGAGGCATCGGCCGAGGAGCCCCGGCGCAGGATGGACGAGCCCGAACCCGACGATTCCAGCTGCGCAATGTTCACCGTCTGCGTCACCGACATGCCGTCGCGGTTCTGCTTCACCCATTCGATGCGCTTGCCGATGTTGCCCGCCCCGATACCGGCAATACCCCGGGAAACCCACTTGGTGCCGGTGGGCACCATGACCAGCATCTTGCGCCCGCCGTAGCCTTCGGCCTGCTTACCAAATACAGGAGCTTCGGGCGTGCTGCCGGCTTCGGTGGCTTCGTAAATGCCACCACCTTCGGGCGGTTCGTACACCATCTGGATGCCCGCGGCCTGCATGCGTTCCTTGAAGTCGGCAAAGGCGCGGTCGGTGATCTTCTGATAGGCGGCCACGTCCATGTTGGACACGCTGTAAGTCACGGTAGCGCGGGTCGAGCCGTAATCGGTACCGAACAGGTAGCCCCCGCGGGTGTTGCCCGAGACTTCACCGCCCACATCGAACAGCACCCGGTATTCGGTGAGGTAGATGGTCTTGCCCTTCAGGTCGATCTTGCCGTCCACCAGGCCGGCGCTGTCCAGCGTGACGATGGGCTCGCTCAGGGCCGGCTCTACCGATGCCGCGCTCAGCGCCGTTACCGCGATGGTGCCGGCGGGCGGGGCGGCCGCTACCTGATCGAACGCCTCGGGGCTGAGTGCAGTGCCCGCACCGCCCGCAGCGCAGTCCTTGGCCAGCGCCAGCCGGGTAAGGAATTCCTGCCGGGCTGTGGCTTGCGCTGCCAGCGCCTTGGCCGCATCGTCCGGCCCCATTTTGGTTTCCACCGTGGCCTGCGCCGTGGCCCCGGCGAGTTTGGAGGCCAGCCCACCCAATGCGCCGAACAGACTGCCCGCCACCTGGCCTGCAGCCACCTGGGCGCCCACGTTGGCGGCGGTGCCTGCAGCCGCGGTGCCCAGGGTGCGCTCCCCACTGCCCGCTGCCACCACGCCGCGCAGGCGCTCCTGTTCGGCAGAAATGCCGGCACAGTCCAGCGTGCGGTCGGCCTCCTGCACACGCTCCATGGCGGGGGCCGCAGTAACACTACCGGCCAGCAAAACGGCCAGGGCATGGCGGGTGGATATCCGCATGGCAACTCCTCCGGGAAAAAGCTGAGACGACCCAGCCCGGTGGCGGGGGGTATCAGATTTATCTCACTCTACGCTGCCGTTCGTCAAGAGAGGTCTGCCCGGCGCCGCGAGCAGCTCATCCCTCCTCTGGTCCCTGCGGGCCCAGCAGCAAGCGCCGCAGCCAAGGGCCGGCGGGTGTACAAGCCAACCCGGCGCCACACACCAGATAGTCCCTACCCGTGGTGGACGAGCGGCTGGCTATGCGTTCAATGAACTCCTCGGCGGTGGACACGCCTGCCCCATGGCGCTGCCACTTGGCACGCAGGAAGCGGACCGCATCGGCGCTGCTCACGCGCCGGCCATTGCGCTCGAACGTCACGCCCTCCTGCCGCTCCATGGCCTGCAGCAGCTGCTCTATGCGCTGCGCCTGTGCAGGCGGTGCCTCGCTCCACGCGGGCAGGCTGTACAGGGCGCCAGCCAGCGCACTGGCAGCCGCAGCCGCCAGCCACAGGCGGCGCCCGGCGCCAGTCCTGTTCAATCCGCTCAACGTGTCGCCTCCCGCACCACCACGGTCTGGCCCAGCGCGGGCAGGACAAAGTCGGCGGCAGGTACATTCAGGCGCTCGCGCGCCGGGGGCAATCCGTCCAGCGGCGCGTCGATCGGGTCGTCGCACAGCCGGAATGCGCCCCAGTGCACCCCGAGGGACAAGCGGCTCTTCACATCGAGGTGGATGCGCACCGCCTCCTCTTCATTGACGTGCTTTTGCTTCATGAACCAGCGCGGCAGGTAGCAACCCACCGGGATCATCGACAAGTCGAAACCGCCAAAGCGCTGCCCGATCTCGGCAAAGTCGGGGGCGTAGCCGGTATCGCCGGCGTAGTACAGGCGCACCGGTGCGGCGCCCGGGCTGGTCACCGCTTCCACCACAAACCCGCCCCACAAGGTGGCCTGGCGGTCCCAGGGCGTGCGGCTGGACCAGTGGTGTGCGGGCACAAAGTGCACAGTCACCGGTCCACGCGGGCCGGCCACCTCATGCCGGTCCCACCAGTCCATGCGGTGCACCGGCTGTACGCCCAGGCTGGCCATCCACGCATCCACGCCCAGAGGCACCAGAAACAGCGGGGGCCCACCAGCCTGCTGCATGAGGTCGAGCACGGTGCCGCGGTCCAGATGGTCGTAATGGTTGTGGCTGATCAGCACCACATCGATGCAGGGCAACTGCGCCAGCGGCACCGGCACTTCGGTGAGGCGGCGCGGACCGGCAAATGGCACGGGGGAAGCCCGGGGACCCAAGTGGGGATCGGTGAGGATATTCAGTCCAGCCACTTGCCACAGCGCGGTGGAATGGCCCAGCCAGGTGACGGTGGTGGCCCCATCGGCCCGGTGCAGGCGCTCCAGGTCCGGCGTCACCCGTGCCACGCGTTCCGGACGATCCGGCGGCAAGCCGGCGCGCAGGCGCTCCCACTGCCAGCGCCAGAAACTGCCCTGCTCTTCGCCATGCGGAGAAGGGTGGGCGTTCACGAAGCCGTGGTCGCGGTGGTGGGGCGGGGCGGAATCGGGCGCCAGCTGAGGGCCCGCGCACCCAGCCACCAGCACCAGCAAGGCGCCGGCGGAGCCGCAGCGCAGCCAGCGGGAAAAGGTGAGCACGAACGTAGGGAGCATAGAGGGCATGGAGAGCGTGGCGCTTACCAGCAACGCCTTCAGGAAATTGTCACCCGGAACGCGCCGGGAAAGATGACAAAGCTGTAATCCTTGGCCCGGCCACAAGGTACGGCTGCGCAAAGCCTGGCCTTGCACCACGTCAGGCAACTCCGCCATCACCAACCCCCAGGAGTGGGCCTTGCGGCCATTGGCCCGCCGCCTGCACAGCTCAGGCTTCTGGCAGCTCCCGGCGGGAGGCCAGCACCTTGTCTATGGTGCGGCCATCCATGTCCACAATCTCGAAGTGCCAGCCCTGCCAGTCCACCGCATCGGACTCGCGGGGCAGCCGACCGGTCAGCAGCATCATCATGCCGCTGAGGGTGTGGTAGCGGCCGCGCTCCTCTTCGGGTACCGAGACCAGCCCCAGCCTGTCCTTCAGTTCGGGCACCGGGATGTGGCCGTCCAGCAGCCATGAGCCGTCGCTGCGCTGAACGCCCCAGGAGGTCTCGGGGTTGCGCGGCCTGAACTCACCGGTGATGGCCTCGATCAGGTCCTTGAGCGTCACGATGCCCTGCACCTCGCCGTATTCATCCACCACGAAGGCCATCTGGTCGTCGGTCTCGCGGAAGCTGTCGAGCAGTTCCAGGCCAGTGACGGTTTCCGGGACGTACAGCGGCTCCTGCAGGTC
>JALOSG010000170.1 GCA_025458665.1 Serpentinimonas sp.
GCCACACCACCGTACTGCTGGTGGACCCAGTCCTTGTAAGCGCCGCTCTGCACGTGCTGCACCCATTCGGGGTTGCTCAGGTACCACTGCACGGTTTTCCTGATGCCACTCTGGAACGTTTCGGCAGGCCGCCAGCCCAGTTCGCGCTCGATCTTGCGCGCATCGATGGCGTAGCGCCGGTCGTGGCCCGGGCGGTCCTGCACGTGGGTGATCTGCGCCTTGTAGCTACTGCCGTCGGCTCTGGGGCGCAATTCGTCGAGCAAGGCACAGACGGTGTGCACGATCTCGATGTTGGGCATCTCGTTCCAGCCACCCACGTTGTAGGTTTCGCCCAGCCGGCCTGCTTCCAGCACGCGGCGTATGGCGCTGCAATGGTCTTTCACGTACAGCCAGTCGCGCACCTGCAGGCCGTCTCCGTACACCGGCAGGGACTTGCCCGCCAGCGCGTTCACGATCATCAGTGGAATGAGTTTTTCCGGGAAGTGGTAGGGTCCGTAGTTGTTGCTGCAGTTGGTGGTAAGCACCGGCAAGCCGTAGGTGTGGTGCCAGGCGCGCACCAGGTGGTCGCTGGCCGCTTTGCTGGCGCTGTAAGGGCTGTTGGGCTCGTAGGCCTTGGACTCGGCAAAGGGCGGGTCCTGGGGGCTGAGGGTGCCGTACACCTCGTCGGTACTCACGTGCAGGAAACGGAACGCCGCTTTCTCGGGCTCGGGCAATCCGCTCCAGTAGGCCCTCACGGCTTCCAGCAAGCGGAAGGTGCCCACGATGTTGGTCTGGATGAAATCTTCCGGGCCATGGATGGAGCGGTCCACGTGGCTTTCCGCTGCAAAGTGCAGCAGGGCGCGGGGGCGGTGCTGGGCCAGCAGCTGGTCCACCAGCGCACGGTCGCCGAGGTCCCCGTGCACGAAGGTGTGGCGCGCATCGCCTTGCAGGCTGGCCAGGTTCTCCAGGTTGCCGGCGTAGGTCAGCTTGTCCAGGTTGACCACAGGTTCATCCGACTGGGCCAGCCAGTCGAGCACGAAATTGCTGCCGATGAAGCCGGCGCCGCCAGTCACGAGAATCATTGTGCGTAAGTCCCAGAGTCGATGTCCGCATTATCGGGCAGGCACAATCGGGGCTTTTTACCCAGGACCACCCACCATGTCAGACCTGACCGCCGCTTTTGAGGCCGCCGTGGCCGCATCGAAAGAGCTCACCCAGCGCCCCGACAACATGACGCTGCTGAAGATTTACGCACTCTTCAAACAAGCCACCGAGGGCGACAACACCAGCACCAAGCCCGGCTTCAGCGACATGGTGGGCCGCGCCAAGTGGGACGCCTGGAACGGCCTGAAAGGGGTGAGCCAGGACGACGCCAAGCAGCGCTATATCGACCTGATCGACTCGCTCGAGTAAGGCTGCAACACGCCACGCGGCTGGGGTACCACTCAGGCCTCCGGCCCCAGCAGCGCGTCCAGCTGGCGGCGCATTTCGGCTTCGATGGGGCCTTTGTAGGCGCTCAGCAGAAACCCGAGCTTGGCACTCAGCACAAAGCGGCTGGGCGTGACTTGCAGACTGCCACTGACGCCGGAGCGGCTGAAGAGGATGTGGTCGCAGGCGTCGGGAGCCTCTGCGTGGGGGGCCAGCGTGGCCTGGCAGCTCAGGCCAAAGCGTTCCTCACCGGCGCGGACCCAGTCCTCGGCCACCTTCCGGGCGGCGGCCAGCCCCAGCGTGTGGGAGCGATCGATGGAGAGTTCGGCCATAGGTCAATTCAGTGCGGTGAGAGAGGACAAGGGAGCGGACAAGGGGGGCCAGCAGCGGGCTAACGCGCGACACCGGCTTGCTGGGTGGCAGCCAGGGCCCGCAAGGCCTCATGGCGTTCGGCCTTGGGCCGGTGGGATAGTTCCGTAGCCTCGGCGTAGAAGGCCTGCCAGGCGGCATCGCCCTCTCCGTATTCGGCCGCCGCGCGCCGGTACAGGGCTACAAAGGCGGGCACGAACTCGTCGTAGGCCGCATGCACCGCGAACAAGGCGTTGTTGGCCTGGCTCACCCAGGCGTCGTAGCCGGCGAATCCACCCCACGAGGTTTTCAGGGCCTGGTAGCGCTGGTGGAAGCGCGCCATGACCTCGGCTTTGCCCTGGGCCCGCGCGTCGGTGCCATCGGCGGAAGCGGGTGTGCTCTGGGTATACACGGCCTGCAACTCGGCACGGGTGCTGCGCATGAGCTGGCGGAAGGCGTTGCGCCGGGCATCGAAGGTGAAAAACTCTGCGCGGGCTTCGGGGCTGGCACGCTCGCGCATCCAGAGTTCGCCGCCCAGGTCTTCCACCGCGCTGGCAAACGACTCGTTGAAGGCGGTATCGCCGGGCACGAACAGCTTCTGGTGCGCCAGTTCGTGGAACAGCAGGCGCGCCAGTTCCACCTCGGGGTAGTGGATGAAGGTGTTGAGCAGCGGGTCGCCGCCCAGCCAGTTCAGCCAGCCCAGCGTGGAATAGGCCGGCACGGGATACACCGCCACATCGGAGCCTGGCGGCAGGCTGGCGGCAAACTGGCGCGCCGCCTCTTCGCTGTAATAGCCCCGGTAGCCCACGCAGCCGGCAAACGGGAAGCACCACTGCGCCAGTTCCAGCTGGTAGGGGGGCGCAGCCACCACGTTCCACACCACGGCGCGACGGCCCAGGTCGGCATAGCGGGTGTAACTGGCATTGCGTGGCAGCATCAGATGGCTGGACGCGAACGCACGGATTTCCTGTGCCCGCAGCAACCGCTGGCGCAGGCGTTCGGGGGTGTCGGGGTCTTGCAGCCAGCTGTCCAGCCGGCGCGAGGCGCGCATGAGGCCCAAGTGCCCTTGCACCGACTGGGCGTAGTAGCCAGGGTCCAGCACCCAGCTTCGGGAAGGGCTGTGCCCGTCTGCGCCGGTACCCCCCGATGCCATGCCGCTCCCGGCTGCACAGCCTCCCAGCAAGCCCAGCAGGCCCACCACGCAGAGCAGCAGCGCCAGGGGTCGTTTCATCTAGGCCAGGGCCTCGCTGGCTGGCTGCACGGGCTGCACGGGCTGGGTGTTCGGCGCCAAGCGCCGCACCTCCACCAGGCAGTCGTAGAAGGTGGGTGCGCGGCCCATATCGGTCAGGCGCTGGCTGGTCAGCTCGTTCACGTTGGTGCCGTTCAGGCCCATCTTGCGCCACCAGATACCCAGCCCCACCACCACGCCCGGGCGGGCGCGCAGCGTCACGCGGGCCTTGCAGTGGTAGCGGCCCCGGTCGTTGAAGGCCTCCACCACATCGCCATCGGCAATGGCGCGGGCCTGCGCATCGGCGGGGTGTATCTCCAGCAGGGGCTCGCCCTCGGCGTCCCGCAGGGTTTTGACGTTCACAAACGTGGAGTTGAGGAAGTTGCGCGCAGGCGGAGAAATCATGGCCAGCGGGTAGCGTGCGTCGCTGCCGGTGGTCTCGTGGTTGGGCAGCACTTCGGGCAGGCCGCCCTGCCCCAGTTGCTCCAGCGCTTCGTTGAACAGCAGGCAGCGGCCCGAGGGGGTGGGAAAACCACCCTGGGCAAACGGCGCCTCGGGCAGGTCGAGGGTGGCAAAGCCACGCTCCAGCAACTGCGCAAAGTCGATGCGGTCCCCGTAGGCCTGGCGGCACAGGGTTTCGTCGTCGTCCTGGAAGCAGTCCTCGGTGAACCCCATGCGCTGCGCCAGCTCGCGGAATATCTGCGTGTTGGGCCGGGACTCACCCACGGGCGCCAGGGCGGGCCGGTTGAGCAGCGCATCGGTGTGGCCGTAGCTCAGGTGCACGTCCCAGTGCTCCAGCTGCGTGGTGGCAGGCAGCACATAGTCGGCATAGTCGGCGGTGTCGGTCTGGAAGTGCTCCAGCACCACGGTGAACAGGTCGGGACGCGAGAAACCCTGCACCACCTTGCCCGATTCGGGCGCCACCGCCAGCGGGTTGCTGTTGTACACCACCACCGCCTGCACCTGCGGGCCAAATTCTGGCGATGCAGGCCGCAGCAAATCGTTGCCGATGGTGCTCATGTTGATGGTACGCGGCTGCGACACGCCCGATGCGGCCAGCAAATCCGGGCGCTGCAGCGGTGCCCACTGCACCGGGAAAGCGCCCGAGGTGCTGAGCAACAAACCCCCTGCGCGTTGCCTCCACGCACCCAGCACCGCAGGAATGCAGGACACCGCACGCACCGCGTTACCGCCACCCCGTGCGCGCTGCATGCCGTAGTTCAGGCGTATGGCCTGGGGCTCACCGCGCTGGAAACATGCGCCCATGTCCTGCGCCAACCGGCGGATCTGCTCCACGGGCAGGCCGCACACCGCCGCAGCGCGCTCCGGCGGCCATTCCAGCGCGCGCTGGCGCAGCGCCGACCAGCCTACGGTGTAGCGCTCCAGATAGTCGTGGTCCACCCAGTCGTGCACCACCAGTTCGTGCATGAGCGCGTAGGCCAGCGCCGCATCGGTCCCCGGCAGCAGGGCCAGGTGTTCGTGGCATTTCTCGGCGGTATCGGTGCGGCGCGGATCGATGCACACCAGCTTCGCACCCTGCCGCTTGGCCTCCTGCGCGTAGCGCCAGAAATGCAGGTTGCTGCCCACCGGATTGCCGCCCCAGATGAGGATGAGCCGCGACTCGGCAAAGAACTCCACCCGCATGCCCACCTTGGCGTAGGGCAGGATGGCCTGCGGGTCTTGCGCGGCAATGGCTTTCAGGCGCGCGGCAATGTCGCTCAGGGCTTCGTCCCAGCTCACCCGCTCGAACTGCCCGGCACCTTTCGCGCCCACCCGGCGCATGGGGTGCAGCAACCGGTCCGGGTGGTGGGTGCGCTCGTGGTAGCGCGATACCTTGGCGCACAGCACGCCGCCAGTTTGTGGGTGGTCGGGGTTGCCCTGCACCCGAACCGCCCGGCCGTTCTGCACCGTGGTGACCATGGAACAGGTGTCTGGGCAGTCGTGGGGGCAGGCGCCCACCACCTGGGTCACTTCTGTTTCGGTGGAAATGGACAAGGAACCTGACAAGGAATGCTCCCCAAAAATGGCGGCTTTGTTTAGCATAGGGATTATGAAACTGAACGACACCATCCTGGCGCAGGCGGCCAGCATCGCGGCCATTCGCCGCGACATCCACGCCCACCCCGAACTGTGCTTCCAGGAAGTGCGTACCGCCGAGGTGGTGGCCACGCAGCTGGCGGCCTGGGGCATACCCATGCACCGGGGCATGGGCACCACCGGGGTGGTGGGCATCGTCCATGGCCGCGATGGTGGCGCCTGCGGGCGCGCAGTGGGCCTGCGCGCCGACATGGACGCCCTGCCCATGCAGGAGTTCAACACCTTTGCCCATGCCAGCCAGCACGCCGGCAAGATGCACGCCTGCGGCCACGACGGGCACACCGCCATGCTGCTGGCCGCGGCCCAGTACCTGGCACGGCACCGCGACTTCGACGGTACGGTCTATCTGATCTTTCAGCCGGCCGAGGAAGGCGGTGGCGGTGCGCGCGAAATGATCAAGGACGGGCTGTTCGAGCAGTTCCCCATGGAGGCCGTGTTCGGCATGCACAACTGGCCGGGTGCGCCGGTGGGCACCTTTGCCGTGAGCCAGGGGCCAGTCATGGCTTCCAGCAACGAATTCAAGATCGTGATCCGGGGCAAGGGCTGCCACGCCGCGCTTCCGCACAACGGCATAGACCCTGTGCCTGTGGCCTGCCAGATGGTGCAGGCCTTCCAGACCATCATCACGCGCAACAAGAAGCCGGTGGATGCGGGCGTGATCTCGGTCACCATGATCGAGGCGGGCGAGGCCACCAACGTGGTGCCCGACACCTGCACGCTGCAGGGCACGGTACGCACCTTCTCGGTGGAGGTGCTCGACATGATCGAGGCGCGGATGCAGGCCGTGGCCGAACACACCTGCGCGGCGTTTGGCGCCACCTGCGAGTTCGAGTTCCAGCGCAACTACCCGCCCACCATCAACAGTGCGCCCGAGGCGGCTTTTGCCCGCGAGGTGATGGTGCAGATCGTGGGCGAGCAGAACGTGCTGGAGCAGGAGCCCACCATGGGCGCTGAGGACTTTGCCTACATGCTGCAGGCCCGCCCGGGCGCCTACTGCTTCATTTCCAACGGGGATGGCGCGCACCGTGAAATGGGACACGGCGGCGGGCCTTGTACCTTGCACAACCCCAGCTACGACTTCAACGACGACCTGACTCCGCTGGGTGCCACCTACTGGGTGGAACTGGCGCAACGCTGGCTGGCCCAGCCACGCTGAGAACGCTGAGCACCCAGGCCAAGCAGGCCGAGCAAAGCCGGCTTCAGAACTCGGGCGTCAGGGTAGGCTGGGCGTTGAAGCGCTTGTGGGCAATTTCAAGCAGCCCGTCAAAAATCAGCGTCTCCACCAGTTCGAACGGCACCGCCATGCTGGGCGCCATTTTCCAGCCCGCGCCACCCGTCATGATGCAGACCGGCTCCTGCCCGCAGTGCTCGCGCAGGTTGTCCACCATGCGCCGTACCGCACCCGAAATGGCGAAGGTGCCACCGCTGGTGAGCGCATCGCTGGTGTTGGTGGGGAAGTTGCGCACCTCTCCGGTAGGCACATGCAGGCCCGCGGTGCCGGACTCCAGCGCCCGCAGCATGATGCCGTGGCCCGGCAGAATGACGCCACCCAGGAAGCGGCCATCCGCGTCGATGGCTTCCACCGTGACGGCGGTGCCCACCATGACCACCACACAAGGCTTCTTCCAGCCGCGCGCCACCAGCCGCTGGCGCGCCCCGATCATGGCCACCCATCGGTCGGAACCCAGGCGGGCCGGGTGGTCATAGCCGTTGGTGACACCAGCCTCCTGTGCGCTGGAGACCACCCACTGCACGGGTGCGTCCCAGATTTCCAGCTGCTCTTCCACCCGGCGCTTCACGGCATCGCCGGCCACGATGCAGCCCAGCACCCAGCGCGGCGCGCTCAGGCGGCCCCAGTCGCCATCGGCCAGGGTTTCTATGTTTTCCAGGAACTGCACGCCGTGCGCCATGAGCCGCGCGCCCACGGCGGGTTGCTCGTACAGCGCCCACTTCAGGCGGGTGTTGCCAACATCAAGGGCCAGGAACGTCATGGCCGCATCATAAAGTGAAGCGGGCTGGCTTCAGTTCTGCCGCCAGGGCAGCCCGCGGTAGCGCCAGCCGCCCTTCTGGCCCCGGTGGGCATTCCCGTCGGGGTCGCCCTCGAAGCCCTCCAGAATGTTGTAGGCCTCCAGACCCAGTTCGGTGGCCCGGCGTGCGGCCGCAATGGAACGCACGCCGCTGCGGCACAGCAGCACGGTTTTCTGGCCTGGCTTCACCGCTTTGCGCAGGCCATCGTCAAATTCGGGGTTCAGCGCCATGCCCGGCCAGACCTTCCAAGACAGCGCCACCGCGCCGGGTACAAAGCCCACCCATTCCCGTTCGGCGTCGGTGCGCACGTCCACCAGCACCGCCTCACCCGACTGCGCCCAGGCCCACGCCAATTCGGGGGACACATCGCCCGCATAGCCAGCGGCGGGCCTGGGCTGCATCAGGAGCGCGCCTTCGGCGTCGTGGCGCAGGCCCGAGGTGAGGTTGGCGGGCACGGCTTCGTCTATGCGCCTGGGCCGGGGCAGGTTGAGCCCATCCATGATGGCCACGAACTCCGCCTGCGACTTGCCCGCCACACGCGCATTGCCCGCCTTCTCCTGGCCTATGGTGCTGTGGGTGCGGCCCTGGTAGTCGTGGCCTGGCCAGACGGTGGTCTCGTCGGGCAACTTGAACAGCACCTGCGTGAGGCTGTGGTACAGCGCCTCGGCACTGCCGGACTGGAAATCGGTGCGGCCGCAGCCGTTGATGAGCAGCGTGTCGCCGGTGAACACGTGGGCTTGGCCATCGGTGCCGCGCCACACGTAACTCATGCTGCCGGCGGTGTGACCCGGCGTGGCCAGCGCCAGAATGTGCTGGCTGCCGAAATTCAGGGTATCCCCGTCCTGCAACTGCACCGCTGCCGTGGTGATGCCACAGCCGGCTGGTGCAGCCGTGCGGGCGCCCGCGAGTTCGGCCAGCTGGCCCGCGCTGGTGATGTGGTCGGCGTGGGCGTGGGTTTCCACCGCCCAGACCAGCTTCAGGCCGTACTGGCGCAGGGTGGCCAGGTCGCGCTCGATCTGGGTATCCACCGGATCGATGATCAGGGCCTCGCGGGTGTTCTCATCGAACAGCACGTAGGTGTAGGTGCTGGATTCGGGGTCGAAAAGCTGGATGGGGAGCATGTTGGGGCCTCTGAAGATACTCTTTGGGGTATTTTAATTTTTTCATCGCGAGCGCTGTGTCCGATGGCAGGCTTGCCACCACAGTCTGGCGGGTTTGAAATGCCGCCGCTACAGAGGCCTCCCGATGGACGCCACCCGCCAAACGCGCTACGATAAGACAGTGTATTGACGTTTACGTAAACGTCAATCAGAAACATGGCCTGTTTTCGGCCCCGTTTCGGCCCACCCACCCCGATTCCGCATCCATCCCCAAGAGGAGACAAGCCATGACCGACCTGTCCGCCGAGTACCAGGCGCTGGCCAATTACCGCCCTGCGCACAAGGTGCGTTTCGTGACGGCCGCCAGCCTGTTCGACGGCCACGACGCCGCCATCAACATCATGCGGCGCATTCTGCAGAGCATGGGCGCGGAGGTGATTCACCTGGGGCACAACCGCTCGGTCGATGAGGTGGTGACTGCGGCCCTGCAGGAAGACGCGCAGGGCATTGCTATCAGCTCCTACCAGGGCGGGCATGTGGAGTACTTCAAGTACATGGTGGACCTGCTGCGCCAGCGCGGCGGCTCGCACATTCAGGTGTTTGGCGGCGGCGGCGGCGTGATCGTGCCGTCCGAAATCAAGGAGCTGCAGGACTACGGCGTGGCGCGCATCTACAGCCCCGAGGATGGGCAGCGCATGGGCCTGGCCGGCATGATTGGCGAGATGGTCATGCGCTGCGACAAGGATCTGTCGGGCTTTGCCCCGCGGGACGCCAGCGCCATACAGGGCCAGAACGAGGCCGCATGGCGCGCGCTGGCCCAGCTCATCACCGCCATAGAGAACGGCGCGGCCGATGCCGCCACGCTGGCCACCATCCGCCAGCAGGCGGCGCAGGCCAAGGTGCCGGTGCTGGGCATCACGGGCACGGGCGGCGCGGGCAAATCCAGCCTCACCGATGAACTCATCCGCCGCCTGCGCCTGGACCAGAACGACCGGCTGCGTGTGGCCGTCATTTCCATCGACCCGTCGCGGCGCAAGAGCGGTGGCGCTTTGCTGGGTGACCGCATCCGCATGAACGCCATTTCGCCTTGGGCCAAAGCCACACCGCAGGACAGCGGGCAGCGCATCTACATGCGCTCGCTGGCCACGCGCGAGTTTGGCAGCGAGATTTCTGCGGCGCTGCCCGATGTGGTGGCCGCGTGCAAGGCCGCCGGGTTCGACCTGGTGGTGGTGGAAACCTCGGGCATAGGCCAGGGCGATGCCGCCATCGTGCCGCATGTGGATGTGCCCATGTACGTGATGACGCCGGAGTTCGGCGCGGCCAGCCAGCTGGAGAAGATCGACATGCTCGACTTCGCCGAGTTCGTGGCCATCAACAAGTTCGACCGCAAGGGCGCCAGCGACGCACTGCGCGACGTGGCCAAGCAGGTGCAGCGCAACCAGGAAGCCTGGACCAAGCGCCCGGAAGAAATGCCCGTGTTTGGCACCATGGCAGCGCGCTTCAACGACGACGGCGTGACCGCGCTGTACCAAGCCCTCAAGGTGCGCCTGGGCGCGCTGGGCCTGCCGCTGCAGGAGGGCCGCCTGCCGCTGGTGCATGTGCGGCACAGCAGCAACCAGACGCCCATTGTTCCGCCGGCCCGCACCCGCTATCTGGCCGAGATTGCGGACACCGTGCGCAGCTACAAGAAAAAGGTGCGCGAGCAGGTGAAGCTGGCCCGGGAGATTCAACAACT
>JALOSG010000171.1 GCA_025458665.1 Serpentinimonas sp.
TGCAGGGCGCGCACCTGCTCCGGGCTGGAGATGGACGCGTTGGCGCGCACCAGCACCTCCAGCGGCCCCGCCTCCAGGCTGCCCGCCGGCACATCGGCGCGCACGGTGCGCAGCAGTGCGGCCACATCGTCCACCGCCAGCCCCAGGGCAGCCAGGCGCGCCGGGTCCACACGCACCCTCAGCACCTGTTCGCGCCCGCCAAAGGTGGTCACATCGGCCACACCGGGCACCGCCACCAGCAAGGGCTCCAGCCGCTCTTCAATGGCCTGCGTCAGCGCGTCGATGGACAAGGCGCTGCTGGACACCGCCAGCCGGATCACGGGCTCGGCATCGGCATCGGCCCGCACGATGGTGAGATTCTCCACACCCTCCGGCAACTGCCCTTCCACGCGGGCCACCGCATCGCGCACATCGTTGGCCGCATCGATGAGGTTCACATCGGGGCGGAACTCGATGATCACGCGCAGGTTGCCTTCTTCGCTGGCCGAACGCACCGCGTACACCCCGGGCACGCGGGAAGCGGCGCCTTCCAGAATACGGGTGACTTCGGCGTCCAGCGTTTCGGGCGCAGCGCCGGGGAAGTCGGCGCGCACCGCCACAATGGGCCGGTCCACCGACGGAAGTTCGCGCACTTCCACCCCGCGCAGGGCGCCCAGACCTGCAATCACGATGAGCAGGTTGATGACGATGACCAGCCAGGGCCGGCGTATGCTGAGCGCGGGCAGGCCACCGGCCGTGGGTTTCGGCTGGCTCATGGGTTCACGGCCTGCACGCCTCGGCCCTCACGCAGACGCTGTACGCCTTCCACCACCACGGGCTGGCCTGCCACCAGCGTGCCCTCCACCAGCACGCGGCCGTTGGCGCGCCGCACCGGACGCACCGGCACCTGCTGGGCGCGCTCGTTGGCCACCGTCCAGACGAAGGCGCCCTCGCGGCCCCACTGCAGCGCCAGTTCCGGCACGCTGACATAGGCCGGGCCTGCCAGCGGCAGCCGCACATCGAACGACATGCCGGGGCGCAGCCGGTCATCGGGGTTGGGCACCTCCGCCAGCAGCCGGACGGTGCGGCGCGCCGCATCGATGCGGCTGTCGACCTCGGCCACCTTGCCACCAAAACTCTGGCCTGCAAAGGCCACACTTTGCACCGTCAGCGGGAGTCCCGGTGCCAGCTTGGCCAGGTAGGCCTCGGGCACTTCAAAGTGCACCCGCAGGCTTCGGCGGTCGTCCAGTGTGGCTACCTCGGTGTCGGGCGTCACACGGTCACCCACTTGCACGTTGGCCAGGCCCACGGTACCGGCAAACGGCGCGCGCAGCACGCGGTCGGTCAGGGCCTGCTCGGCCTGCTTCAGGGCAATCTCTGCGTTGCGCAGCGCTTCCTGCGCGGTGTCTATGGCGCTGTCTTCCACCGCGCCCGTGCCGCGCAGGCGCTCCAGCCGGGCGGCGGTGCGGGCAGCGGCATCGCGCTCGCTGGCGGCCAGTTCGCGCGCCAGTTGCAGGGGCTGTTCGTCCAGGCGCAACAGCACCTGCCCGGCGGCCACCCGGTCACCCGCCTTGAAGTTCACGGCACGCACCTCGCCGGCGGCAGCGGGGCGCAGCCGCGCCGTGCGCGCCGCTTCGCCGGTTCCCGTCACGGTGATGGCCACATCGCCGCTGGCAGCCTCGGCCACGCCCAACACCACCGGGGCCGGCGGCTGGGCGGATGCCGCTGCCGGTGCAGGCCCGGACTGTGCCCAGCCCAGACCCGCCAACGCCCCCATAAAGGTAGCCAGCAGGCCGGCGCGCACGGGCTTGAAGAGAAAATTCATCGTCATGTGCTCCCGATAGTCTGAGCCCCTACCCTAGCGCAGGTTCCGCAAGAGCGTGTGAAAGCGCACGGGTAGAATGCGGGCCTGCAGGAAGCGTGGCAGAGTGGTCGATTGCACCGGTCTTGAAAACCGGCAACGGGCAACCGTTCGTGAGTTCGAATCTCACCGCTTCCGCCAACCCTGGTGCGCCACGCGCTGTCACTCCAGCGCCACAGCGGCCCCATTTCTCCTGCAGATCCCGGCTTCCGACTTAGGCAGGCAGTGTAAGAATGCCTAGATAACTGATTCAAAGTTATCAGTAACGGCCAACTCTTACCTCCCGTCCACCAATGACCCTCCGTGCAGCGGAGCATTCCACGCCAGCCCTGGCGTGCGAACGCCCATGAAATGGGATCTGGGCGTGTGGGCCTGGCTGACAGGCTCCATGCGCCGCCAGCTCACCGCCGGCATGGCGCTGGTGGTGGCTTTGGCCATGTCCCTGCTCATGCTGCACCTCAACCGCACCCAGCAGCAGGCCTTGCTGGAGCAGCAATCGGAGCTGGCCCTGGCCCTGGCGCGCAGCCTCGCAGCGTCCTCGTCGGTGTGGATGGCCTCTCAGGACCACAGCGGGTTGCAACAGGTCGTGGAGGGGCTATCGAGCTACCCGGACCTGGTGCATGCCATGGTGATCGGCCCGCAAGGCATGGTGCTGGCCCACAGCAACCCGGGCTTGCGCAGCCACTTGCTGCCCGGACCTCCCCAACTGAGCGCGCAGACCACAGGCAAGCCTGAAGACTGGCTGGTCGATGCCTCCTCCCCCGTGGTGGTGGACGGCGAGACTGTGGGTTGGGTACGGATTGGCCTGGGACAGGCGTCCATGGCGGCGCGGTTGTCGGGCATGCAGCGCGACAGCGTGCTGTTTGTGCTCGGTGCCGTGGCGCTGTGCACCTTGCTGGTGGCAGCCGCAGCCACCCGCCTGACGCGCCGGCTGGAGCGCATACACGGTGTGACCGGAGCCGTGCAGGCGGGACAGACCGGGTTGCGGGTAACGCTCCAAGGCAGCGACGAAGCTGCCCGCCTGGGGAGGCAGGTCAACCACATGCTCGACACGCTGGCCCGCCGCGAGGCCGAGTTGCTCAACTCCCACGAAGCACTGCAGCGCAGCGAGTTCAGGCTCAGCAAGGTGATGGAGGTGACGGGGGAAGGCATCTGGGATTGGGACATTGGCAGCGGCACCGTACGCCATAACCCGCGCTGGTGCGAAATGCTGGGCCTGCCGCTGGCCGAGGCCGAACATGCGGGAGAGCTGTTCAGCCGGCACATCCACGAAGACGACAAGGCCAAGGTCATGGCGCGGCTTCACCGGGCACTGAAGGGAGAGTCACAGTACTGGAGCGAACACCGCATGCGCCGAGCCGATGGCGGCTGCGTCTGGGTGCAGGACCGCGGGGACGTGGTGACCCGGGACGCCAACGGCCGCGCGCTGCGCATGGTCGGCGGCATGACCGACATCACCGAGCGGGTTGAGGCGCTGGCGGCCCTGCGGGCCAGCCGGGAGGCGCTGCTGGGGCTCAATGAGCAGCTGGAATCGCGGGTGGAGCACCGCACTGCCGAGCTTACGCTGGCCAAGGTGGAGGCCGAACGCGCGAACCGGGCCAAGTCGGAGTTTCTGTCACGCATGAGCCACGAACTGCGCACTCCGCTCAACGCCATTCTGGGCTTTGCGCAATTGCTGGAGCACGACCCGCAGCACCCGTTGTCGGACGAGCAGCGCGAGAACGTTCAAGAGATTCTGCACGCTGGCCAGCACCTGCTGCAGCTCATCAACGAGGTGCTGGATCTGGCGCGCATCGAATCGGGCCACCTGAGCGTCAACCTGGAACCTGTGGGGCTGGCAGAACTGGTGGAGGAATGCCTGACGCTGGTGCGCCCTCTGGCGGAGGCCCAGGCGGTGGTCATAGAGAGCACCTTGACGCAGTGCCCGCATACCGTGCAGGCCGACCGCGTGCGCCTCAAGCAAGTCATGCTGAACCTGCTCTCCAACGCAGTGAAGTACAACCTGCCCCAAGGGACCATACGCCTGGCGTGGGAGCAACAGCCGAGTGCGTTGCGCGTTTTCGTGGAAGACACGGGCCGCGGTATGGCCCAGGACCAGTTGGCGCGCCTGTTCGTGCCCTTCGAGCGGCTCGACGCCGACCAGACTGCCATCGAAGGCAGCGGCATTGGCCTGGCCCTGTGCAAACGCCTGATGGAAGCCATGCACGGCCAGATCGGGGTGGAAAGCCTGCTGGGGGCCGGGAGCACCTTCTGGATTGAGCTGCCCTTGAGCACCCACGCACCGCCTCACAGGCAGGCCACGCCCGAGCCCGAGCCCGTTCCGCCCGCTGGCCTTCAACCAACCGCCACCAGCACCGTGCTCTACATCGAAGACAACCCCGCCAACCTGCGCCTGGTGCAGCGCCTGCTGGCGCGCCGGCCCGGGGTTCGTTTCATAGCGGCTGTCACGCCCGGGGAAGGCCTGGCGCTGGCGCGCGCCCAGCAGACCGGCCAGCCGCAGCCTGACCTCATCCTGCTCGATATCAACCTGCCGGACATGGACGGCTACAGCGTGATGCGCTGCCTGCGGGAAGACCCGGTCACGCGGGCCATACCGGTGGTGGCGGTGAGCGCCAATGCCATGCCTGCCGACCTTGCTCAGGGCACGGCCGCCGGCTTTGCCAACTACCTGACCAAGCCACTGGACGTGGCGCGCTTCGACGCGGTCATCGACCCGTTGCTCAGCGCCAATACACTCAGTGCGCCAGCGGCGTCGCCTGTGCCGACTGAGGCAGGCCAAACACCCGGTCAAAACACCAGGTGAACACCACCGTGTAGACCAGGAAAAACAGCATGATGCCGATGTCGGCCACTAGCGCTTCCCACAGGCCAATGTCCAGCCACCACGCCATGAGCGGAATCAGCATCACGGCCAGCCCCACCTCAAAGCCGAAGCCGTGTGCCACGCGGCGCTGCCACGAACGCCCGGCCATGGGATGGTGCTTTTCCCAGCGCTCGAACAGGCCGTTGAACACGAAGTTCCAGCCCATGGCAATGCCCGACATGGTGAGCGTGAGCGCCATGGTGGACCACGCCGACTGACCAAACAGGAACGAGAGCACCGGGGCCACAAAGGCCACGGCGAAGGTTTCGTACAGGAGGGCCTGCACGATGCGGCGCTTGCGGGGAGTCATGCGTCCGATTTTAGGCCGGGCACGCCAACCGGGCTTTGCGCAGGGCTCAGATCCGCCCTTCTTCCACCGCGTGGCAGGCCACCTGTATGCCCTGGAAGGTCTGCAGCGCCGGGCGCTCCGTGCGGCAGCGTTCGTTGGCATGCGGGCAGCGCGGGTGGAAGGTGCACCCGGGCGGCGGGTTCAGCGGGTTGGGCACCTCGCCCTGCACCGGCGTGCGCGCGCGGCCGGTGTCGTGCATCTTGGGAATGGCGTCCAGCAGCATGCGCGTGTAGGGGTGGCGCGGCTGCCCGAACAGCGTGGCCGTGGGTGCCAGCTCCACCATACGGCCCAGGTACATCACACCCACCGCGTCGCTCACGTGGCGCACCACCGCGAGGTTGTGGCTGATGAACAGGTAGGTCAGGCCGCGCTCGCGCTGCAGGTCCTTCATGATGTTGAGCACCTGGGCCTGTACGCTCACATCGAGCGCGGAGGTGGGCTCGTCGCAGACCAGAAACTCGGGCTGGGTGGCCAGCGCGCGCATTCGCCCACGCGCTCCTGCACCGCATCGGCCTTCAACAGCCCATGCTCCACCAGCGGCTCGCCCACAATGTCGGACACACGCCAGCGCGGGTTCAGGCTGGCGTAGGGGTCCTGAAAAATCATCTGTATGCGGCGGCGC
>JALOSG010000019.1 GCA_025458665.1 Serpentinimonas sp.
TGGAGCCACGGCGACGACGAAATCTTCAGCCGCGAGCAGTTCCTGCAATGGTTCGATCTGGACCACCTGGGCCGCAGCGCCGCGCAGTTCGACGAAGCCAAGCTGCGCTGGGTGAACGCGCAGCACCTGAAGGCCATGGACAACGAGGCACTGGCCCCGCTGGTGGCTGCGCACCTGAGCCAGCGCGGCTTGCAGCCCGATGCGCGCCTGAGTGCCATCTGCGGCCTGTTCAAGGACCGCTGCGACACCACCGTGGCCCTGGCTGGCTGGGCGCAGGCGTTTTATGCCGATGTGCAGCCCAGCGCCGAAGACCTGGCCCAGCACGTGACCGATGCCGTGAAGCCCGCCATTGCAGCGCTGGCCCAGGCCCTGGCCACGGCCGAGTGGACGGCACAGGGCATCAGCGCAGCCATCAAGGGCGTGCTGGCTGCGCACGGCCTGAAAATGCCGCAACTGGCCATGCCGGTGCGTGTCCTGACCATGGGAACGCCCCAGACGCCGTCGCTCGATGCGCTGCTGGCCCTGCACGAAAGAGAAAAAGTTTTGCAGCGCTTGCAGACCGCCTGAAAAGTTGTCTATAATTTGAGGCTTGCTGCTGCACTGCAAGACGACAAGATGCAATGCAGCTTATAGCAACCCGAGGGGGTATAGCTCAGCTGGGAGAGCGCTTGCATGGCATGCAAGAGGTCAGCGGTTCGATCCCGCTTACCTCCACCAAACGGTTGTTATAATTTAAAGCTTATCTAGGTTTTGACCCTATCGTCTAGAGGCCTAGGACATCACCCTTTCACGGTGAGTACCGGGGTTCGAATCCCCGTAGGGTCGCCACTACCAGGAGCGGTAGTTCAGTTGGTTAGAATACCGGCCTGTCACGCCGGGGGTCGCGGGTTCGAGCCCCGTCCGCTCCGCCAAAACACAAGCCCTTGCAGCAATGCAAGGGCTTTTTGTTTGGCAATGGCGCTTTCAAAACAGCTCAACGCTGTTTTTCAACGTGTCCCGCTCTGGCTTCGCGACCGCCTCTCTCTTCTCCTGCATGCACACCTGATTCCTGCCTTGCTTCTTGGCTCGGTAGACGGCCTGGTCTGCCCGATCAAACGCCTCAGACGGGGTGTCGCCGTCGCAGACCACAGAAAATCCCACGCTGACCGTGACCTGCCCTACCTGGGGGAACTTGAAGGACTCCACGGCTTGGCGCAGGCGTTCAAACGCCGCTTCTGCCTGGTTCTCCTCCTGTGCTATCAACAGGACCACAAATTCCTCTCCACCGAAGCGGTACACGCGGTCTTCGGGCCTGAAAGAGGCGCGGATGATATTGGCCACCAGCAACAGCACTTCATCGCCAATCAGGTGGCCAAAGTTGTCGTTGACTTTCTTGAAAAAGTCGATGTCCACCAGGCCTATCCAGAGGCCTCGCGGCCCCTGGGGCCTGTTGTCCGGGACTGCGCTCAACCCCGGGAACTGGCTGAAGCGCTGTGTTTCCTTGAAAAAAGTGTCTTCAAACGACTTTCTGTTGAGCAAGCCGGTCAGGGTGTCGCGTTCCCCGTAGTCGAGCAGGTTGAGGAAGTTGCAGTAGATCTTGGCAAACGCCTCGATGGTGCGCACGCTGTCGTCTGACCACGGGGACTGGCGCGCCAGCGAGATCAGCACGGTCTGCTGCAGATCGGTCTTGATGGGAACCACCAGACAGTGTTCGCCAGTGGATGCGTCCTGGCCCCGGACGCTTTCCAGCCGCTCCAGGCACAGGGCCAGTTCGCTGTGGTCATTCAACAGCCTGCTGGCCGGCAGCGGTAGCAGCGAGGCCGGGTCGGGAGCGTGAATCGCGGTCGGCGCAACGCTCCGGCTTGCAACGACGATGCCGTGCGGCACGTCCTTCACATGGAACACATTCCATATCTGCACCTGTGTCGCGTGGAACAGTTGCTGCAGCACTTCTGTCATGGCGGACGCGGCCACATCCCGGTCGCGGGACCCGGTGAACTTGGCCACGTTCTGAACTTGTACCAAAACATCGGTCATGGGAAGCCTTGTGAACTTGCAGCAACACGGGGTCTCATTGCGCCAGACTGGTGGCGCGCCTACCTGACATTTCGGCAGCAATCTACTCGACTTTCTTCGCCCATTATGTAATCAAATGTAGTGCTAGTGCCGTATCTGGCCTTTACGTTTGAGCAATTTAGATGCGGTTTATAGCAGTATTGATTTTTTTCGCGCAGAAACCCTGGTGGGTGCAAGGCCGGCCTGCCGCCGGTGCCAGGCCCCCCGAAAGCGCCTAGAGCGAACTGGCCAGCAGGCGCTCCAGCCGTTCTATCCGGTGGCGGTGCGCGGTGGTGATGGCGTAGAAATGCTCCTGCAACTGGGTTGATTGCCCGACCCGCCGCAGAATCCCCTGGCGCAGTTCGTCCTGCACTACCACTTCGGGGAGTACGGTGAGCCAGCCGCTGTCCCGCGCAATGAGGCGCAGCATGGCCATGTCGTCCACCTCGGCGCGCACCCTGGGCTTGACTTCGGCGGCCATGCACAGCGCGTCGAACTGGCCCCGAAGGGCATGGCGCGGACCAGGCAGTGCCAGGTCGAGGCCGTCCAGATCTTCGGGCAGTCTCAGTGTTTGGCCATCCCAGGCATCGGCCGGACCTACCAGCGAAATGGCCTGGCTGCCCAGAAAGCGGCAGTGCAGGTGTCGCTCCGTGTCGCTTGGCACGGCTTCGTTGGCCAGCACCACATCGAGCTGGTGCTGGGTGAGCCGGGTCAGCAGTTCTTGCAGGGTTCCCGACTCCAGCGTCAGCGTCACGGAAGGGTCCGCCAGCAGCGGCCGGATCCAGTTTTCCTGGTAGTTGCGCGACAAGGTGGCCACGCTACCCAGCCTCAGGCGCTCCACGCCCTCACTGCGGCCATGCAGGCGCCCCAGCATTTCCTGTCCCATGCCGAAGATGTTTTCGGAGTAAGTCAGCACCAGTTGCCCGGTTTCGGTCAGTGCCAGACGCCGGCCCTCGCGCACGAACAGCGGCTCGCCCAGCCGGTCCTCCAACTGCCTGATCTGGGCCGACAAGGCCGACTGCGAGGTGTGCAGTTCTTGCGCCGCCCGCGTCAGGTGCCCAGTTCGGGCCACCCGCCAGAAGTAGAACAGGTGGTGGAAGTTGAGCTGCTCGACGTTCATGGTTCTGTTTTAAATATTGATTTGTTCTAATCATTGAATTTTACAGAATACTTGGGCCGCGGCACCATTTCGTCCATCTTTCCATTGCCCGAGATTCCGATGCCCGACCTGACCTTTCTGACCGTTGCCTTCGCGCTGGCACCTGCTGTGCTCATGGCCACTGCGGCCTTGCTGGCACGCACTCCGGGAGCCGATGCGCCCGCATGGCGCTCCTTCCACACGCTGGCCGGTGTGGCCTTGCTGGCCACGCTGGCGGGGCTGGCCGCACTGCTGTGGCTGGGGCCCACCACCGGGGCGCTGTCCCTGGTCGGCCTGGCGCAAAGCCAGCCAGGCGTCTGGCTGGCTGTGCTGGTGCAACTGCTGGGCACGGTGATTGGTGCGTTCTCCGCCCGCTACCTGGAGGGGGAGCGGGCGCAGCGGCGGTATGTGCTGGCGCTGGCGGGTGTGCTGGCTGCGGTTCATGTTCTGCTGCTGGCCAACCACTGGCTGGTGCTGGTGGCCGCCTGGGCGGTGGTGGGGTTGGCCCTGCAGGTACTGCTGTGTTTCTACGCCGACCGGCCCTTTGCCCTGCTGGCGGCGCACAAGAAGCGAATTGCCGACCGGGCCGCCGATGTGCTGTTGCTGGCCGCCGCCGCGATGGCATGGTCCGAGGTGGGCAGTGGCTCTTTCTCCGATCTCCGCATCCACCTGAATGCCCACGGCGCCACCCTGATGCTGCAGGCCAGCGCGGTGTGTCTGGTGCTGGCGGTGATGCTGCGCACGGCCTTGCTGCCCGTGCACGGCTGGCTGATCCAGGTGATGGAAGCGCCCACCCCGGTGTCCGCGCTTCTGCATGCGGGGGTGGTGAACCTGGGCGCTTTTGTGCTGATTCTGCTGGCACCGCTGGTGGAGGCCGCCCCGCTGGCGCGTGGTCTGCTGGTGGTCGCAGGTCTTGCCACGGCGGCGCTGGCTGGGCTGGTGATGCTGACCCGGGTGAGTATCAAGGTGCGGCTGGCCTGGTCCACCGTGGCGCAGATGGGCTTCATGCTCATGCAATGCGGCCTGGGGCTGTACACGCTGGCCCTGCTGCACTTGCTGGGGCACTCGCTGTACAAAGCCCATGCCTTCCTCGCGTCTTCCTCCGCGGTGCGCGACAGCAAGCTGCAAGGCCTGCGCGGCCCCGTCACCGTGGCGCCCCTGAGTCTGGTGGGTGCCCCTCTGGTGGCCGCCGTGGTGGTCTTCGCGGTACACGCCCTGGCCACTGCGCTGGCGCAGTCGGCCAGCCCGCTGTGGCCGTGGTGGTGGAGCGCGCTGCTCGCCCTGGCCTGGGCGCCCCTGCTGTGGCTGTCCGTGCAGAGTAGTGGCGCGGGTTCCGCTGGCAAGACTGCGGGCACCTTGACTGCGCAAGCCGGTGCAGGCCTCGGTCTTGTGGCAGGCCTTTCGGTGTTGGCCTGCCTGGCCCACGCCTTGCCACTCGGTGCAGGCGACGCCTCTGGTGGCGCCGAAGGTCTGGGCCTGCTGGCGCTGGCCGGTATGGCCTGGCTGTACCTGTGTCTGGCGTTGTTGCAGTGGCAGCCCGACACGCTGGAAAACTGGCGCCGCTGGAGCTATGCCGGCTTCTACGTGGACGAGTTCTACACCCGCGTGGCGCTGCGCCTGGCGCCTGGTGCGTGGGCCGCCAGCAGCCTTCCGGCTGTGCCCCATGCGCCCGATGCACAAGCCGATGCCCACCGCATTGCGGTGCCGAAATGAAAGTCTCTGAACCCCTCATGAAAGTCAGCAGCATGGAAACCGTGGACCCCCTCATCGCCGCCCACCGACTCCAGGACGAAGGTGGCCAGACGCCCCCGGCGGCCCTGCGCGAACGCATCGAGCAGGCTTGCGCGCAAGCCTGCCAGGCTATAGCCCCCGCCTGGCCGCTGGACCGCGCCATTGCGGTGAATCCCCACTGGTCGCGCATTGGTATGCCGGTGCGCCGGGTGGCCGCGCGCATGGCCGTGCTGGGTGGCATCCAGGTGTTTCCGGGCCGCGCCTACCTGCAACAGGCCTGGGAAGAGCAGCGCATCACCGCCGAAGATCTGCGCTGTGCCCTGGCCGAGCTGCCCGCCGCACGTGCGGCAGGGCTGGCGCCGGAGCGCTGTGTGAGCGAACTGAAGCAAACGCAGTCTCTGCCCACGTTGCCCCTGCTGATCGATGTGCTGGACGACGACCCCCAGCGCCAGAAGCGCCTGTCCTGGCGCAGCGCGGTGACGCACCAGGTCAGCCAGACCTGCGCGGCCTACTTCGACCAGCAGCAGGCGGACTGGCAGCCCCTTCGCCAGCAAGGACTCTACGCCTTCTGGCGCGACACGATCACCCACGACCACGGTATCGGCATGCTCATGGGCCTACCCCATCTGGGGCGCAGCCTGAATGCCCTGCCGCAGACCCGCGAGGAAGCCGAGCAGTGGGTACTGCAACGCCTCGGCCTGCCCGAAGCCGTGTGGGCGGACTATCTGGAAGCGGTGCTGCTGACGGTCAATGGCTGGGCGTCGTGGGGCGCCTATCTGGGCTGGCAGGCGCAGCTGGAAGGGGGCACAGACGGCCACCTGCGCGACTTGCTGGCCATCCGTCTGGCCTGGGGCGCCGTGTTGCTGGAGTGCAAGGACAACGCCGCTGCGAGGCGCGCTTTTGCTGCGCTGCAGGCGCAGTGGGGGCAGGCCGCCGAGCGGCTTGAGCAGGCCGAGCAGGCATTGCTCATCGATGAGGTCTGGCAGCGTGCCCTGGAAGTGGGCTACCAGCGCGAACTGGCGCTCAAGCTCGGTATGGCGGCGGGCGCATCGGCCGCGTTGGCGAAGACAGCGTCGACAGCACCGTTCGAGGTGCAGGCGGCCTTTTGTATCGATGTGCGCAGCGAGCGCATGCGCCGTGCGCTGGAGGCCGCCTGGCCCGGTGTGCAGACGCTGGGGTTTGCCGGTTTCTTCGGCTTGCCGGTGGCCTACACCCCGTTGGCGACGGTGGCCCGCCGGCCCCAACTGCCTGGCTTGCTAGCGCCCGCCATTGAGGTGACCGACTGCGTGCTGAGCAACGACGATGACCCAGTGGACTCTGCGGCGCAGGGCGCAGCCGCACAGGCGCGCCAGGAGCGTTTTGCCCAGGGGCGGCCCTGGCAGGCCGCCAGCCGCTGGCCCGGGGCAGCTTTTTCTTTCGTGGAAACCGCAGGTTTCGCCTATCTGGGCAAGGTGGGGCAATGGCTGCGCCCTAAGGCTACGGAACGTGCCCAGGACGATCTGGACGGTGTGCCGGTGCGGCTGCGCCCGCTGTGCCGTCCCGCACTGATGGGACTGGACACCGCGGCCAAAGTGTCGCTGGCGGGCAAGGTGCTGCACGCCATGGGGCTGGAGCAGTACCTCGCGCCTCTGGTCCTCCTGGTGGGCCATGGCAGCCAGAGCGAGAACAATGCCCAGGCTGCCGCGCTGGATTGCGGCGCCTGTTGCGGCCAGACCGGCGAGGTGAACGCGCGCGCGCTGGCCCGGTTGCTCAACGAGGCCGCGGTGCGCGACGGACTGCGCGCCCAGGGGCTGAACATTCCTGCAGCCACCCGCTTTGTGGCCGCGCTGCACAACACCACCACCGACGAGCTGGAAGGACTGGACCTGGATTTGCTGCCGCCTGAGGCCCAGCGCCGCTGGCAGTCCCTGCAGCCCGTGCTGGCCCAGGCCAGCGACCAGGTGCGCCGCGAACGTGCGCCCAGCCTGGGTGTGGATCCGCTGCTGCCTTTTGCGCCACTGCTGGCCCAACTGCGCCGCCGCGCCAGCGATGGAGCCCAGACCCGGCCCGAATGGGGGTTGGCGGGCAACGCGGCCTTTGTCATCGGGCCACGCCACCGGACCCAGGGTGTGGTGCTGGATGGGCGCAGCTTTCTGCACGACTACGACGCCAGCCAGGACCCCGACGGCAGCGTGCTGGAACTGCTCATGACCGCGCCCATGCTCGTTACCCACTGGATCAACTGGCAGTACCACGCATCCACCTGCGACCCGCAACACCTGGGCAGCGGCAACAAGGTGCTGCACAACGTGGTGGGTGGGCAGATCGGGGTGTTTGAGGGCAACGGCGGAGACCTGCGCATTGGCCTGTCGCGCCAGTCTCTGCACGACGGACAACGCTGGCAGCATGAGCCGTTGCGTCTCACGGTGGTCATTGATGCACCCCAGGCAGCCATAGAGCGGGTCATTGGCGCCCACAGGGTGGTGCGGGATTTGCTGGACCACGGCTGGCTGCACCTGTGGCGCTATGAGGGCGATACCCTTCTGCGCTACACGCCAGAGGGCTGGCTGGCGCTGGACTGGGCCTAGTGCCCGAGCCCGCGGGGTGCTTTGCGCAACAACACGACGTTGGCGCGCGGCACCTCGCAGGCCCAGCCGTGCTGCCGCGCGATGCAGTGGAACGTGTGGGCCCGGTAGAACACCACGTGGGTAGGGTCGCGCCGGTAGTGCCACCGTTCAAACGCGGCATCGCTCGTCTGGAAGGTGGTCATGATGCCCAACCAGCCTCCCGGCTTGAGGAGTTGGTTCAGCCGCCCAAACTCCTCGAAGGGCCGATGGAAGTGCTCCACCACCTCGGTGCAGGTGATGAAGTCGTACTGCAGGCCCAACGCGCCGGGCTGCGGGAAGAACAACGGGTCGTAGAGCGCCATGGGGTGGCCAGCCTCGGTCAGCATGGCAGCCAGAGCAGGCCCTGGCCCACATCCGTAGTCCAGGCCGCAAGCGCCCGGCGGCAGTTTTTCCAGCAAGGGCGACAGAAGCCGCTTCAGGAAATGGCGGTAGCCTTCGTCGTCCGTCTGGTTCTGGTGGAGTTGGTACTCCGCCTGTTCCTGCGCACGTGTGGGGCGCTGTGCGGGGTCCAGAAAGGTGGCCTCGCACAGGCTGCAGCGCCAGTACTGGCGTTGCGCCACCGCCAGCAAGGGCGCCACATCTGGCGTAAGGCAGACCGGGCAGGGCGGAGGGTGTGGGCTGGAAGGGGAGGTGCCTGGCATGGGAGGTGCAGGAAAAGGCAGTGCCATGTGGCTGTGGTCAGGCTCGATGCTACAGCCTGCAAGGCAGCGTCATCCGTGGCACCATGACTTCTTCTTTGGCCTGTCTTATGTCTGTGAATCCTCTCCCTCCTGCCTGGCGCGACCGCCTGGACCGCCGCCTGGGCCTGTGGCGGTCATTGTTGATTTACCACGGCATTCCCTGGCGGGGTGCGCAGTTGCGCCGCTTCTACCGCCGTTTTGTGCCCGATGGTGGCCTGGCTTTCGACGTCGGAGCGCACACGGGCAACCGGCTCGAGACCTTTCTGGCACTGGGTGCGCGGGTGGTGGCGGTGGAACCACAACCGGAGCTGGTGGCGCTGTTGCGGCGCCGCTTTGGCCCGCGGCCCGATGTGCAGATATGGGCTGGGGCGCTGGGCCGGGAGCCCGGAGAGGCCACGTTGATGAACAGCCCGCGAACGCCTACGGTGGCCACGCTCTCCAGCGACTTCGTCGACCGTGCCGGCGCCACGGCGGCCTTCCGCGGCGTGCAGTGGCGACCAGGCCCCACGGTCCCGGTCACCACTCTCGATGTCTTGATCGCGCAGCACGGCGTGCCCGACTTCGTCAAGATCGATGTCGAAGGTTTCGAGCTGCAGGTGTTGCAGGGCCTGAGCCAGCCATTGACAGCACTTTCCTTCGAGTTCGTGCCCGCTGTGCGGGACGTGGCCCTGGCCTGCATCGACCGGCTGGAGCAACTGGCCGGGCCGGGGCGTTATCGCTATGCGGTCTCGCTGGGGGAGCAACTCCGGCTGCGGCAGCCCCAGGGCGAAAGCGCCGAAACCATGCGGCAATGGCTACAGGCGTGGCCAGCGGGTGCTTCTTCGGGGGACATCCACGCCTGGCTGCCCCGTTGACGGCCGTCCACAGCTGCCTTACTTCAGTACTTCGCTGCGCGTGTCAAAGGCCTCCAGCAGCATTTGCGTGAGCCCATGCATGGAGCCCAGCGCGCCTTCCTCTGGCAGGAGACCAGACACAAAGCCCATGGCCCTGAGTCGCTGCAGCAGGGCGGTGGGCGCGCCAATCACGTGCACCGGAACATCCCAGGAAGCGTCCTGCCCGTTGAGTATGCCGGGTGGCTGATGGTCCCCTACCACGATCAGCAGCAATTGCGCCGTGGCCGGGTGGTCGAGGTAACTGGCTAGCCAGTCGAACTGGTCGCTGATGCTGCGCAGGTAGGGCACCACCGCCTGACCCGGTGTGGGGGGTGCGGCCAGCGCGGTGGCCAGCTGGTCGCCGGTATAGGCGTTGGGGGCCAGGGCCTGGTGGGTATCGGGCAGCAGCGGCGGCAGTGGATGGAAGGGCGCGTGCGACGTGATGGTGGGAAACACCGCAAACACTGGCGGCCGTGCACCCGCGGTGCGGCTTAACTCCTGCTGGTGCAGCGCAGCCATGGAAGCCTGGTCTGGAATTCGCCAATAGCCGAAGTCTGGCCCCTGGTAGCCGATGCCCGCATCGTCGGCCACGCGGTCAAAGCCGTAGAAAGAGCCCTCCGGCCAGGGCCGTTTGATGCCCGGCATCCAGCCTACCGTGCGGTAGCCGTGCGCCGCAAAGTGCGAGACCAGGGAAGGCCGCTGGCTGGTGAGCAGCAGGTTGTAATGGGCGGGGTCCGATGTGTCGACCCCGGACAGCAGGCTGGCGTGGGACAGCCACGAAGCTCCGCCAAAGGTGGCGGCCCGAACCCGCCCCGAGACCACTTCACGGCCATTGCGCAGGAGTGCTTCTTGCAGCCGCTCACGGGCCGGGGCGAGGATGGCGCGGTGGGCGTCGTCGTCGAGGGTGATGGCGCCGTAGGACTCGGCAAACAGCAGCACCACGTCCAGCGGACCCTCGTCGGTCTGCAGCGCACTGAGGTCGGTGTCGAACGCGGGGCTGGGGCTCAGAACATCCTCGTTGCGGCTGGGTAGCAGTGCCTGAGACAGCAGCACTCCTTGCCTCAACACCGTAGGCAGAACCGGCGAGGCAAAGTGTGGGCGGACGTCCCACACCGGCGGCAGGTGTGCCGCGTAGCCCAGCAGCGCCAGGCCCACGGCGGTCCATACCCAGCGCCGCGAGCGCGCTTGCCGCAGCGCAGGTGTGAGGGCGGCCAGCGCGGCCCGGGCCATGACCCCCAGTACCAGCAAACCCAGCACCAGCGCCAGGAGCAAGCCCGCCAGTTGCCACCAGGGCCATGAGCCTGCCAGCACTTTGGCCAGCTCATACGCATGTCGGCCGTCCCAGTAAAGGTGCAGCGGGCGGCCCATCACGGCAGGCGCAGTCACGTTCACATAGCGCAGTACCACCAGCAAGACGCAGCCCGCGGCCCACCAGAACGCGGCGCGTGCCGTGAGGGCGCCATACCGGCCGACCCAGAGAGCCAGAAGGCCAACAAACAGGCAAGCCTCCAGAGAAAGCCTGGGGGCGAAAGCCACGCCCATGCCTGGCCAGTGGTTGTCGAAAGTCAGTCCCGCATTGAGCAACAGGAAGCCAGCAACGAATCCCGCCGGTGCCCAGCGCACCAGCAGCGTGTCGGTGTTTGTCCGTGGTGCGGCTGCCCTGGTATCTGTCGCTGCGTCTGTCACTGCCGGATGGCCTCGAACTCGATGATCAGGGGCACTTCATCGCCCACCCACCCGTTGGCTACCGCGTAGTTCATGCCAAAGGCGCTGCGCTGGAAGCTGCCCCGCGCAGAGACTCCCATGACATAAGGGCGCCGGCCCACTGGCCCAATGGGGGACTCGGCACTTTTGTTCCAGGTGGCCTGCAGGGTCAGGGGCTGCTTCCTGCCCAGCAACTCCAGTTCTCCGCGGATGTCGAAAGTACGTTCCCCGGTGCGTTGCGCGGAGGAGGCGGTGAACACCATCCTGGGGAACTCGCTGCTGTTCAGGAAATCGGGGCCTTTCAGATGGTCGTCTCGTCGGCGCAGGTTGCTGAAGACGCTGGCCGTCTC
This sequence comes from Serpentinimonas sp., assembly GCA_025458665.1. Classification (GTDB taxonomy): domain Bacteria; phylum Pseudomonadota; class Gammaproteobacteria; order Burkholderiales; family Burkholderiaceae_C; genus JALOSG01. The sequence continues at coordinate 11,116 of JALOSG010000019.1, forward strand.
CACCTCGATGCGTACGTCGGACAGTGCGGCGGCCGCTTCGTCAAACCGGTAGCTGCCACGTACCGAGCGGAACATGCCCAGCACCTTGGCGTAACCAATGTGGTCCACCAGAAAAGCCACCGTGGTGTGTTCGGGGTCTAGCTCGTAGCGGGCGGGCTGCGCCAGGGCCGGCTGGATCAGCAGCAGGGTACTGGCCAGCCCAGCCCCCCACAGCCAGGAGCAGCGGGAGCGCAACAGATTCGCGAGGGTGAGGGTCATGGGGAACTCCTTGAATGGCAGGGCTAGATGGCAGGACTAGATGGCAGGGCGCTGCAGCGCCAGGGCTCGCACATCGATGGCGAAGGACAAGGTCAGCAATCCCAGACTGGCCGCAGCCAGCCACAGGGACAAAGGCGGCGCCACCACTGGCGCCAGACAGACAATCAGGGCAACCACCTGCAACACACAGACCGTTTGCCTGCGCCGGCTGGGCCGAAGTGGTCCGCCCAGCCATGGCCAAAGGAAGGCCGCTGCCACGAACAGGTAGCGCATGAGCCCAGCCAGCAGCAGCCAGGCCCCGGCTTGCCCGCTTTGCACCACCAGCACACACAGGACCAGAATGAAAGCGGCATCGGTTTCCATGTCGAACCGTGCGCCGAAGTCACTGGCCAGGCCGCTGCGGCGCGCCAGAGCACCATCCACAGCGTCCAGCAACGCAGTGCCTGTGGCCACGGCCACCAGCACCCAGCCCTCCCAGCCTGCTTGCCACACCAGCGCGGCCAGCATGGACAGCACGGCCATGCGTGCCAGCGTCACCCGGTTGGCAGCGCCAAAGCGGCCAAAGGGGTGGCTGTGCAGGCCACGCCAGATCAGCACAGCGCCCACCATATAAAACCCCAGGGCCTGCGCCACGTACGACACGCCCCAGCCCGTGGCACCCGCCAAAGCGCCTGCCAGCCCCGCTACCAGCACCCCCGCAACGCCCAGATGCATAGCGGTATCCCGCTGCAGGCTTGCGCGCGCGGCCATGCCCGATGGGCGCGCAGGAGTTAGCAAGGGGTTCTCAGCGGTCTTCATGGGCTACAACTTAAACTTCGTTGGCACTGGCTTTCATGGTATCTCCAGCCCTATAGACCCGCATTGCACCCGTTTGTTCATGCCTTTGCCCGCACCCTCTTCGGAATCCGCCTCTCCCGTGGTCGCGCAGGCTTGCTGGACCGTGGGGCCCGGCCGTGCCGAAATCCGCGAGGAAGTGCTGGCCCCGCCGGCTCACGGCGAAGCCCGGGTGCGGACCATGCACAGCGGGGTGAGCCGGGGCACCGAGACGCTGGTGTTTTCAGGCCAGGTACCGCGCACCGAATGGCAGCGCATGCGCGCGCCCTTCCAGGCTGGCGAGTTTCCATGGCCGGTGAAGTACGGCTATGTGAATGTGGGGGTGGTGGAGGACGGCCCTGCCGATTGGCTGGGCCGGTCCGTGTTCTGCCTGTACCCGCACCAGACCACCTATGTGGCGCCGCTGTCGGCGCTGTGGCCCCTGCCCGAAGGAGTGCCGGCCGCGCGTGCGGTGCTGGCGGCCAACCTGGAGACCGCGATCAATGCGCTGTGGGATGCCGCACCGCGCGTGGGCGATCGCATTGCCGTGGTGGGCGGCGGTACGGTGGGATTGCTCGTGGCCTGGCTGGCAGCGCGTATTCCGGGCTGCCGGGTCGAGGTGGTGGATACCGTGGCAGCGCGGGAGAGTGTGGTGGCCAAGCTGGGCGCCAGCTTTGCGCTGCCTGCCGACGCACAGCCCGAGGCCGACTTGGTGGTGCACGCCAGCGGAAGCGCCGAAGGGCTGACCACCGCGCTGGCGCTGGCTGCCTTCGAGGCCACCGTGCTGGAACTGAGCTGGCACGGCAAGGGCCCGGTCGCTATTCCGTTGGGGGAAGCCTTCCACTCCCGGCGCCTCACCTTGAAGAGTTCCCAGGTCGGCCACGTGGCCGCCGCGCAGCGCAGCCGCTGGACCCACCGCCGGCGCCTGGAACTGGCACTGACGCTGCTGTCCGATCCCGTGCTGGACTGCCTCATCACCCACAGCGCGCCGTTCCACGAATTGCCGCAAGTGCTGGCGCACCTGGCTGGCCCGCAGGCCAGCGCTACGCTGTGCCAGCGCATCGATTACCCGGTTTGAATACACCCCCAGCATCCACCAGAAAGTAGCCATGTACGCTGTCAACGTCCGAGACCATTTCATGATTGCCCACAGCTTCCGAGGCGAGGTGTTTGGGCCTGCCCAGAGGATGCACGGTGCCACCTATGTGGTGGATCTGGAGTTCCGCCGCTCTGCGCTGGACCCGGATGGCGTGGTGGTCGATATCGGGCTCGCCAGCCAGGTCCTCAAGGACGAGCTGGCGGTTCTCAACTTCCGCAACCTCGATGAAGTGCCCGAGTTCAAGGGCATCAACACCACCACCGAGTTTCTGGCCCGCTGGCTGTTCGATCGTGTGGCAGCCCGCTGGCGCTCTGGCGAACTGGGCGCCCACGCGCTGCCATCTGGGCAGTCTGCGGGGCTGCTGTCCATGCGGGTCACGCTCAACGAATCGCACGTGGCCTGGGCCTCCTACGAGGGCACGCTGTCGGCCGGCGCCAGCGCGTGAGCAGGCCGCTGCGCCCGGGCAGCCTGGGCTTCCTCGTCCCGGGCGACTGGAACCTGCCCACCGGGGGCTACACCTACGACCGGCGCCTCGTCGCCGCCTTGCAAAGCGCCGGGGCACAGGTGCTCGTGTGCAGAGCCGATGGCGCCTGGCCAAGCCCCAGCCAGGCCGATCTCGCGCGCACCAACGAGGCACTCTGGCGCCTGCCCGACCAGACTCTCCTTGTGGCCGATGGCCTGGCCTTTGGCGCCATGGCAGAGCTGGTGAGCGCGCACGCCCACCGCCTGCGCTGGGTGGCGCTGGTGCACCATCCCCTGCACATGGAAACAGGACTGACCCCGCAGCAACGCCAGCATCTGGCGGCCAGCGAAACGGCAGCCCTGCGGCACGCACTCCGCGTCGTGGTCACCAGCGCAGCGACCTTGCTCGACGTGGTGGCCATGGGTGTTCCTGTGGGTCAGGTGCGTGTGGTGGAGCCTGGCACCGACCCGCCCACCATGACAGGTGCACCCCCCAGGCCCGTGCCGGGGCCTGCACAGGCCAGACCGTTGCAACTGTTGTGCGTAGCCACCTTGACACCGCGCAAAGGCCACAGCCTTCTGCTGGAAGCGCTGGCCGGGCTGACCCACCTGGCCTGGGAACTGCACTGCGTGGGCAGTGCCGACCGCGACCCCGCCCATGCTGCGCTGTTGCGCGGGCAGGCTGCACCCCTGGGCCGCCGCGTGCAATGGCACGGGGAGGTGGACCCAACGGCACTGCGGGCCCACTACACCGCTGCAGATGCTTTCGTCCTGCCCTCTCTGCACGAGGGCTTCGGCATGGTGGTGACGGAGGCGCTGTCCTACGGACTGCCGGTGGTGGCTACCGATGCCGGTGCGCTGGCCCAGACCCTGCCGGTAGGCGCTGGGCTGCAAGTGGCTGCCGGAGAGGTGGCGCCGCTGCAGTCCGCGCTCGAACAGATACTGACCCGGCCCGACCTGCGCATGAAGCTGGCTGCAAACGCCCGAGCTTGCGCCCTGAGTCTGCCTACCTGGGCCCAACAGGCCGACCGGTTCCTGAGTGCACTGGAGGACCTGCCATGAGTACTGCCCATTTCAGCGCCGATTGGCTGCAGCAGCGCGAGCCCTTTGACGCGGCCGCCCGATCCAGTGCCGCGGGGCCGCTGCACCTGGATGCCTTTGTGGAAGCTGTGCGGCCAGAGCCAGGGCGGCCGTGGCGTGTGGTGGACCTGGCCTGTGGCATGGGGGCCAACCTGCGCTGGCTGGCGCCACGCCTCGGTGGAGAGCAGCAGTGGCTGGTGGTGGACCACGACGCCGATCTCCTGCGCCGCTGGCCGGCACATTTTCAGCAGCCCACGCGGGCACTCGAGCGGCCCTTGCGCTGGACCGCAGTGGGTTGCGACGTATCCGTGGTGCGGCAGCAGACCGACCTCATGACGGGCCTGGAGGCCTTGCCCTGGGCCGCTGCCGATGTAGTCACGGCCTCGGCGCTGCTCGACCTGGTCGGGCTGCCGTGGCTGCAGCGCCTGGCTGGCGCGGCCGCACAGCACCGGACCCCGCTGCTCATGGCGCTCAACGTGGACGGCCGGCACATATGGAGTCTGCAGGATCCCGCCGATGCCAAGGTGGGCCGCCTGTTTGCCCGCCACCAGGCGCGCGACAAGGGCATGGGTCGGGCCCTGGGGGCCGCTGCCATCCCGGCGCTGCAAAGCACGCTGCAGGCACTGGGCTATCGGGTGCATACCGCCGTCAGCGACTGGTATCTGGACGGTCGCACAGACCCTGGGGCGCTGCAATTGCAGCGCGCGCTGATTGCTGGCATGGCCAGTGCGGCCATGGAACAGGACCGCCGTTGCATCGACCAGGTGATGGGCTGGCGCAAGCGCCGGTGGGCGCTGGCGGACCAGACCGTCCTGCGCGTGGGCCATCTCGACCTTTGCGCGCTGCCCTCCTAAGCCGCAGGGGAGCGCAGGTCCATGTCCCACAGCATATCGGGGCCCATGGGCACCGTGTGCGTGAGAGGGCGCAGGCAGTCCGCCATCACTTCGCTGGCGGGTGCCTGCAGGCCTCTTCGCCCTCGCCCGATCCACACCGGTGCCACTGCCAGGTGCAGGCGGTCCAGCGCATCGGCGCCAAAAAACCTCGATACGGTGATGCCGCCACCTTCCACAAACAGCAGCCTCAAGCCCCGCTCGGCCAGGGCTTGAATCGCCAGCTCGGGCCGGTAGCGCATCTCGGAGCCGGGCACCAGCCAGTTGTCTATGGCCAGCACCTCGCAACCGGGCGCAGCCCTCTCCGTGGGCCTGGGCAGCGCTGGACCCAGTCGGCTGCGGGCCAGCGCGGCGTGCCGGGCGTCGCATAGCCAGAGTGTGGGGGCCTGTCCGTCGAGGAAGACGCGCGCCTGTCCATCCAGCCGTGCTTCGGGGTCCAGCACCACGCGTACCGGGTGTGGCCCGGGCACCCGCCGCGTGGTGAGCTGAGGGTTGTCCACAGCGACCGTACCCGCACCCACCAGCACCGCGTCGCACAGCGCGCGCAGCCGGTGCAGGTGCAGCAGACAGTGCTCCCCATTGACGAAGAAGGAGTCGCCGGTACTGGTGGCAATGAAGCCGTCCAGGCTTTGGCCCAGTTGCGCTACCACCCAGGCCCTGGCCTCGCCTTCCTGGCGCTGCCTGAACCGGGCATCCAGCAAAGGTTTGTACAGGCTGAACAGCGCGGCGGCACCAGCGCTCACTCCCTGTGCCAGCCGCCAGCCCGTGGCGCCATCATGAATGAACCCGCTGGCCGCGCCATGGGTTCGCAGTTCAATCAGGCGCTCCCACAGCCCTGGCCAGTCGGCCGGCAAGTCCGGGGCCAGGGGAGTATTGCGGTCTGGAGCGGCCGGTGCAACGCGGCGCGGCGTAGGGTCCAACATGGCTACATCTTCGCACCACCCGCCGGTGCCTGCAGGGCCACCGCCGCAAGACCCGCAAGACCGGCAAGACCCCATACAACCGCGGCATGGCAGCGTACCGCGCCGCTGCCGGGTGTGCCCCTTACTTCCAGGACGGCGTGTAGTAGGGGTCGTCGCCCTCGGGGCCGCCGGGGCTCGCGGCAGGAAGCAAGGCCAGGCACACGGCCAGTCCTGCCGCAAACAGCGCCAAGGGTAGCCAGCCCGCCCAGGAGCCCACACGGTAACGCCACGCCTGCCACGCTGCGGCCATACTCACGCTGGCCAGCATGGCGCCCAGTTGCGCCAGCAGCAAGGACCCGCCGAATGCGCCCCAGGCGGCCAGCCCACCGCCAGCCGCGAGCATGAGCAGTGCGGCCCACAGGCCTTGTCGCCCTGCCCACGGGTGGGTACCGGGCACCCTCAAGGTCAACGCCAGCAACGCCGCAGCGGTTCCACCCAGCGCGAGCCACGGCAGTACCTGAACCCGTGACGCAGCCGGCCAGTCGAACCCAGGCCACGCTGCCAGTGCCAGCAGGAGCGCCACAGCGGGCGCCAGCGCCGCCCAGCGCGCCCCCGCCGAGCGCAAGCCCAGGGCCAGGCCCAGACCCAGCAAGAGTGGCAAAAACAGACTCTGGAAAGCGGGGTGGTGCAGCAATGTCATGGTGTCGGCCCGAGTGCCTTGGGAACCCCGAATGGGATACAGACGGAGCTTCATTATTCAACTGTTCCTGTCGTGACATCTACACCCCACGGCCAGCATGAGGTATCCACCCCTCGGTACACTGGTTTGTCGAGTGTGGTGGGGTAGAGCCTCAGGCCACGCAGTCAGACCCTCACACAGCCCCGCCCGCTCCGCCGGGTGCCCTGTGTCAAGTTGGAGATGCTATGAACGCTGCTTTGCCCGATGTGGCGCTTGCCGAGTCCTCGGCCATCCTTGCGGCGCTGGACGAGGTGGGTATGGCCGGTATTGACCTGCCACTCAGGCTCGATGGCCCCAACGGCCCCGAGGTGGTGCGCGCGCGCGCCGAGATCGGGGTCGACCTTCCTGTGCCGGACATCAAAGGCATCCACATGTCGCGCCTACACCGTCTGCTGGGCGAGTTCGCAGCCAGCCAGAGTCTGCAGCCGGCGGCATTGGGCAGCCTGTTGCAAGCCTGCCTGGCCAGCCATGAGGGCTGCGGGTCTCAGCGTGCGCGCCTGTCGCTGGATTTTGAATGGCTGCTGTATCGCCCAGCCCTGATGACGCCAGGCCTGGGTGTCTGGAAGGCCTATCCGGTCAGGGTGGAAGCCCATTGGGAGGCCGGACGGTTCTGGGTTGATGCGTGGGTCACGGTGGTCTATTCGTCCACCTGCCCCTGCTCGGCCGCGCTGTCGCGCCAGCTGGTGGAGCAGGCCTTCAGCGCGCAGTTCGGTTCATCTGCCACCGTGTCCGTTCAGGCCGCTGCCGACTGGCTGCGCGACCATGCCACGCTGGCCACACCACACAGCCAGCGCAGTGAAGCATTGCTGGGGGTGCGCTACACCGAGGGCGATGGCCCGTTCGCGTTGGGTGACCTCATCGACCTGGCCGAGGAAGCGCTGGGCACGCCGGTGCAAACTGCGGTCAAGCGGGCCGACGAGCAGGAGTTCGCCCGGCTCAATGGCCAGAACCTCATGTACGTGGAAGACGCGGCACGCCGCCTTCACCAGGCCATGGCCACGCGGTTTGCGGTGCATCAGGTTCGGGTCATTCACCGCGAAAGCCTGCATGCGCACGACGCGGTGGCCCAGGTCTCGCAGGGCTGGGCACAACGCTAGGCGTGGCGCCGCACCCCTGGCGGGGTGGGTGCGCCAACTTCCTACAATGGGGGCTTTTGTGTGCCGATCGGCCGCATACCCGGAGAGCCCCCCGCACATGCAGATTCAACCCTCCATCTTCAAGGCTTACGACATCCGTGGCGTGGTGCCCACCGCGCTGAATGCCGACGTGGCGCGTGCCCTGGGCCGCGCATTCGGCGCCCAGGCGCTGGCGCTGGGCGAGCAGACCGTAGCCGTGGGCCGCGATGGCCGCCTGAGCAGCCCCATGCTGGCCGAAGCCCTGATCGATGGACTCTCTGCCGCGGGTGTGAAGGTGATCGATGTGGGCATGGTCACCACGCCCATGCTGTACTTTGCCGCGCACACGTTGTGCCGCAGCGGCATTCAAATCACGGGCAGCCACAACCCCAAGGACTACAACGGCTTCAAGATGGTGCTGGCTGGCCGCGCCATTTATGGCGACGACATCCAGGCCCTGCGCCGCACCATGGAAGGCTACGACGCAGCCACCCTGGGCCAACCCGCGCCCGGTGTGGCACGCGGCGCGGTGCAGCCAGTGAACGTGCTGGCCGATTACAC
>JALOSG010000020.1 GCA_025458665.1 Serpentinimonas sp.
CGAGCTGGCGGAGGTGGCCAATTTTGAAATGAAGCTCATTCGTAAAAAAGCTAATCGAATTTTTGATCCTTGCTCTGAAAGAATGAGGCTGCTGATCACTACCTCGCGCGCGATCGACGAACGCTACCCAGCTCTCAACAGAGGACGGGTCCAAAGTGTCGGCTTCTCCCATGTCGACAGTGCATTCGACAGGGTCCGTGAGTTTGACCCAGTAGCTATCAGCGAGCCGAACGCGGATGTTGGCCTCGTATGCCGTCTTCCCGCCGCCAGTCGAAGTGCGCTTCAGCAAGGCAGTGACCTGCGACGCCCCGACTGGGGCTCCGTTGCCACCCGCGTTTCGGTAAGCGGACGGATCGAATGGCACGCCGCGCTGGATCGAGAGAGGGGAGTCCGACCAGCACATCAACGCGAAATGACGATTCTTCGGGCCGCAGGCGCTATCTGCGCGGCTCGTCACAAGTACGTGTCGCGGCAGCGGGCGCACCACACCATTCGCGTCAACGTAGCGACGCCACGCGAAAATGCGCGCCGGAAGGATGTCGATCGCCTTCGGGCGGCTCTTCATAATCGAAAAGATGGCAGCCACGGGATGCCCGAGGCGTGCCAAGGCGCTTGTCATGGTCGCTGGGGCGTTGCCAACGCCCCAGCAGAAGGAACCGCGCCCCGCTCGCCGTTCCATTTCTTTGCGTCGGACGATCGCGTCCAACGCCTGTCCGCTCTCCGACTGCATGCGCGACCAGCAAACGTAATCGCCCGACGACTTCGCGGCGACCGGACGGCGACCGGCGAACTCCGGAAATTGCTCCACTAAGGCCGACATCGACTTTTCCCCATTTTGTTAGGAACGATGGCGTGTCGATCCAAAAGTTGCAAACTCACTTTCAAAAAATTCCTCGTAAACCCTGTTGATTCGCTGATCACAGCCATAGCGTAGTCTGTGCAAAAAAGCTTTATCCTTGTTCCCATTTTGTCTCGTGAAAACTGATCGGCCTGCCAGCTGGCCCCCCGTAGCCTTGCTGGCCCAGGACGTCTGGACCGACGTGGTTCCTCTTAATTCACAGGGGCGCAACGTACTTCCGGTGCCGGTGCGCAGCCAGCTAGCTTGGCTAACGAACTCCGCTGCAGGAGTCCTCGCCATTGTCGCATCGTACCACTCTGTGGAGTTGCGTCCGTGGGAACCGTTTGGAGGCAAGGCTATGAAGGCGGGTTGTTCAGCGTTGGCGGAGGCCAACGCCTCCCGGCGCGGCGAGATTGCGGTCGCAGTAATGGATTGCCACATGAAGTTGTCGCTCGACGGCGCAGGCCCGCGCGACGTTCCCGCCGCCGCTTGTCTCGCAGTTCGACCCCGAAATCAGTTCTTTTGTACGTCTGACACTTGCGTGATTCCCGCCTTTGGCTCTGGTCGGAACGCAGCTGGCAATTGGGTCGCTCCGCGCGTCTTGACTTGCTTCCATTTGACCAAGCGGTTTAAGGCGCTTCCGATCCCGTTTTGTCGAGAATAGCAATTGATATGGACATAACAAAAACGGAAAACAAACAAACGAAAAGTCGACGCTCATGTTTATGTTTGGAGAACCTGTGCGGCTGGCGTTGGTACTGGCCGCTGTTGGTCTGCTGGCCCTGGCCGGCTGTACCCCCGCCAAAGAACGCGAGCGCCAGGCCTACGCCCAGGCCCTGACCGAACACTTTGCCCAGAACGGCCAGCTGTGCCTGGCGGTGAATTTCTGGCCGGTGTACACCGCCCCGGAGGACGACCGGCGGCAGGCCTATGTGCGCCCCGTCACGCTGCGGCACATGGAGGCCCTGAAGGTGGTGGGCATGGCGGCGGACGAACCCACCGTCATCCAGGACCGGGACTTCTACAACTACCTGATTGAAATTGACGCGCGGCGCTTCACCCTGACGCCCGCCGCCCTGCCCTACCTGTTCACCGCCGGCCCGCGCCAGCTGCCCGACCTGTGCTGGGGCCAGAAGGTGCTGCACCAGGTGGTGGACTGGAAAGCCGCCGAGGTGAACATCCCCCGCCGGGCCGACGGCACCCCAGACCGTTCCGCCCCCGCCCAGCCCCAGCGCGTGCTGGTGACCTACACCTACGACGTAGCCCGCCCCGCCCCCTGGGCCACCCATGCCACTGTGCAAACCGCCTTCCCGGAAGTGGAAGTGGCCCTGCGCAACGCCCGCATCGGCCAGTCTGGCCTGATCCTGGAGAAGGTGAGCGAGCAAGAGGGTGGCCGGTGGCGGGTGGTGGCGGGTGGGCGGTGATAAAGGCTGAACGGCTACTGGTTTTACTAAACACCGTGTTAACATTTCGGACAACAAGCCCCTCACCTCTTTCCCCGGCGCAAGCGCGGTGCGAAACGTGGGGGGTTTCTCTTTGGGGTCGCCTTCGTGCCTGAAGGTAGCACCGCCGGCCAGGCGAAGCCCCACCTGACTCTCCCCCAGCAGCTCGACGTCCTCAGGTCTCGCGGGCTTGCGCTGGGTGAACCGCCGGAGGCCCTGCGCAGCTTGCAGCGTTTTGGGTACTACCGTCTATCTGGCTATGCCTACCCGCTCCGGAATACCAAACCCAAGGGTGAGTCGGGGCGGCTTGACACCTTCGTGCCAGGAGCATCTTTGCCACTGGTGGTTCAACTGGCGGAATTCGACAAGCAGTTGCGGCTCCTTGTTCTGCATGGTGTTGAAACGGTTGAGGTAGCTGTGCGTGTCGCAGTGGCCCACCGCATGGGCGCTGTCCACACGGAAGCGCATCTATATCCAAAACTTCTCGCGTCCCGCTTTGTAGCGCAGCCTAGAGAAGGGACCAGCGCAAGCTCCGGCTATGACGCCTGGCTCAAGGCGTACCGCAGGAATCTGCAATCGTCCAAAGAGGACTTTGTCGCGCACCACAATGAGATGTACGGCGGCCGGCTTCCCATTTGGGCTGCCGTGGAAATCTGGAATTTCGGGCTGCTGTCCAAGTTCTTTGCCGGCATGCAGCTCAGGGACCAGAACGCAGTGGCGGCTCAGTTCGGAGGCCTAGACGGCCATGTCTTGAAGTCGTGGCTGAGAACACTGAACTTCCTTCGGAACGTGGCCGCGCACCACTCAAGGTTGTGGAACCGAGCCGTACCCGATGTACCTGTGCTGCCATCACGCGCTGATTTTCCAACACTGGATTTTTTGCATCTACACCCAAGATCCAGGGAGAAGTTATTGGGTGCGCTGTCTTGCTTGTGGTTTCTGGTTCAAGCCATAGAGCCGGACTCGGGTTGGGCGGCAACGGTCAAGGCACACCTGGCCACGTTTCCCAGCTTCTCAGCCCTGTCTCTGGAGCAAGGGGCTGGATTTTTTCATGGCTGGGCCGAAACGGACCTCTGGAAATAAAAAAGGCCACCCGCTTCGGGGTGGCCCACCTGATGCCGCAGTCCCTCAATCCGCCTGCTTGCGCAGGAAGGCGGGGATTTCGAAGTCTTCCATGCCGCCGGAGGACAGCGCATCGACCTTGGCCGCGGCGTGGGTGCGGTTGCGCCACACAGCCGGGCGCAGGGAGTCGTGGTTGCTGCCGCCCAGTTGCTGCGCGGCACCCATGGCAGCACCCAGGCCGGAAGCTCCCGCGCCGCCCAGTGCGCCCATGACACCCAGAGCACCATCGCCGTTCACGGCATGGGTGAGCGTGGGGACGATGGGCATGTTGTCGGTGCCGGTGCGGCGGGCCTGTTCGGGCTGGATCACCTTGAGCGGCTGGCGCGCGCCGGCGCGGTTCAGGCCGGTGGCCACCACGGTCACGCGGATGGCGTCGCCCAGGCTGTCGTCGTAGGCGGTGCCGTAGATCACGTGCGCATCGGGCGAAGCGAAGGCACGGATGGTGTTCATGGCCAGCTTCGATTCGTTCAGCTTGAGCGAGCCCTTGGCCGCGCTGATGAGCACCAGCACGCCCTTGGCGCCCTTCATGTCCACGCCTTCCAGCAGCGGGCAGGCCACGGCCTGTTCGGCGGCAATGCGGGCGCGGTCGGGGCCGGCGGATACGGCGGTGCCCATCATGGCTTTGCCGGGCTCGCCCATGACGGTGCGCACGTCCTCGAAGTCCACGTTCACCAGCGCTTCCACGTTGATGATTTCGGCAATGCCACCCACGGCGTTCTTCAGCACATCGTTGGCTTCGGCAAAGGCCTGGTCCTGGGTGATGTCGTCACCCAGCACTTCCAGCAGCTTGTCGTTGAGCACCACGATGAGCGAGTCCACGTTGGCTTCCAGCTCGGCCAGGCCGCTTTCGGCATTGCTCATGCGGCGCCCGCCTTCCCAGTCGAACGGCTTGGTGACCACGCCCACCGTGAGAATGCCCATTTCCTTGGCCACCTTGGCAATGACCGGCGCAGCTCCCGTGCCGGTACCGCCGCCCATGCCCGCGGTGATGAAGAGCATGTGCGCACCATCGATGGCATCGCGGATATCGGCTTCGGCCATTTCGGCGGCGGCGCGGCCTTTTTCCGGCTTGCTGCCGGCGCCCAGGCCGGTCTGTCCCAGCTGGATGACGCGGTGCGACGCGGTGCGCGAGAGGGCCTGCGCATCGGTGTTGGCGCAGATGAATTCCACGCCCTGCACCTGGCTGGCAATCATGTGTTCCACGGCGTTGCTGCCACCGCCGCCCACGCCAATCACCTTGATCTGGGTGCCGCGGTTGAACTCTTCGATTTCGATCATTTCGATGGTCATGGCAATCTCCTGTTGGAAGCCTTAAAGCTGGAAAACAAACTTGAAAAACAAACCTGGAAAACACTGAAAACCTGGGAGCCTGTTCGTCGCCGCCTTCGCTGCGCGCGGGGCATGCAGCCGGGTGTGCCGGGCGGTCCGGCCTGTCGGGGCAAGGGTGAGGGCATACGCTGCAGCATCAGAAGTTCCCCACAAACCAGTCTTTCACCCGGCCCAGTGCGCTCTGCACCGAGCCCGCTTTCTGGGCCACCTTGTGGCCGCGCAGGCGCGCCAGCCGCGCTTCTTCCAGCAAGCCCATGACGGTGGCGGCACGCGGCTGGGCCACCATGTCGCTCAGGGCGCTGGCGTACTTGGGAATGCCTCGGCGCACGGGCTTGAGGAAAATGTCCTCGCCGAGCTCCACCATGCCCGGCATGACGGCGCTGCCCCCGGTGAGCACAATGCCCGATGACAGCAGTTCCTCGTGCCCGGACTCGCGGATGACTTGCTGCACCAGCGCAAAAATCTCCTCCACACGCGGCTCGATCACGCCAGCCAGAGCCTGCCGGCTGAGCATGCGCGGGCCACGGTCGCCCAGGCCAGGGACTTCCACCTGCTGGTCGGGGTCGGCCAGCAACTGCTTGGCAAAGCCGCTTTCCACCTTGATGTCCTCGGCGTCCTTGGTGGGCGTGCGCAGGGCCATGGCAATGTCGCTGGTGATGAGGTCACCGGCAATGGGCACCACGGCGGTGTGGCGTATGGCGCCACCAGCAAAAATGGCCACATCGGTGGTGCCGGCGCCTATGTCCACCAGCGCCACGCCCAGTTCCTTCTCGTCCTCGGTGAGCACCGACAGGCTGGAGGCCAGCGGGTTGAGCATGAGCTGGTCCACCTCCAGCCCGCAGCGGCGCACGCACTTGATGATGTTTTCGGCGGCACTCTGCGCACCGGTCACGATGTGCACCTTGGCTTCCAGCCGTATGCCGCTCATGCCGATGGGCTCTTTCACTTCCTGCCCGTCGATGATGAATTCCTGCGGTTCCACCAGCAGCAGGCGCTGGTCGGTGGAGATGTTGATGGCCTTGGCGGTCTCGATCACGCGGGCCACATCGGCCGGCATGACTTCGCGGTCCTTGATGGCCACCATGCCGCTGCTGTTGATGCCGCGTATGTGGCTGCCGGTGATGCCGGTGTACACGCGGGCAATCCGGCAGTCGGCCATGAGCTCGGCCTCTTTCAGCGCCTGCTGGATGCTCTGCACCGTGGCGTCGATATTCACCACCACGCCCCGCTTGAGGCCACTGCTGGGCGCCACGCCCAGGCCAGCCAGCTTCAGGCTGCCGCCCTGCTGGACTTCGGCCACCACCACCATGATCTTCGCGGTGCCTATGTCCAGGCCCACCACGATGTCTTTGTATTCCTTGGCCATGCTTGTGTGCTCTTTTGCTTGTCTGCTCTTGGGAGGTGTAGGGAGGTCTTGTTCGGGGGCTCGTGGTTCAGCGCACTGGGCGGCTGCGCGGTGCGGGCTCGGTCACGGTGGTCACGCCGCGCAGGCGCACGGCGTAGCCGTTGGGGTAACGCAGGTCTACCGCTTCCAGGTCGCGGCCGTAGCGCTGGGTGAGTTGCGCGACCGTTTGCGTGAAGGTGTCTATGCGGGCCAGCAGCACGTCCTGCTCCCCACGGCCCAGCTCCAGCCGGGCACCGTTGCTGAGTTCGGCGCGCCAGCTTCCGCGCGCGTCCAGCTGCAGGCGCTGCACCTGCAGGCCCAGCGGTTCCAGCACGGGCTTCAAGGCCTGGTACAGGGCAAACACACGGGGGGCATAGCCGTCGGGGCCGCTGAGCGTGCTCCAGCTTTCGGCGGCGGGGTCGTCCGGCGTGGCCTCGAAGATTTCGCCCTGCACATTGATGAGCTTGCCGGCGCCGGCCTCGCCCCACCACGCGGCGGGCTGGTGCTCTTCCAGGGTGACGCGCAGGCGGTTGGGGAATTCGCGCTGCACCACGGCGCGGCGCACCCAGGGCACGGCCTCGAACAGGCGTTTGACTTCCTGCAGATCCAGCGTCAGGAAGGTGCCATGCAGGCGCTGCGCCACCTGCGTGCGCAAGGTGATTTCGTTCTGGTGAACCACGTCGCCATGCACCGAGATGCCGCCCAGCGACCAGGCCGGCTGGCGCGCCGCCCACAGCGCCAGCGCGCCCACACCCAGCATCACCGCTGCTGCGATGAGGCCATTGGCCACCCAGGTCATGAGCTTGACGTCGAGGGGGAGTTCCATGGGCATGGTGGTGGGGCGACGGGCCACTTCAGGCTCCAGCGGCCGGCGTGTTCTGTGCCGCCGCAGGCAAGGACTGGGGCAGCGGGTTGTCCAGCGCGGCGCTGGCCAGCACTTGCAGGCACAGGGCTTCGTAGCTCATGCCAGTGGCACGCGCCGACATGGGCACCAGCGAGTGGCTGGTCATGCCCGGCGAGGTGTTGATTTCCAGCAGGTAGGGCTGGCGGGTGCGGGCGTCGATCATCACGTCGGCGCGCGCCCAGCCACGGCAGCCCAGCGTGCGGTAAGCCTTGAGCACCAGCGCCTGGATGGCAGCCTCCTCGCCCTCGGGCAGATCACAGGGCACGATGTACTGCGTGGTGTCGGTGAAGTACTTGTTCTGGTAGTCGTAATTGCCACCCGGCGCCACGATGTGGATGACCGGCAAGGCCCGCGCCTGCGCGCCTGCACCCAGCACCGGGCAGGTGACTTCATCGCCCGAAATGAACTGCTCGCACAGCACCAGTGGGTCCATCTGCGCAGCGAGCCGGTAGGCCTCGGCGCACTGGCTGGCCAGCGTCACCTTGGTCAGGCCAATGGTGGAGCCTTCCCGCGCGGGCTTCACGATCATGGGTTCGTCGTTGGGCGAGAGTTCGGCGAACGCCGCCAGCGCTTCCTCGGCACTGGCCACCTCGCGCCAAGCCGGTGTGGGCAGGCCTTCGGCGCGCCAGATGCGCTTGGTCATGACCTTGTCCATGGCCACGCTGGAAGCCAGCACGCCCGGGCCGGTGTAGGGAATGCCCAGCAACTCCAGTGCGCCCTGCACGGTGCCGTCTTCGCCAAAGCGGCCATGCAGGGTGATGAAGCAACGCTCCACGCCCATGGCCTTGAGCTCGCCCAGGTCGTGCTCGGCGGGGTCGAAGGGGTGGGCATCGATGCCTTGTGCGCGCAGCGCTTCCAGCACGCCCCTGCCCGACATAAAAGACACTTCGCGCTCGGAGGAATGACCGCCCATGAGCACGGCCACACGGCCCATTTTCTGAGTGATGAGGGCGGGGCTCATGCGGGTGCTCCTGTCGACTGGGCCAGTTCAAGGGTGTTGCCTGCCACAGCGCCTATGGAGCCTGCGCCCATGCAGAGCACCACGTCGCCGTCCTGGGCGTTGTCCAGAATGGCCTGGGGCATGTCGGTCACGTCGTTCACGAATACGGGTTCCAGCTTGCCGGCCACGCGCAGTGCACGGGCCAGGGCACGGCCATCGGCGGCCACGATCGGGGCTTCGCCGGCGGCGTACACCTCGGTGAGCAGCACGGCATCGGCATGGCCAATGACGCGCACAAAGTCCTCGAAGCAGTCGCGGGTGCGGGTGTAGCGGTGGGGCTGGAAAGCCAGCACCAGCCGGCGGCCCGGGAAGGCGCCGCGTGCGGCAGCCAGCGTGGCCGCCATCTCCACCGGGTGGTGGCCGTAGTCGTCCACCAGGGTGGCGTGGCCGCCGGCGGGCAGGGCCACATCGCCGTAGCGCTGGAAGCGCCGGCCCACGCCCTTGAAGCCCGCCAGCGCATCGAGCACGGCCGCATCGGGGATGTTGAGTTCCACGGCCACCGCAATGGCCGCCAGTGCGTTGAGCACGTTGTGGTGGCCGGGCAGGTTCAGCACCACGGCCAGGTCGGGCAGGTGCACGCCGTTCCTGCGCTGCACGCGAAAGTGCATCTGGCCATCGACCGCACGGATATCGAGGGCGCGCACCTGGGCGTCTTCGCTCACGCCGTAGGTGGTAATGGGCCGGGCAATCTCGCTGAGCAGGCTGCGGATGTGTTCGTCGTCCACGCACACAATGGCCGAGCCGTAGAAAGGCATGTGGTGCAGGAAGTCCACGAAGGCCTGCTTCAGGCGGCCAAAGTCGTGGCCGTAGGTTTCCATGTGGTCGGCGTCGATGTTGGTGACCACAGCCATGACAGGCAGCAGGTTGAGGAAGGACGCATCGGATTCGTCGGCTTCCACCACGATGTATTCGCCCGAACCCAGCCGCGCGTTCACGCCGGCGCTGTTGAGGCGCCCGCCAATGACGAAGGTGGGGTCGAGCTCTCCAGCCGCCAGCACGCTGGCCACGAGGCTGGTGGTGGTGGTTTTTCCGTGCGTGCCAGCAATGGCAATGCCGCGCTTCATGCGCATGAGTTCGGCCAGCATGATGGCGCGCGGCACCACGGGCACCAGCTTGGCACGGGCGGCCACCACTTCGGGGTTGTGGTCCTTCACCGCGGTGGAGGTGACGATGCAGTCGGCGCCCTCGATGAACGCCGCATCGTGCCCGATGTGGATGCGGGCGCCGAGTTGCTGCAGGCGGCGCGTGGTGGCGGACTCGCTCAGGTCACTGCCCGAAATGGTGTAGCCCTGGTTGATGAGCACCTCGGCAATACCGCTCATGCCGGCCCCACCGATGCCGACGAAATGGATGTGGCGTATGACGTGCTTCATGCAGTACGTTGAGTTTCTTTGGCGAGGGGAGCGCGGGCGGCCTCGGTCATGGCCTGCACCATGGCGTCTACGGCACCAGTTTTTTTCTGTCCGTGTGCGCGGCGGGCTTTGTCCAGCAGCGCATGGCGGTTGAGGTGGCGCAGCGTGTCGGCCAATCCTTCGGGGGTCAGTTCGTTCTGCGGCACCAGCCAGGCTGCGCCAGCATCCACCAGGAAGCGGGCGTTGTGGGTCTGGTGGTCGTCCACCGCGTGCGGGAAAGGCACCAGCAGGGAAGCGGCACCCACAGCGGCCAGTTCCGTCACGGTGCTGGCGCCTGCGCGGGCAATCACCAGATCGGCCTGCGCGTAGGCGCTGGCGGTGTCTTGAATGAAAGCGGTGAGCGTGGCCTGCACCCCCGCGCTGGCGTAGGCCTGCTGCAGGGCTTCCAGCTGCTTTTCGCCGCTCTGGTGAATGACCACAGGGCGCTCTTCGGGTGGAATCAGGGCCAGGGCTTTGGGCACGGTCTGGTTCAGCGCCTGGGCGCCCAGGCTGCCGCCCACCACCAGCAGGCGCAGCGGGCCACTGCGGCCCTCAAAGCGCTCATCGGGCGCGGGCTGCTGCATGAACTCGGCGCGCAGCGGGTTGCCCACCCACTCGGCCTTGGAAAGGGCATCGGGGTAAGCGGTGAACAGCCGGTCGGCCACACCGGCCAGCACCTTGTTGGCCATGCCCGCCACCGAGTTCTGCTCGTGCAGCAGCAGGGGCTTGCCAGCCAGCACAGCCATCATCCCGCCCGGGAAGGTGATGTAACCCCCCAGCCCCAGCACGGCGTGCGGGCGGATGCGCCGCACCACCTGCAGGCTTTGCCAGAAAGCACGCAGCAGACGCAGGGGAAGCAGAGCCAGGGTGACCACGCCCTTGCCGCGTACGCCGCCAAAGGACACCGCCTCGAAGGCGAAGCCGCGCGGCGGCACCAGCCGTTCTTCCATGCTGCCGGGCGCGCCCAGCCAGTGCACCTGCCAGCCCTGCGCGCGCAGGGCCTCTGCCACAGCCAAGCCAGGAAAAATATGCCCGCCCGTACCGCCTGCCATGATCAGGGCGCGGGGTTGCACAGCGGGTTTCGGTTTGCTCATACGCGGCCCCCGTGCATGAGCTTGCGGTTTTCGTGGTCTATGCGCAGCACCACCGCAATGGCAATGAGGTTCATGAGAATGGCCGAGCCGCCGTAGCTCATGAGCGGCAGCGTGAGGCCTTTGGTGGGCAATGCGCCCAGGTTCACGCCGATATTGATGAAAGCCTGGAAGCCGATCCAGATGCCCACGCCCTGCGCTACCAGGCCCGCGAACACCTGATCGAGCGCAATGGCCTGGCGGCCAATGTGGATGATGCGGCGCACCAGCCACATGAACAGGCCAATGAGGGTGAGCACGCCCACCAGGCCAAACTCCTCGCCTATGACGGCAAGCAGGAAGTCGGTGTGGGCTTCCGGGAGCCAGTGGAGCTTTTCCACACTGCCGCCCAGCCCCACACCAAAGATCTGCCCCCGGCCAAAGGCAATGAGCGCGTGGGTGAGCTGGTAGCCCTTACCCAGTGCGTACTGCGCGCTCCATGGGTCCAGGTAGGCAAAAATGCGCTCGCGCCGCCAGTCGTTGGTCATGACCATGAGCGCAAAGGCAGCCACCACCACGGTGGCAATGAGGAAGAACATGCGCGCGTTCACACCGCCCAGGAACAGGATGCCCATGGCAATCACGGCAATCACCATGAAGGCGCCCATGTCGGGCTGGGCCAGCAGCAGCACACCTACCAGCCCCACCGACACCGCCATGGGCGTGACTGCGCGGAAGAAGCGCTCCTTCACTTCCATGCGGCGCACCATGTAGTTGGCCGCATACAGCAACACCACAAACTTGGCCATTTCCGAGGGCTGGAAGTTCAGGATGCCGAGCGGAATCCAGCGGCGCGCGCCGTTCACGCCCTTGCCTATGAAGGGGATGAGCACAATGACCAGCAGAAACAGCGCCAGACCGAACATCCAGGGTGCCCACTTCTCCCAGCGGCTCATGGGAATCTGGAAGGCCACGAAGCCCGCCACCGCGCCCACGCCTATGGCAAAGATGTGCCGGAGCAGAAAGTGGTGGTGCTCGTAATTGGCAAAGCGCGGGTTGTCGGGCAGGGCGATGGAGGCCGAATACACCATCACCAGACCCCACGCCACCAGCGCCACCACCACCCACAGGAGGGGCTGGTCGAAGCCCATTTCGCGCACCACCTGTGTGCGGCCGCGCGCGTAGTCGCGGCTGCTCAGGCGCACGGGAATGTCGGTCACGGGCGTGTCCATAACGGCCTCCGTGGCGGCGCCCGATCCGTTCTGGCGGTTGCGGCTCATGACAGCATCCCCTGCGCTTCCTGGCGCGCGGCCACGGCCTGCACGAACACCTCGGCGCGGTGCTGGTAGTCGCGGAACATGTCGAAGCTGGCGCAGGCGGGAGACAGCAGTACGGCATCGCCGGGGCGGGCCTGGGCGGTGGCCAGTTCCACCGCCTCGGGCAGAGAACCCGCGTTGAGTTGCGGTACCTGCGCACCACCGTCCCGCAGTGCCTGCGCAATGGCCGGGCCGTCTTTGCCGATCAATACCACCGCGCGGCAGTGGCGCGCCACGGCGGGCGCCAGCGGGCTGAAGTCCTGGCCTTTGCCCTCGCCACCCAGAATCACCACCACCTTGCGCTCGGCGCCGAGGCCGTTGATGGCGGCCAGTGTGGCGCCCACGTTGGTGCCCTTGCTGTCGTCGAAGTACTCCACCTCGTTCACGATGGCCACCGGCTCCACGCGGTGCGGCTCCCCCCGGTATTCGCGCAGGCCGTGCAGCATGGGCGCCAGCGGTGCACCGGCGGCGGTGGCCAGTGCCAGCGCCGCCAGGGCATTGGTGGCGTTGTGGCGGCCACGTATGCGCAGCGCTTCGGCGGGCATGAGGCGCTGCATGAACAGTTCGTCGTCTTCGGCGTTGCCGCGCCGGCGCGATGGGGCAGCGCCCGGCTGGGCAGCCTCGGCTTCCGCCACGGCGCCCGATACCGATTGCGCACGCACCAGCCAGCACATGCCGTTCACGGTTTCCAGCCCCCAGTCGCCGTGGCGCGTGGGCGCTTCGGCGCCAAAGGTGACGTAGGGACGACCGGGCAGGGTTTTTGTGCGGCTGCCTTCGCGCAGCGTGGTGGGCTGGGGGCGCCAGGCCATGACGTGGGCATCGTCGCGGTTGAGCAGCATGAGCGCCTTCTGCCCGAAGATGTGGCCCTTGGCGGCGGCATAGGACTCGAAGGTGCCGTGCCAGTCCAGGTGGTCCTGCGACAGATTGAGCACGGTGGCCGCTGTGGGGTTGAAGCCCTGCACGTCATTCAGCTGGAAGCTGGAGAGCTCCAGCACCCAGGCTTGAGGCAGCGGCTCGCCTGCAGCGTAGGCAGCCAGATGCCGCGACAACACATCGAGCAGATTGGGCCCGATGTTGCCCGCCAGCGCCACCTGCCAGCCGGCGCGCTCCAGCAGCTGGTGGGTGAGTGAAGTGACGGTGGTCTTGCCGTTGGTACCGGTGATGGCCAGCACCACCGGTTTGTAGGGTTCGGGCTCGGGCGTGCCCGGATCGCGCGGCTCTTCGCTGGTCCAGGGCTTGGCCAGCACGTTGAGCGCCTGCGCGAACAGTCCCAGTTCGCCCACTACCGCCACGCCAGCAGCGCGTGCCGCCTGCACCACGCCTTCGGTCTGGTGCGGTGCCAGGCCAGGGCTGCAGCACACCATGGCCCAGGGGCGTTGCTGGAAAAGCGCCAGACCAAAGTCGGAGTGCAGCACCTCGGCCTGTGGGCAACGCTGTGCCAGCGCCGAAGCCTGCGGCGGTGCTGCGCGGTTGTCTGCCACCGTCACGCGGGCACCGGCGCGGCCGCACCAATCGGCCATGGCCAGCCCGGACGCACCCAGACCCAGCACCAGCACGGGGCGGTCCTGCAGCAGCGGGAGGAAGTGGGGCAAGGCGGTCATGGGAGGGGTTCGGGTTCAGGCTTCGGTGGTGCGTGTCAGCGCAGCTTCAGGGTGGACAGACCAATGAGGCAAAGCAGCATGGTGATGATCCAGAAGCGCACCACCACCTGCGTCTCGCGCCAGCCGGTTTTCTCGAAGTGGTGGTGCAGCGGGGCCATGCGAAAGAGCCTGCGCCCCTCGCCAAAACGGCGCTTGGTGTACTTGAAATACATGACTTGCAACATGACCGATACGGCCTCGGCCACGAAGATGCCGCCCATGATGGCCAGCACGATTTCCTGCCGCGCAATCACGGCGATGGTGCCCAGCGCGCCACCCAGCGCGAGCGCGCCCACATCGCCCATGAACACCTGCGCCGGGTAGGCGTTGAACCACAGGAAAGCCAGCCCTGCTCCGGCCATGGCCGCGCAGAAGATGAGCAGTTCCCCAGCCCCCGGGATGTGCGGAATGAGCAGGTAGCGTGCAAACACCGCATTGCCAGTGGCGTAGGCGAATATGCCGAGCGCCGAGCCCACCATGACGACCGGCATGATGGCCAGGCCATCGAGCCCGTCGGTGAGGTTTACGGCATTGCTGGAACCCACGATGACGAGGTAGGTGAGGATGACGAAGCCCAACACCCCCAGCGGGTAGCTCACTTCCTTGAAGAAGGGCACCATGAGGCCTGCCTGCTCGGGCAAGTCCACCGTGAAGCCCGACTGCACCCAGGTGAGGAAGAGCTCGAACACGCGCTGGTTGGAACTGCCCGATATGGCAAACACCAGCAGGAACGCCGCCAGCAGCCCGATGACGGATTGCCAGAAGTATTTCTCGCGCGAGCGCATGCCCTCGGGGTCTTTGCGCACCACCTTGCGCCAGTCGTCCACCCAGCCTATGGCGCCAAAACCCAGCGTCACCAGCAGCACGATCCAGACGAAGCGGTTGGTCCAGTCGAACCACAGCAAAGTCGCCACCGCGATGGCAAACAGAATCAGCACACCCCCCATGGTCGGTGTACCGCTTTTGCTCATGTGGGCCTGCACGCCATAGTCGCGTATGGGCTGACCGATCTTGAGTTCGGCCAGCTTGCGGATGAACATGGGACCCACGGCCAGCCCCACCAGCAGGGCCGTCATGGCGGCCATGACGGCGCGGAAAGTGAGGTACTGGAACACCCGCAGGAATCCGAGCTCAGGGCTGAGCCCCTGCAGCCAGAGGGCCAGACTAGGCAGCATGGGTGGGAGTCTCCTCGGGGTCGTTCTTGTGGTTGGACGTGCTGGTCAGCGCAGAAGCGCTGGCCTCCTGCAGCGCCTGGCTGACGCGCTCCATGCGCATGAAGCGCGAGCCTTTCACCAGCACACTGGCCCTATGCGGGGCGGCTTGCAGCACAGCGGCTTGCAGCGCGGGCACATCGGGGAAGGCGTGGATGGCGGTACCCGCAGTGCTGTGCACCAGAGGTGCGGCCTGCAACATCCAGCTGCCGGTGATGCACACCTGCGCCACACCACGCTCCACCGCATGGCGCAGCACTTCCTCGTGGAAGGCCAGACCCTGCTCGCCCACCTCGCCCATATCGCCCAGCACCAGCAACTGGGGCGCAGGCAGTTCGGCCAGCAGGTCGATGGCGGCGCGCACCGAGTCGGGGTTGGCGTTGTAGCTGTCGTCCACCAGGGTGGCAGGCTGCGGCAACCCGGGCCACGGCAGTGCCAGCGTCCGGGAACGCCCGGCTACAGGCTGGAAGTCCTGCAGGCCCTGGCGTATGGCCTGCAGCGGTATGCCAGCAGCCACCGCGCAGGCGGCAGCGGCCAGGGCGTTGAGCACGTTATGGCGGCCGGCCACTTGCAGCTTCAGGGTGGTCTGGCCCAGCGGCGTGTGCAGCTGCACCAGCCAGTGGCTGCCCTGCCATGCGGCACTGCCTGCCACATCGGGCTGCATGGCGGCGGATGCGTGGGGAACGCCCGCCTCCGGTAGCCAGCCAAAGGTGAGAACGCGAACGTCGGCGCGCCCCTCGGTAGCCATGCCTTGCCACAGCGTGGTGTACGCATCGTTGGCCGGGAACACCGCGCAACCGCCCGGCTGCAAGGCCGCGAAGCAGCTGGCGTTCTCCCGCGCCACAGCTTCCACGGTGGCCATGAATTCCTGGTGTTCGCGCTGAGCGTTGTTCACCAGCGCCACGGTAGGCTGGGCCATGCGCGCCAGGCCGGCAATTTCACCGGGGTGGTTCATGCCCAGCTCCACCACAGCGCAGCGGTGTTCGCTGCGCAGGCGCAGCAGCGTGAGCGGCACACCAATGTCGTTGTTGAAGTTGCCGGCTGTGGCCAGCGCAGCGTCGGCGTGCGGAGCCACGCTGGCGCGCAGGATGGACGCCACCATCTGTGTGACGGTGGTCTTGCCGTTGCTGCCGGTGATGGCCACCAGCGGCAGCTGGAACTGGCTGCGCCAGCGGCGCGCGAATTCGCCCAGCGCCACGCGGCTGTCGGGCACTTCCACGCCGGGCAGGCCCGCTGTCTCCAGGCCATGCTCGGCCAGCGCAGCCACGGCCCCCGCATTGCGTGCCTGCGCCAGAAAGCTGTGCGCATCGAAACGCTCCCCGCGCAGTGCCACGAACAGATCACCGGGCTGCAGGCTGCGGGTGTCGCTGTGCACGCGCTGTATGGCTGCAGCCTGCAACTGGGGGGCCTGCACCAGGGCACCAGGCAGGTCGGCCAGCGTGGCCAGACACTGGGCCAGGGTGCAGGGGGTGTTGCGCAGTTCCCGCATTTCGCCTGTTTCGCTCATGCCCGGGCTCCCTGCTGCAAGGCCAGCCGCTGGCGCAGCGCGGCACCGGCCTGCTGCGCATCGGAGAACGGATGCCGCACACCGCCCACTTCCTGGTAGTCCTCGTGGCCCTTGCCGGCCAGCAGCACCACATCGTTGGGGCCGGCCTGCGCAATCGCCTGCGCAATGGCTGCGGCGCGGTCCGGGATCACTGAAGCCGCATGGGGCCTGGCGAGGCCGGCCTTCATCTGCGCCAGTATGGTCAGCGGGTCTTCGCTGCGGGGGTTGTCGCTGGTGAGCACCACCACATCGGCTGCAGCCTCGGCCACGGCAGCCATTTGCGGGCGTTTGCCGGCATCGCGGTCACCGCCGCAACCCACCACGCAGACCAGCTGCCCACCGCGCAGGCTGGCCAGGCCACGCAAGGCGCCCAGCGCCTTGTCCAGCGCGTCGGGGGTGTGGGCGTAGTCCACCAGCACCCGCGGCAGCCCAGGCGCTGCACCTTCCACAGGCTGCAGGCGGCCCGGCACGGCGGTCAGCAGGCCGCTGGTGCGGGCGGCATCGGCCATGGATATGCCGTGGGCGCGCAACACCGCCAGCGCGCACAGCAGGTTGTAGAGGTTGTACTGGCCCGTGAAGGGCAGCTGGAAGGTTTGCGCCCAGCGGCCTACGCCCTTGGCAGGCGTGCGGCCGGTACCCAGTTCGTCCTCCAGCACCTCGAAGTGCAGGCCTTCGGGGGTGGGCTCGGTGCGCCCCACCATGAGGCGTGCCAGCTGGCGGCAGGACACCGTCCACACATCCACGCCGGCCACCAGGTTGTGCTGCAGCTCGGTGGCCAGCGCAGCGCCGTAGGGGTCGTCGATGTTCACCACGGCAGCCTGCAGCCCGGGCCAGGCGAACAGCTTTTTCTTGGCGGCCCAGTAAGCCTCCATGGTGCCGTGGTAGTCCAGGTGGTCCTGGGTCAGGTTGGTGAACACAGCCGTCTGCACGCGGCAGCCCGCCATGCGCCCTTCTTCCAGCCCTATCGATGAGGCTTCGAGCACGGCAGCGCGCGCGCCGAGGTCGAGCTGGCGGCGCAGGTGCTTTTGCAGCGTGATGGCGTCGGGCGTGGTGAGCCCTGAACTGGCCAGGGCAGCACCTGGGCGTCCTATGCCCAGCGTACCCACCATGGCGGCGGGGCAGTCGGCCGCGCTGAGCCACTGGGCGGTCCACCAGGCGGTGGATGTTTTCCCATTGGTGCCCGTAATGGCCACCACGCGCAGGCTGTGCGACGGTTCGCTGTAGAACAGGCTGGCCAGTTCACCGGCCACCAGCCTGAGGTTGCTGACGGCTACGATGCGGTCGTGCAAGCCCGCCCACGCGGCTTCGAAATCTTCCATGCCCTCACGTTCCACCACGCAGGCCACGGCCCCTGCGGCCAGGGCGGCGGCCACTTTCTCGCGCGCATCGCTGTGCACGCCGCGCCACGCCACGAAGGCGTCGCCAGGCTGCACGGCGCGGTGGTCGGCCACCAGCTCGCGCGCCGTACGCCCGCGCAGCCACTGGGCCACATCACTCAGGCGGGTGAGGAGCACGGGCGCCATCAGAACGACTCCTCCACCGCTTCGGCCACGATCTGCGGCTTCACATTGATGTCTGGCTGCACACCCAGAATGCGCAGCGTCTGCTGCACCGTGGCGCTGAAGACTGGAGCCGCCACCTGACCGCCAAAAAACTCGCCATTGTTGGGCTCGTCCACCATGACAGCTACCACGATGCGGGGCATGTCCACCGGGGCCAGGCCCACGTAGAAGCTGCGGTACTTCTTCTCGGCGTAGCCTTTGCCTTCCTGTTTGCGCGCCGTACCCGTTTTACCCGCCACGGAGTAGCCCACGGTCTGGGCGCGGGTGCCCACGCCACCGGGCATGGCCGCCAGGTGCAGCATCTGGCGCACGGCAAGGGCGTGCTGCGGCTGGAACACCTGCACGCCTTGCGCAGGCTGTTGCGTCTTGAGCAGCGTGACCGGAATGAGCTGGCCATCGCGGGCAAACACCGTGTAGGCCTGCGCCAGCTGGAACAGCGAAGCCGCCACGCCGTAGCCGTAGCTCATGGTGGCCTGCTCGATGGGGCGCCAGGTGTTGTAGGCCCGCAGGCGCCCCGGCACGGCACCGGGGAAAGGCAGCTGCGGCTTCTGGCCCAGACCCAGCTGCGCATAGGTTTCCCACATGTCGCGCGGCTGCATCTGCATGGCCATTTTCACGGTGCCCACGTTGCTGGATTTCTGGATCACCTCGCTCACGGTGAGCACGTCGTGGGCACGCACGTCGGAAATGGTGGCGTTGCCAATGCGGATGCGGCCCGGCGCGGTTTCTATGCGCGTATCAGGGCGTACCAGCCCCTTCTGCAAAGCCAATGCGGCGATGAAAGGCTTGACGGTGGAGCCAGGCTCGAAGCTGTCGGTGAGCACGCGGTTGCGCAACTGTTCTCCGGTCAGGCCGCGCCGCTGGTTGGGGTTGAAGCTGGGGTAGTTGGCCAGGGCCAGCACCTCGCCAGTGCGTGCATCGAGCACCACCACGCTGCCGGCACGCGCCTTTTGCGTCTGCACTGCCTCGCGCAGCTTTTCGTAGGCGAAGAACTGGATCTTGCTGTCGATGGAGAGCTGCAGGTCCTTGCCGTCCACCGGGGGGATCACATCGCGCACATCCTCCACCACCCGGCCCAGACGGTCGCGGATGACGCGGCGCGAACCGTTGGTGCCCGAGAGCTTGTCGTTGAAGGCCAGCTCCACACCCTCCTGCCCAATGTCCTCCACATTGGTGAAGCCCACCACGTGCGCGGCTGCCTCGCCTTCGGGGTACTGGCGCTTGTATTCCTTGCGGAAGTGAATGCCGGGAATGTCCA